>NZ_DBHKYV010000008.1:0-193910 GCF_057315035.1 Cupriavidus sp. | reverse complement strand
CGCTGGTTATGCGCTCCCCTCTCCCGCGAAGTGGGAGAGGGGTGGGGGTGAGGGCCAGCGATTCAATCAGAGACAAGCCGCAATTTGAACCTCATTGCCCTCACCCCCGGCCCCTCTCCCGCGTGCGGGAGAGGGGAGCAAAACGAATCAGCGCAACTGAATTTCTACAACACCACCCCCGGAAACGCCTCCTCGAACGTCAGCACCGTTCCCGTCAGTTCGCCGTCATAGCCTGGTAGTGCGTTGACGCGTTCGCGGAAGGTGCTGCTTTTCAATGCGCTCACCGCACCGGCTAGCGCGGGGCTTTGCAGTGCGTGTTTTTCCAATGCGAAGAAATAGCGCTCCTTGAGTATCGGCACGAATTCCAGGCCGAAGCGCCGTGCAGCGGTTTCCACACCGAAACCCACGTCGGCCATGCCGCTGCCGATGTAGGCGGCTACTGCGGCGTGCGTGAACTCGCCATTGGTGAAGCCTTCGATGCGGTTGCTGTCGATGCCGAGCCGCGCCAGCATCAGGTCCAGCAGCAGGCGCGTGCCGGAGCCAAGCTGCCGGTTCACGAAACGCACGTCGGAGCGTGTCAGGTCGTCGAGCGACTTCACGCCCAGCGGATTGCCGGGCCGCACGAACAGGCCCTGCTGGCGCGTGGCAAGGTGGATCAGGCAGTGCTTGTGAGGATCAAGCCAGCGCGAGAAGCCGCGCAGCGTTTCTTCCTCGAAGTCACCAATCGGCACATGAAAGCCCGCCACATCGCAGGCGCCCTCGGACAGCGCGGCCGCGGCTTCGAGGCTGCCGCAGTACTTGAGGTCGTGCCGTACCTTCTGTTCATCGAGGAAATCGCGCAGCGCGGCCACGGCAAAACCGTGGCTGGCATGGATGCGTACCGCCGGGTCGGTGGCGGCCATCAGCTTCTTGAGCTCGATCTCCAGTTCCGACGCCAGGCTGTCCAGCGTGGGCGACAGGCGCGCGGCAATGCGCTTGCTGGCCCACACCAGTTGCTGCGCCAGCGGCGTCAGCGTGGAGCCGCGGCCACGCGTCTTGGCGATCAGCGCACCGCCGAACAGCGTTTCCGCATCGCGCAAGATTCCCCAGGCGTAGCGATAAGACAACGCCATCGCTTCCGCCGACTGGGCAATGTTGCCGGTGGATTCGATCAGGCCCAGCAAGGCCACCAGACGCGACACATCCAGCGCCGGCGCGGGTCCCGGGGCGGTGTCGTCGCGGATTTGGAGGTGTGGAAGGATTGAGATGCGTAGCATATGCGGAAAATAGCATATTGAACGGTGCAAAACACGGTTCTATAGTCGCATAAAGAGGCCGAAAAGCCCGTTGTGGTGTTCCCGAATATGCAGAAAAAAGCCGATATCGGGACCCAACCATAAAAAGCTCGGAGACAAGCAGATGCCAGAGATCGCCATCCCCACGGCGGCGCCAGCCGGCAGTGGCGGGACCGAACCAGCAGGTGACATCGCACGCATCGTCGCGGCAAGACGCGACATGCCCGGTGCACTGCTGCCGATCCTGCACGATATCCAGGACAGCCAGGGCTTTATACCCGCCGATGCGGTGCCGGTCATTGCCAGGGCGCTGAACCTGTCGCGTGCCGAAGTGCATGGCGTGATCACGTTTTATCACCATTTCCGCGAACAGCCTGCCGGACGCCATGTCGTGCAGGTATGCCGTGCCGAGGCGTGCCAGTCCGTGGGCGCCGATGCATTGGCCGCGCATGCATGCCGGTCGCTTGGCTGCGATTTCCATGAGACTACCGCGGACGGCCAGTTCACGCTGGAGCCGGTCTATTGCCTGGGGCAATGTGCGACCGGGCCTGCGATGATGATTGGCGAGCGACTCCATGCACGCGTCGACGCCAGGCGCTTCGACAAGCTGATCGATGCGGTACGCGAGGACGAGGAGGTGCGCGCATGACCACCACCATCTTCGTACCCCGCGATTCCACGGCACTGGCACTCGGTGCCGACGAAGTGGCGCAGGCCATTGCACGCGAGGCCGCGCAGCGCGGTGTCGACGTGCGCATCGTGCGCAATGGTTCGCGCGGCATGTTCTGGCTCGAACCACTCGTCGAAGTGCAGACCGATGCCGGACGTCTGGCCTATGGTCCGGTGACGGAAGACGATGTCGCCGCGTTGTTCGATGCCGGTTTCGCGAGCGGCGGCCAGCACGCACTCGCGCATGGCCTGACCGACGAGATCCCGTTCCTGAAGAACCAGGAGCGTTTGACGTTTGCGCGCGTGGGCATCACCGATCCGCTGTCACTGGACGACTACATCGCGCATGAAGGTTTCGCTGGCCTGACGCGCGCGCTGTCGATGGCGCCCGAGCAGATCGTGCAGGAAGTGCTGGACTCGGGCCTGCGAGGCCGGGGTGGTGCGGCATTTCCTACCGGCATCAAGTGGAAGACCGTGCTGGCCGCGCAGGCCGACGTCAAGTACATCGTCTGCAATGCCGACGAAGGCGACTCGGGCACGTTCTCGGACCGCATGGTCATGGAGGACGATCCGTTCGTGCTGATCGAGGGCATGACGATTGCGGCCCTCGCGGTCGGCGCCGAAGCGGGCTACATCTACACGCGTTCCGAATACCCGCATGCGATCGCGGCCACCGAAGCAGCCATCGCGACGGCCACCGAGGCCGGCTGGCTCGGCGACAACATCCGTGGCAGCGGCAAGCGCTTCCGGCTGGAAGTGCGCAAGGGCGCCGGGGCCTATGTGTGCGGCGAGGAAACCGCGCTGCTCGAAAGCCTGGAAGGCAAGCGCGGCGTGGTGCGTGCCAAGCCGCCGCTTCCGGCATTGCAAGGGTTGTTTGGCAAGCCGACGGTGATCAACAATGTGATTTCACTGGCCACGGTGCCAGTGATCCTGGCGCGCGGTGCGAAGTATTACCAGGACTTCGGCATGGGCCGTTCACGCGGCACGCTGCCGTTCCAGCTGGCCGGCAACATCCGGCAAGGTGGGCTGGTTGAAAAAGCGTTCGGTATCACGCTGCGCCAACTGATGTTCGATTTCGGCGGTGGCACGCGCAGTGGCCGGGCCATCCGCGCGGTTCAGGTCGGTGGGCCGCTCGGTGCCTATCTGCCAGAGTCGCGCTTCGATGCGCCGATGGACTATGAAGCCTATGCCGCGTTTGGCGCGGTGGTGGGTCATGGCGGCATCGTGGTGTTCGACGAAACGGTGGACATGGCGAAGATGGCGCGCTATGCCATGGAGTTCTGCGCCATCGAATCGTGTGGCAAGTGCACGCCATGCCGGATCGGATCGACGCGCGGTGTCGAGGTGATCGACCGCATCATCGCGGGTGACCAGCCGGTCAAGCATGTGGCGCTGGTGCGCGACCTGTGCGACACGATGCTTGCGGGTTCGCTATGCGCGATGGGTGGCATGACGCCGTACCCGGTGCTGTCCGCGCTGAACGAATTCCCGGAAGACTTCGGGCTATCGGCCAAACCGGCAAAAGCTGCCTGAAGCGGCGGCATCTTTACAAGACGACGCATCCCTAAGGGATGCGCAACCTCACTAGCAGTGCATTACGGGAGACGTCCCTTGAACGCTCGCGACGATTTCGACTACGGAACTCCGGCCATCGACACTGACACGATGGTCACGCTGGAGATCGACGGTGTATCCGTCACCGTGCCCGCCGGTACCTCGGTCATGCGCGCCTCTGCCGAAGCCGGCATCGGTGTGCCCAAGCTCTGCGCCACCGATTCGCTGGAACCGTTCGGCTCGTGCCGCCTGTGCCTGGTGGAGATCGAAGGCCGCCGTGGCTACCCGGCGTCGTGCACCACCCCCGTGGAAGCGGGCATGAAGGTGCGCACGCAGAGCGGCAAGCTGGGCGAACTGCGTCGTGGCGTGATGGAGCTCTATATCTCCGATCACCCGCTGGACTGCCTGACCTGCCCGACCAACGGCAACTGCGAACTGCAGGACATGGCCGGAGTGGTGGGTCTGCGCGAAGTGCGCTATGCCGATGGCGCGGGCGGTGCCGCCCCCATCGCCACGCACACCAAGATGAAGAAGGACGAGTCGAACCCGTACTTCACGTACGACCCGTCCAAGTGCATCGTCTGCAACCGCTGCGTGCGCGCCTGCGAGGAAACGCAGGGCACGTTCGCGCTGACGATCAGCGGCCGGGGCTTCGACTCGCGCGTGGCGGCCGGCACCAGCCAGCCGTTCATGGAATCGGACTGCGTGTCGTGCGGCGCCTGCGTGGCGGCCTGCCCGACCGCAACGCTGACCGAGACCTCGGTGATCCAGCTGGGCCAGCCATCGCACAACGTGGTGACGACGTGCGCGTACTGCGGCGTGGGCTGCTCGTTCAAGGCCGAGATGAAGGGCAACGAGGTGGTGCGCATGGTGCCGCACAAGGACGGCGCCGCCAACGAAGGCCATGCCTGTGTGAAGGGCCGCTTCGCCTGGGGCTACGCCACGCACAAGGACCGCATCCTCAAGCCGATGATCCGCGCGAAGATCACCGATCCGTGGCGCGAAGTGTCGTGGGAAGAGGCCATCGGCTACGCGGCATCGCAGTTCAAGCGTATCCAGGCCGAGCACGGCCGCGATTCGATTGGCGGCATCGTGTCGTCGCGCTGCACCAATGAAGAAGGCTACCTGGTGCAGAAGCTCGTGCGTGCCGCGTTCGGCAACAACAACGTCGACACCTGCGCACGGGTTTGCCACTCGCCAACTGGCTACGGCCTCAAGACCACGCTGGGTGAATCGGCGGGTACGCAGACGTTCCGCTCGGTGGCCAAGTCCGACGTGATCATGGTGATCGGCGCCAATCCGACCGATGGCCACCCGGTGTTCGGCTCGCGCATGAAGCGCCGCATCCGCGAAGGTGCCAAGCTGATCGTGGTGGATCCGCGCCAGATCGACCTGGTCGATTCGCCGCACGTGCGCGCCGACTATCACCTGCAGCTGCGGCCGGGTACCAACGTGGCGCTGGTGACGTCGATGGCCCATGTGATCGTGACCGAAGGCCTGCTGGCTGACGAGTTCATTGCCGAGCGTTGCGAGGACCGCGCGTTCCAGCAATGGCGCGATTTTGTGGCACTGCCGGAGAATTCACCCGAAGCGCTCGAAGTGAACACCGGCGTGCCGGCCGATCTGCTGCGCGGCGCCGCACGGCTCTACGCCACCGGTGGCAACGCTGCGATCTACTACGGCCTGGGCGTGACCGAACACGCACAGGGCTCCACGACCGTGATGGGCATCGCCAACCTGGCCATGGCCACCGGCAACGTGGGTCGCGAAGGCGTGGGCGTGAATCCGCTGCGCGGCCAGAACAACGTGCAGGGTTCGTGCGATATCGGCTCGTTCCCGCACGAACTGCCTGGCTATCGCCATGTGTCGGATTCGACCGTGCGCACGCAGTTCGAATCGGCATGGAACGTGGAGATCAACCCCGAGCCGGGCCTGCGCATCCCGAACATGTTCGAGGCGGCGCTGACCGGCACGTTCAAGGGCCTGTACTGCCAGGGCGAGGACATCGTCCAGTCCGACCCGAACACGCAACACGTGTCCGAGGCGCTGTCGTCGATGGAATGCATCGTCGTGCAGGACATCTTCCTGAACGAGACCGCCAAGTACGCGCACGTGTTCCTGCCCGGTTCGTCGTTCCTGGAAAAGGACGGCACGTTCACCAACGCGGAACGCCGCATCTCGCGCGTGCGCAAGGTGATGCCGGCGGCCGGCGGCTATGCGGATTGGGAGGCCACCATCCTGCTGTCGAACGCGCTGGGCTATCCGATGGACTACAAGCATCCGTCGGAGATCATGGACGAGATCGCGCGTCTGACGCCGACGTTCTCGGGCGTGAGCTACAAGAAGCTGGACGAGCTGGGCAGCATCCAGTGGCCTTGCAACGACGAGGCGCCGAACGGTACGCCGACCATGCACGTGGATGGCTTTGTCCGCGGCAAGGGCAAGTTCATCATCACCAAGTATGTGCCGACCGACGAGCGCGTGACGAAGAAGTATCCGCTGATCCTGACCACGGGCCGCATCCTGTCGCAGTACAACGTCGGGGCGCAGACGCGCCGCACGCCTAACGTGAACTGGCACGACGAAGACCGCCTGGAAATCCATCCGCACGACGCCGAGGAACGTGGCATCAAGGACGGCGACTGGGTGGGCGTGCAGAGCCGCGCGGGCGAGACCGTGCTGCGTGCGATCGTCAGCCAGCGCATGCAGCCGGGCGTGGTCTACACGACGTTCCACTTCCCGGAGTCGGGCGCCAACGTGATCACCACCGACAACTCGGACTGGGCCACCAACTGCCCCGAGTACAAGGTGACGGCGGTGCAGGTGATGCCGGTGGCGCAGCCGTCCACGTGGCAGCGCAACTACCAGGCGTTCAACGAAGAGCAACTCGCGCACTTGCGCGCCGCTGGCGAAACGGCGCAGGCAGGCTGAGCGGGATGAGCAGGGAGGTGCAATGAAACGGGACGTACCCAGCCCGGACAGCGCCGCCGGTACCGAAGAGGTACCGGCGCAGCGCACGTTCCCGGTCAGCCGCTGGCGTCATGGCGTGCTGACCGCGGAGGTCGACCATCTGGCCGAAGAAGTACCGGTCGCGCTGGAATACAACGGCATCTCGCACGCGGTGATGCTGGCCACGCCGGCCGACCTGGAAGACTTTGCCGTGGGTTTCAGTTTGAGCGAAGGCATCGTCGACGCGGCCAGCGACATCTACGGCATCGACGTGGAGTCGGGCGCGCAGGGCATCACAGTGAAGGTAGAGATTGCCACCGGTGCGTTCGTCGAGCTCAAGGGCCGGCGTCGTACGCTGGCGGGCCGCACCGGCTGTGGGCTCTGCGGCACCGAATCGCTCGACGAGGTCATGCGCATCGCGCCGCCGGTGCACAGCGAGGCGAGCTTCGATCCGCGCGCGTTCGAGCACGCGTTTGCCGCGTTGCACAGGCGGCAGGCGCTGCTGCGCGACACCGGTGCCACGCACGCGGCTGCCTGGATGCGGGCCGATGGCGAGATTGCGCTGGTGCGCGAGGACGTGGGCCGGCACAACGCGCTGGACAAGCTGGCCGGCGCACTGGCGCGCAGCGGGCAAGAAGATATCGCGCACGGCGCCGTGATCGTCACGAGCCGTGCCAGCTACGAGATGGTGCAGAAGACCGCGGCCATCGGCGCCGGCGTGCTGGCCGCCGTGTCCGGTCCCACCGCCATGGCCGTACGCCTGGCCGACACGGCCGGCATCACGCTGGCCGGCTTTGTGCGCGGCGGCACGATGGTGGTCTACAGCCATCCCCAACGATTCCATACCGAATAAGGTCAGGCATGCATATCGAGAACCTGGTCAAGATGGCCAACCAGATCGGCAGCTTCTTCGAGGCCATGCCCGATCACGACGAAGCGCTGGGCGATATCGCCGGGCATGTGAAGAAGTTCTGGGAGCCGCGCATGAAGCGGGCGTTCCTGGCGCACATGGACAGCACCGGCGGCGAGGGCGTGGAGCCGATCGTCAAGGAAGCCGTGGCGCGTCACCGCGAGAAGTTCGAGGTGACGCTGCGGGAAGCAGCCTGAAGCCTTCCCAAGGCTCCTGAAGCTACTTCTTGATGCGATAGAGGATCTGCAGGATCGTGAGCCCGAACAGCGTGGCGACGACCGCAGTGGATTCCCGGCCCAGCCCGCAGGCCACGCCGATGGCTGCAACGGTCCAGATGCTGGCGGCCGTGGTCAACCCGCGCACATCCTCTTCGCTATTGAGCTTGATGATCGCACCGGCGCCGAGAAAGCCGATGCCGGACGTCAGCCCTTGCAGCACGCGGCTCATGTCCGTTAGTGGCACGCCGGCCTGCAACGGCACCAGCACGAACAGCGCCGACCCCATCGCCACCAGCATGTGCGTGCGCAGGCCGGCCGGCTTGCCGGCCGCCTCGCGCTCGTAGCCGATCAGGCCACCCAGAAACACGGCCAGCGTCAGCCGCAACAGGATGCGCGTCAGTTCCTTTACATCGGGCACGTCCGCGAACTCCGCGCGCAGCGTGCCGTAGATATCGCCCCAGAGTCCTTCCATGGCTGCCTCCGCCTAGCACCGGTGTGGTCCGGTCGTGGCAGGCTAGCATGCACGGGCAGGGCGCCACAGTCGGGCGCCCGCTGACACCACAGGCCTAACGCAGCCGCAGCGGTTCAAGCAGCGCTGCGTCGTACTGTGCACGCGTGATGCGGCCCAGTTCCATCATGCGCAGCAGGATATACGTCTGTCGTTGGCGCGCGCGGCGCGGGTTGACCACGGGGTTGTTGGCCGAAGGCGCCTTGGGCAGGCCGGCCAGCATTGCGCATTCGGCCAGCGTGAGTTGATCGACCGGCTTGCCGAAGTACGTATCGGCGGCTTCCGCAAAGCCATAGGCACCCTGGCCCAGGTAGATCTTGTTCAGGTAGAGCTCGAGGATCTCGTCCTTGCCCAGCGCGTTTTCGATGCGGTAGGCGAGCAGGATTTCGTAGAGCTTGCGCGTATAGGTCTTCTGGCGCGACAGGAAGAAGTTGCGCGCCACCTGCATCGTGATGGTCGACGCGCCTTGCGACAGTTCATCCGACAGGTTGGCAATGCCGGCGCGCATCACGCCCACATAGTCGACGCCATCGTGCAGATAGAAGCGGTCATCCTCGATGGCGACCACGGCCTCGGGTAGCGTATGTGGGAAGTCTCCCAGCTTCACATAGCCGGACGAATGCCGGAACGCCATCAGCGCATCGAGCGATGGCAGTTGCCGGTTGGCCATCAGGACGGCAAAAGACAGAAGCAGGATGCCACCAACGATGGCAAGCAGCACGAACTTGACGAAAGCGGACCAGAGACGTTGCATGGCGCGTATTGTGCCATTTGTCTCGGAAAGGTCCGAGGAGTGAAGGGCCAATTGTGTTCTCCCCTCGCCCGCATGGCGGGAGAGGGGAGCGCATGTTCGCCTACCCGGCCGGTACCTCGACCTTCAGTTCCTGCGCCAGCGTTTCCAGGTTCCGCCAGATATTCGGGTTGATATCGAGATGCGTCGCCGCCAATGCGCGATTGGCGGCCTCGTATTCGCCGGGGTACTGCACCTGGTCGAACCCGGGCGCGGTGGGTGTGTCGTGCAGGTATTCGATGAACGCTTCCACCTCGCCACGTTCCCAGTTCAGCCCGAGGTCGAACTCGGGGTTCAGCAGCACCGCGAACAGGTTGTTGGTGGCCACGCCGCCGCGCGGGTTGTCGGGCTGGATGGTGCCGCCACCCGACAGCACGCCCGCCAGCAGTTCCGCAACCACGCCGAGCGCATAGCCCTTGTGCTGGCCGAACGGCAGCAGCGATCCGGGCCGCTCGCCAAACATCACCGACGCATCCGTGGTTGGATTGCCGTCGGCATCGATGATGCTGTGCTCGGGAGCCGGCTCGCCTTTCTCCGCCAGCACGCGCGCCTTGTTGATGGCAATGGCGCTGGTGGCGATATCCACGACCAGCGGTGGCCGGCCATTGGGCATCGGGCCCGCAAAGCACAGCGGGTTGGTGGTCAGGCGCGGCACGCGGCCGCCGAACGGAGCCACCACCGGCGTGCGGTTGATTACATTGGTAAAGCTCAGCAGCACGAAGCCGGCCGCCGCTACCATTTCGCCGTAATGGCCCATGCGGCCCAGATGGTGCGAGCGGCGCAGCGTGACGATGCAGTGCCCGTGTTGGCGCACACGCTCGATGGCCTGCTGCATCACGCTCTTGCCGACGTGCTGGCCAAAGCCACCATGACCGTCGAACACCATCAGCATGTCGCGGTCGAGCACGCATTCCGCGCGGCCTGCGATATCGACGCTGCCGCCATCTATGGCGCGACGGTAGTTGGGCAGGATCGACAGGCCGTGGCTGACATAGCCGCAGCGGTCTGCTTCGACCAGATGTTCGGCTACATCGTCAGCAATGTCGTGCGGCACATTCTGTGCGATCAGTATGTTGCGCGCAAAGGTGCGCGCGGTGTCCAGTGTCAGCTTCATGGCAGGGGCTTTGATAGGTTCGGGAAAAATTCAGCCGTGCGTCATACCCAGCCGAGCCAGCGCCAGTACGTGGCGGCGAACAGCAGCATCAGCAGGTAGCCGATGATCGTGACCGGTATGCCGATCTTGGCGAACTGCTTGCCGTTGAACGTGTCGGTGCCAAGGCAGACCATGTTCTGCGGCGCGTTGATCGGCAGGATGAAGCCGAAGCTCACGGTGTAGCCCAGCAGCATCGTCATGCCCACCTTGTTGATGTCGCCGGGCAAGGTTTGCAACACCGAGATCAGGATCGGCAGCAATGCCGCGGTCAGCGCGGTGGCACTGGCAAAGCCCAGGTGGATCAGGATCAGGAAGGCGGCCAGGATGGCGAAGATCAGTAGCGTGCCGTGGTCGGCCAGGCCCGAATGGGTGACCACGAACTTGCCAAGCCATTGGCCGGCTTGCGTGGTCAGCAGTGCAGTGCCCAGGCTGATACCGACACCGAACACGATCAGCGTGCCCCACGGCGTACGCTGCTGCATCGTCTTCCAGTCCATCACGCCGATGCGCGGCATCATCAGGATCACCAGGCCCACGAACGTGATGGTGGCGGTATCGAATGAATGGAGCTTGCCTTCGGTGGCCCAGAACAGCAGCAGGCCAATGGCGACGGCGGCCAGGCGCTTCTGCGGCCCGGTCATCGGCCCCAGCGCGGCCAGTTCCTTCTGCACGGCTTCCTTACCGCCGGCGATGGCTTCGGTTTCAGGCGGCAGCAACCAGCGCACCAGGAAGTACAGCACGACTGACATCACAATGGCCCAAGGTGCGCCGGCCACCAGCCATTGCAGCCAGGTTACGCGTTCGCCAAGCAGCTTGTCCATGAACCCCGCGGTCAGCAGGTTCTGCGCGGCGGCGGTCTGGATACCGACGTTCCACACGCTGGTAGCCTGCGCCACCATGATCATGATGCCGGCGGCGATATTCGACTTCTTGTCGACGCCGAACGCGGCAATCACGCCCATCATGATTGGCACGGTACAGGCGCTGCGAGCCGTAGCGCTGGGCACTACCAGGCTCAGGATGATCGTGACCGCAATCGTGCCGATCAGGATACGCCGCGTACTGGTGCCGATGGCCGAGAGCGTGACCAGTGCGATACGCCGGTCGAGCCCGGTGACGGTCATCGCCGCCGAGATAAACAGCGCCGCGGCTACCAGTGCCAGTGCGGTGTTCGAGAAACCGGCCAGCGCCATGCCCAGCGCGCGCGATGTGCCGTACATCGTGTTCGGATCGTTGACCATCGGCGCGAAGCCGACCAGTGCCGCCATCAATGACGTGATCATGATGGCGCTGGTTTCGTAGGTCACTGCTTCGGTGATCCACACGACCACCGCGAAGGCCAGGATCGCCAGCATGCGCTGGCCGGCAACCGGCAGGTCGGGCGGCATTGGAATCAGCAGTACCGCGATCAGAACGAGGACAGCGGCGTAGAGACCCCAGTGAATACGAAGCTTCGGTGCGGCCGGTGCGGCAACGGCCGCGGTGGGGGCACCGGGGGCGGCAGGAGAGGTGTGCGGATCAGGCATGGTGACATCCCTTGTGTGGAGCAGCCTGTCGGACGCGTCGCGACGCAGGATCGCCGCGTTCGACATGTGGTCATTATGTGAACTGCACGTGGGTGTGCCAAGACTGCCGGGCTCGCGAGTTTGCGTTGGATCAAATCGTTGTCAGATCAGAATTTGTCAAGAGAAACGCCTTATTGCAGGTGTAGCAATGGTTGGCGGGTTATCTTGGCAAGCAGGCTGTCTTCGAAGCTGGCGATCTGAAATAATTGACGCCGATGCTGAACATTTTCGAATGCGTGTGATGTGATACGCCAGAAAGATGTCAACTACCCCGCCCTAAAGGGCGGAGCTTGAAAGAGCTCGGGGTTGACCAGGGCAAGCGGTAACTAATCCGCTACGTTGTGTAGAAGTTCGCAGACCCACCCCGGAATGCTTCCTCAGTTCCGGGCTCTGGAAGCGATGGTTGCAGACAAGGCACGGGTAGCTACGAAACGGGCCATCGCCGGGCGCAAGCCCAAGCTGCTGCACAACATGCCCGAGGGGAGACCTCCCGAAAGGGAGGCGTTACAAGGCCCGTAAGGGCAGCTATTCAATAGGAGCCGATCATGTCGGTGTTTGTGCTGGACCGCAATGGCAAGCCGTTGATGCCGTGCTCGCTGGCGAACGCCTTGCAGGCCATGGGGCTGCCCCTTGAACTCGCATCGGGAGGCCAAACCAAGTTCAACCGAGCCATTCACACCATTCCCAAGACCCATGCACTGGATGCGGCATGTGTCGGCAATCTTGAGGCCATCACCGGTTGGGAGTGTCCCACACTTGAAGTCAAGGCGACGGGGCGCGGTAGCTATCAGCGCACGCGGCTGACGGCTACCGGGTTCCCGCGCGGCTACCTCATGCGCCAGAAGCAGGTAAAGGGATTCCAGACGGGCGACCGTGTGCGCGCCATCGTGCCAAGCGGAAAGAAGCGGGGAACCTATGCGGGCCGCGTTGCCGTTCGCGCGTCAGGCTCGTTCAACATCCAGACGCCGAATGGCGTCGTGCAGGGAATCAGCCATAGCCGTTGTTCGCTGGTGCAGCGGGCAGACGGATATGGCTACCACTTCCGTCCCAAAGATAGCCCCTACAGAGGAAAAGCGGGAGAAGGGCGTGCTGCGCACGCCGCGCTATCCATCCCCGGTCTGAAGTCCGAGGTTTCCCGCGCAGCCTGATGAAAACCGATATCGCAGGAACAAGCCAGGCCGGCATGCGACCGTGCCTGGATCTGGAGACCATTGCCAACGCGCGTGACCTGGGTGGACTGACTGGGCGGGAGGGTAGACGTATCAAGCCGGCGAAGCTGTACCGCAGTGCCAATCCCGCACTCGGTTGTGCCGCCGACCTCGACAAGCTCCACGCATTGGAACTCGACATCGTGGTCGACTTCCGCTCGCCGGGCGAGAAGTCACCGGCCGAAGCAGTCTTCGGCGAACGCTTCCAATGGCTGGCCGTACCCGTGCTGGACGGCTCGATGTCCATGGATGCACTGATGCCACGCCTGCGCACCAGCAGCGCGACCCAGATGCATGGCTTCATGCTCGATGTCTATCGCGATTTTCCGGTGCGTTATCGCGACGCGTTTGGCGCGTTCCTGCGCCATGCCGAGGCAGGCAGCACACTGCTGTACCACTGCACTGCAGGCAAGGACCGTACTGGTTTTGCGTCACTGCTGCTGCTGAGCGTACTGGGTGTCGCGCAGGACGATATCGTGGCCAACTATCTTGAGTCGAACCACTGGAATCGTGGCTTCAACGAGAGGATTCTGGCTGGTGTAAGCCAGATCGGGGTATCGCCCGATGTCATGATGCCGCTGCTCGATGTGCGGCCCGAATATCTGGAGGCATCGATGGATGCGATCGGGCAAGCGTATGGGAGTGTCGAGCGATTCGTTGAAGGACTCGATATCGATGTGGATCGATTGCGCGCGCACTATCTCGAGGACTAACACAAACCAATGGTTTGCTCCCCTCTCCCATGAAATGGGAGAAGGGCGGGGGAGAGGGCCGGCACATCAAGACGCGACGATCGAAATTTGAACCGCTGGCCCTCTCCCCCAACCCCTCTCCCGCAAGCGGGAGAGGGGAGCTTAAACTCACTTACAACCCGCCGTTTTCGCGCAGTATCCTTGCCGTCGACAGCGCGATCATGCCTTCCTCGTCGGTTGGCAACACCAGCACCGGTACGCGGCTCGTATCGCGGCTGACGCGTTGGCAGTTCTCGCCATTGGCTGCGGCATCGATGGCCACACCAAACAGGTCGGTCAGGTGCGCGCAGATCCGTGCGCGCACATCGGGGGAGTTGGCGCCGATGCCGGCCGTGAACACCAGCGCATCAAGGCCACCCAACGTGACCGCCAGCTTGCCGATCTCCTGCGCGGCGCGATATGCGTAGAAATCGACTGCCAGCTTTGCGCGCGGACTGTCGCTGTCCAGCAGCGCACGCATGTCGCTGCTGATGCCGGAGATGCCCTTGAGCCCGGACTGTCCATAGAGCATCGACTGGATCGCGTCGGCGTCCATGCCTTGCGCGGCCAGGTACAGCACCGCGCCGGGATCGATCGATCCGCAGCGGGTGCCCATCGGCATGCCATCGAGCGCGGTCAGACCCATGGTCGATTCCACGCTCCGGCCGCCGCGCATTGCGCACAGGCTGGCGCCATTGCCGAGATGGGCCACGATGACGCGGCCTTCCGCCAGGTCGGGCGCCACCTGCTTGAGCCGCCGCGCGATATATGCATACGACAGGCCATGAAAACCATAGCGACGCACGCCTTGCTCGTAGTACTCGTAGGGCAGCGCCATCAACTGCGCCAGCGGATCATGACCCGCATGAAACGCGGTGTCGAAGCAGGCCACCTGCAGCAGGTCGGGTGCGGCGCTACGTACTGCGCGGATCGCCGTCAGGTTGTGCGGCTGGTGCAGCGGTGCCAAAGGCACCAGCGCCTCGAGTTTCGCGATTACGCCGTCGTCGATGCGCACGGCATCGGAGAATTCACTGCCGCCGTGTACCACGCGGTGCCCGATCGCCACGGGCGGCGTGTCGCGCAATCCGATGCTCAGGGTCAGGCGAATCAGGCGGAATGCGGCGTCGTGATCGGCGATCTGCTCCAACGGGAAGCGCTCGTCGGCAACGGTGCGCCCGTCGGCCATGCGTGCGACGAGGCGCGGTGCCACGCCAATGCCTTCGATCTGGCCATGCGCGGCCAGCGTGGGCTGGATATCGACGTTTTCATGCGCGGACTCGGGCACCACATAGACCGATACCTTGACGCTCGATGAGCCGGCATTGACAACCAGGATGACGGGATGCGTTGTGCTCACGCTGTGGGTACTCCTTGCAGGATCAGACGTTGACCGCGGCTTCGGCGGTGCGCCGTGCATGCGCCAGCAGTACCGCGATGGCGCAACTGCCGATGCGCGCGCGCACGCTGTCGGCGCGGCTGGTCAGGATCACCGGCACGCGCGCTCCGAGCACGATGCCCGCGGCTTCCGCGCCTGCCAGGAAGGTCAACTGCTTGGCCAGCATGTTGCCGGCTTCCAGGTCTGGCACGAGCAGGATGTCGGGGTCGCCCGCCACGTCGGACTTGATGCCCTTGGTCTCCGCCGCTGCCTTGCTGATTGCGTTATCGAATGCGAGCGGGCCGTCGAGGATGCCGCCTTCGATCTGGCCGCGCAGGCTCATCATGCAGAGCGCGGCGGCTTCGATGGTCGACGGAATCTTGTCGGTAACGGTTTCCACGGCCGACAGGATGGCAACCTTGGGCCGTTCGATACCAAGTACGCGCACAAGGTCGATGGCGTTGCGCACGATATCGGCCTTTTCATTGAGCGTGGGAAAGATATTGACGGCTGCGTCCGTGATGAACAGTGGCTTGTGATAGTTCGGCACATCCATCGCAAACACATGCGAAAGGCGCCGTTCGGTGCGCAGGCCGCTGGCGCCGCGTGCCACGGCATGCAGCAATTCGTCGCTGTGCAGGCTACCCTTCATCAGCAGTTCGGCCTTGCCGGTGCGCACCACATCCACGGCGCCTTCGGCGGAAGCATGGCTGTGCGGCGCATCGATGATCTCGGTGTCGCCGAGGGCCAGGCCATGTTCGGCCGCCACGGCACGGATTCGCGCCGCGGGCCCGACCAGTATCGGCACGATCAGGCCAAGCCGCGCTGCTTCCAGCGCGCCATCCAGCGACGAGTAGTCGCAGGGATGCGCCACGGCGGTGGGAATCGGCGGCAGGCCCTCGCAGCGGGCGAGCAGCAAGGCGTACTTGTCGGTGGACGAGGGTGTCGGCATGGGCGGTTACCGGTGATTCCGTCAGGCAGCATCCAACGGCAATCACGGATGCTGCATTGCGCAAACGTCTTGCGGCAGTATAGGCGAATGTCCGGCGCCCCGGAATGACTTGCAAGTGTCATATACGGAGCGGTCAGCCAGTAGGTCTTTGGTGCCGGTTGTCATGCGGCGCAGACACTGGTAGATTTTTGCTGTTGCATCGCAGCAAGCGATTTGCTTGCTCGCCCTCTCGCTGCACCTTCCAAGTCCGCCAATCCCCAAGGAGAAACGGAAATGAATGCACGCCAACCTGTTGCGGGACAGAAGCCCGGGCAGGACGCCCCTGTCACCGAATCGCCGAAATCTTCGGCATCCCCGGTTTCCCCGTTCGCCACGTTTCCCCCGGTCCCGATGACCCCGCTGGCACACGCCGCATGGGAGTACGGTATCGATGCGTGGCAACGCTCGATCCTGTTCCTCGATATCCTGCGAACCCGCGGCAATGAAACCGCCGAGCACGAACGCGGCGGCATGCCGCCGGTGCTGGTGTTTGAGCACGAAGTGCTGATCGACGGGCGCGGCCTGCCGCGGCCCGTCAACTACGCATTGCTGCGTATCGTGCCGCCGGCCGAAACGCCTACCGACATGACCCGGCGGCCGTTCGTGGTGATGGATCCCCGTGCGGGTCATGGTCCTGGCATCGGCGGCTTCAAGGCCGACAGCGAGATCGGCAATGCGATTCGCACCGGGCATCCGTGCTACTTCATCACGTTCTTCCGCGACCCCTGTCCGGGGCAGACCATCGAGGACGTGGCGCGTACCGAAGGCAAGTTCCTGCAAGCGGTGGCCGAGCGTCATCCCGAGTCGCCGGGCAAGCCGTTCGTGGTAGGCAACTGCCAGGCGGGGTGGGCGCTGTTGATGCTGGCGGCGGCCGCGCCCGACGTTACCGGCCCAATCCTGCTGGCCGGTGCACCGGTGGCCTACTGGTCGGGCGTGCGCGGCAAGAACCCGATGCGCTATGCGGGCGGGTTGCTGGGTGGCACATGGCTGTCGTCGCTGGCGGCGGACATGGGCAACGGGCGCTTCGATGGCGCCTGGCTGGTGCAGAACTTCGAGAAGCTCAATCCTTCGAACACGCTCTGGGAAAAGCTCTACAACGTCTACGCCAAGGCCGATACCGAAGGCCCGCGTTTCCTGGAGTTCGAGCGCTGGTGGGGCGGCCATTTCCTGATGAACCGCGCCGAGATCGACTGGATCGTGCAGAACCTGTTCGTCGGCAATCACCTGACTGCCGGCGAGGTGCGCAGCAAGGACGGCCAGACCGTGATCGACCTGCGCAATGTACGCTCGCCGGTGATCGTGTTTGCCTCCTGGGGGGACAACATCACGCCGCCGCAGCAGGCGCTGAACTGGATTCCCGATCTTTACGCGAACGTGGACGAGCTCGTGGCCAACGAGCAGACCATTGTCTATTGCCTGCATCCGTCGATCGGGCATCTGGGCATCTTCGTGTCGGGCAGCGTAGCCAACAAGGAACACTCCGAACTGTTCTGCGCGCTGGACCTGATCGATGTGCTGCCGCCGGGCCTGTATGAGGCCAAGATCGAGGATGTCGCGCCTGAGGCACCGCATAGCGACCTGATCGAAGGGCGCTACCTGGTGCGTTTTGAACGGCGTACCATCGACGATATCCTCGCGCTCGACGATGGTCGCGACGACGAGCAACCGTTCGAGGTGGTGCGCCGCGTGGCCGAGATCAACCAGCATCTGTACGACACGTTTGCCTCGCCATTCGTGCGTGCGATGTCCAACGAGACCACGGCGGAGGCCATCCGCGCAGTTCACCCGTCTCGGCTCGAACGCTCGCTGGCCAGCGACACCAATCCGTGGATGCAGTGGATTGCCACCATGGCGCCGGCTGTCCGCGACGCGCGGCAGCCCGTGTCGCCGGACAACCCGTTCCTGCTCATGCAGCAAGCGATGTCCGACCAGATCGTGCGCTCGCTGGACCAGTACCGCGATGCACGCGATGCGTGGCAGGAGCGGATGTTCGAATCGATCTACGGTGGGCCGTGGCTGCCAGCGCTGCTGGGCATGACGGCCACGCCCAAACGCGCCGAGTCGCCGGCCATTACGGCGTTGCGCAAGGAGGTGGCCGACCTGCGGCGGCGCGAGGCCGAGCGCGAGATCGGCACGGGCACTTCGCTCGATGCATTCCTGCGCATCCTGTCGTACGTTACGCAAGGCCGCTCGGCAATCGAGGAGCGACCGTTCAACCTGCTGCGCAAGCTGGCGCGCGAGAATCCACCGGAGAAGCGCATCACGCTGGCCCAGTTCAAGGATGCAGTGCGCCGGCAGAGCTATATCGTCAGTCTCGATCCACAAGGCGCGATCGAGGCTTTGCCGAAGCTGGTGCCCGACATGAAGGAGCGCCGCCGCATCATGGTGCTGGCGCATCGTGTGCTGACCGTTGGCGGTCCACTGGATGAGGAGTGGCTCGCACGCTATCGCGAGGTCGCCGAGCTGTTCGGTACCGACCACGGCAAGGCGACACAGGAAGAAGAGACCTGACCTCGGGTTTTCTCCCCTCTCCCGCGCGCGGGAGAGGGGCGGGGGTGAGGGCAACGCGTTTCAATCGGGAAAGCAGATCGCGACTCCGCAGGAGACTTCACATGGTGCAAGTACCCAACCCGCCGTTGTCTGGCGCCCGCGTTCTGGTGGTGGGCGTGGCCAATGAGGATTCGATTGCGTGGGGCTGCGCGCGCGCGTTCCATGAACTTGGTGCCGAGGTGGCCCTGACCTATCTGAACGACAAGGCGTATCCGCATGTGGCGCCACTGGCCGAACAGATCGGCGCGTCGATCCTGATGCCGCTGAACGTCGAGGACGAGACGCAGATGGATGCGCTGTTCGCGCGTATTGCAGCCGACTGGGGACGGCTCGATTCGGTGGTGCATTCGGTTGCGTTCGCGCCGAAGGCCGACTTGCAGGGTGGCCTGATCAATTCGTCGGCGGAAGGTTTCGCGCGTGCGATGGATGTCTCGTGCCATTCGTTCATCCGCATGGCCCGTCGCGCGGTGCCCTTGATGGGGCAGGGCGGCACGCTGTTCGCAATGAGCTACGACGGCGCCAATCGCGTGGTACCGAACTACGACCTGATGGGCCCGGTCAAGGCGGCACTCGAAGCCTCTTGCCGCTACCTTGCCTATGAGCTCGGACCGCAAGGTATCCGCGTGCATGCGATTTCGCCGGGGCCGCTCAAGACCCGTGCCGCGTCGGGACTCAAGGATTTCGATCTGCTGCTGGCGGAAGCCGCCGGCCGCGCGCCGTTGGGCGAACTGGTCGACATCATGGACGTGGGGTTCACCACGGCCTACCTGGCCACGCCATATGCGCGACGGGTGTCGGGCAATACCGTGTACGTGGATGGTGGCGTGCACATCATGGCATGAAACGTGCGATAGCCGCATCGACCAACTGCCACAATGCGATGCGCGGCCTACAATACACGCATCACCACTTCCTACCGGGAGAGGATGCAATGCAGGTACTGATTCGCGGGCTACATCGTGATGTCACAGAAGAGATGCTGCGCGACAAGCTCAAGGTGTACGCGCCGGTCAACTCCATCGAGATCGTACGCGATGGCGATCCGAATCACCCGTGGGCCTGGGTGGATCTGGCGGTGGACGCCTTCACCGCATGGCGCCTGCTGCGGCAACTCGACAAACAGTACTTTGCCGGCAGTGTGATGCGCTGGTATATCCCTGCGCACCAGAGCTGATTGGCTGATTGCGCCAGTCCGGCGGACTGGCGTTACCATACGGCATCTTCACTTCGCATATATCCACGCATGCTTGAACTCCAGGGTGCCATCTGGTTCCGCGCCGGCAAGCAGGACTGGGGCGGCAAGGAGCGTATCGCGCTGCTGGCCGCCATCGGGGAACACGGTTCGATCACGGCCGCCGCACGCGCAGTGGGCATCAGCTACAAAGGCGCGTGGGATGCCATCGATGCGATGAACAACAGTGCTGGTGAAGCACTGGTGGTGCGCGCGGCGGGGGGCAAGGGCGGGGGCGGCACGCGACTGACCGAACGTGCCGAGCGCCTGATCGCAACCTATCGCGCGATGGAGGCCGAGCATGCGCGCTTCATCGCCCATCTGGAAAAGGCGGGCGCGATGTCCGATGCGAATCCTGATGACCTTCACCTGATCCAACGCATGATGATCCAGACCAGTGCGCGCAACAAGCTGTTCGGCCGCGTCGAAGCCGTGAAAACCGGCGCGGTCAACGATGAGGTCACGCTGGCGTTGCCCGGCGGTCAGCAGATCGTTTCCACCATTACGCACGAAAGCGTCGAGACACTGGGCCTCGCGCCTGGTGCCGAGGCATTTGCACTGGTCAAGGCATCGTCGGTAATGATCGGCCTGCCAGACCCGGCGCTCAGGCTATCGGCCCGCAACCAGTTGCCGGGCGTGGTGGCGCGTGTGGTGCCTGGCGCGGTCAATGCCGAGGTCGTGCTCGATCTCGATGGGGGCGGTACGGTCGCGGCCATCATCACCAATACGGCGCTGCACGAGCTGGCGCTGCAGGAAGGCACGCGCGCGCTGGCCATCTTCAAGGCATCGAGCGTGATCCTGGGCACCATGATCTGACGTAGCGACTACGCATTGCAGCACTGATAAAATGCCGGTTTCCGGGCGCCCTCGCAGGGCGCCCGTTTCCATTTCCGATCCTGTCATGCATGCTGCCATCGCCGGCTTCAGCCTTGGGCTGTCGCTGATTCTCGCCATCGGTTCCCAGAATGCGTTCGTGCTGCGCCAGGGCTTGCGCCGCGAACACGTGTTCTGGGTCTGCCTGGTTTGCGCCGCGTCTGACGCCGCGCTGATCTTCATGGGCGTGTCGGGCTTCTCGGTGATGATCCGCAAGCTGCCGTGGCTTGGCGATGCCATGCGCTATGGCGGCGCGGCTTTCCTGGTCTGGTATGGCGGGCGCAGCCTGTGGACGGCGTGGCGCTCGCACGATGCCCTGGTGCCCAGCGATGCCGAAGCGCGTCCGCTATCGGCCACGCTGATGGTTTGCCTGGCATTCACGTGGCTCAACCCCCATGTCTGGCTCGATACCGTGGTGCTGATCGGGTCGGTGTCGACACAGTTCGCAGGTCACGAACCCGCGTTTGCCACGGGTGCCATGACGGCATCGTTCCTGTTCTTCTTCTCGCTAGGCTATGGCGCGGCTTTGCTGCGGCCGATCTTTGCCAGGCCGCGTGCCTGGCAGGTACTCGAAGTAGTGGTGGGCCTGACCATGTGGGCGATCGCCGCGAAACTGCTGCTCGGCGATCGGTAGGCGATCTGTCGGCAAGCCGGAAAAGCTAGGCGATACGCGCGCTTTCCTGCGCATAGACCGGCGGGTGCCGGTGCGCGCGCCCGCTGGCATGGATATGGCCATCGCGGATCTCGAGCACGTGGTCGCCCAGCACTTCCACATCTTCGGGGTCGTGCGAGATCATCAGCATCGGCACGTCCAGGCTTTCCTGCAACGCGCGCAGTTCCTCGCGCATGCGTACGCGTAGCGCGGGGTCCAGCGCCGAGAACGGTTCGTCGAGCAACAGGATGTCCGGCCGGGCCACCAGTGCACGGGCCAGCGCCACGCGCTGTTTCTGGCCGCCCGAGATCTGGGCGGGATATTGATTGACGATTTCGCGCAGGCCAAATGCGTCGACCCAGCGTGCGGCTTCGGGCGGCAATGCCCGGCGTGCCGGATTGCGCCAGCCTTGCCGGAGTCCGAAGGCAATATTTTGTGCCACCGTCAGGTGCGGAAACAACGCGTAGTCCTGGAACAGGTAAGCCACGCGGCGTTCCTGCGGGCGGACGTCGATGCCGGTCGCGCTGTCGAACAGCGTGCGGCCATTGAGTACGATGCGGCCGCTGTCGGGCGCCATCAGTCCTGCAATGGCGCGCAGCGTCAGGCTCTTGCCGGCGCCGGATGGTCCGAACAAGGCAATGCGGCGGCTATCCGATTCGAAGGCGATATCGAGCGCGAACTGACGATCCTGCGACGCCATGCGTTTGCGGACGGTGATCTGCATGCTCATGGCAATTTCACCTGGTGGCGGCTTCGTGCCGGAATCTGCGTCGTTCGTAGACATCGCCGGTACCGCGTTGCGCGGGCGGTACCAGCCGTGCGGCCACCACCAGCAACACGACGCAGGTCACGGACGTGACCAGCACCAGCAGGTTGGCGGTGTCGTCATTGCCTGCCTGCACTGCCTCGTAGATCGCCACGGAGAGCGTCTGGGTGCGTCCCGGCAGATTGCCGGCCACCATCAGCGTGGCGCCGAACTCGCCCAGCGCACGGGCAAATGCCAGCAGCACGCCCGCGACAATGCCGGGCAAGGCCATCGGCAGCGTCACGCGGAAGAAGATGCCGACCTCGGAAATGCCCAGTACACGGGCGGCATTCTCAAGCTGGTGATCGACACCTTCGAATGCGGCGCGCGCGGACTTCAGCACCAGTGGGAAGGCGACTATCGTGGAGGCCAGCACGGCCCCTTGCCAGGTGAAGACCAGCTCGATGCCGAGCTTTTCGAGCCATGCGCCAAACACACCGCGACGACCCACCAGCACCAGCAGGTAGTAACCCAGTACCGTGGGCGGTAGCACCAGCGGCAAGGTCAGGATCGCATCGACCACGTCGCGCGCCGACGAGCGCCAGCGCGCGATGGCATAGGCAGCCGCCACCCCAAGGATCGTATTGAGCAGCGTGGCCCATCCCGCCACCTTCAGCGACAGCAGTAGCGGAACCCAGACAGCATCCATGGCAGTGACTTCAGACAGTTATTGCAGCGTTGCGGTGTGGCAGGGCATCACGGCTTCTGGAAGCCGTACTTGGCCAGCGTAGCCTGGCCCTCGGCCGACAACACGTACTGCACGAACGCGTTGGCCTGCTGCGCCTGTTTCGTTTGCGCGGTCACCGCGATCGGGTAGGTGACCGGCGTGGTGGTCGGCACACGCGTAGCCACCGTGACCTTGTCGGGCATCACGGTTGCGTCGGTGGCAAACACGAAGCCCGCATCGACTTCACCGCGCGCCACATAGTCCAGCGCCTGCCGTACGTTCTGGGCCGGCACACCCTTGGCGGCCACGGCGTCCCACAGACCCTGCGCTTCGAGCGCGCCCTTGGTGTAGCGGCCGACCGGCACCGACGACGGATTGCCATAGGCGATGCGCTTGACGTCGGCGCGGGTCAGGTCCTTGGGCGAGGCAATGCCGAGCTTGCTGTCATGGGGCACGATCAGCACGATGGCGTTGGCCGCGAAATCCTTGCGCGTGGCCGCCTGCACCACCTTTTCGGTCTCTGCCTTGTTCATTGCATCCTGATCGGCCGAGGCGAACACATCGGCCGGCGCGCCCTTGACGATCTGCTGCATCAGCACGTCGGACGCGCCGAAGTTCAGCACCACCTTGGTATCGGGATGCGCACGCTCGAACTGTTCGCCCAGCTGCTTGAACGCGTTGGTCAGGCTCGCGGCGGCGGATACCACCAGGTCGGCGGCGAAGGCCGACGGTGCGGCCAGGGTCAGGGCGACCAGCGCGGCGCCGGATGCGGCGCGACGCAGAAAGGGCGAAGTACGGAGGTTCATGGCGGATGCGTTGGTAAGGGTTGCTGTGCGGCGTACGGCGTGTGGAGTGCACGATTGTCACCATTCGCAATATAAGCGCCTATATAACGCAGCGTCAATTGCGCGGATGGATAAGGCACTTCACCGGATCGGAATAATGGTCCTGCCCGCACTGCATTTTCATATATGACTTTTTTGTCATATTTTGAACGATTGTCATCGGAATGACGTCGTTTCGCCACTTTCCTGCCATGCCGGATTCCGACAATTGCCGGGTTAGGCCAAAAAAATCAAAAGACAACAGGGAATCCGAGACCATGCAATTCCATCGCATCCGGGCTGCCATGCTGGCGGCCGCGGTAGCCACGGCGCTGGCCGCCTGTGGCTCCGACGACAACAACGCCGGCAACGGCAACAACGGTAATAACGGCGGCACCGTCGCGTCGATCCCGGCGGGAACCAAGACCACGCTGGCCCTGCTGGAAACCACCGACCTGCACACCAACGTGCTCAGCTATGACTACTTCAAGCTGGCCGAAGACAAGTCAATCGGTTTCGAACGGGTTGCCACGCTGATCAAGACTGCGCGCGCGGAATTCCCGAACAGCATGCTGCTGGACAATGGCGACACCATCCAGGGCACCGCGCTGTCCGACTACCAGGCGCTGGTCAAGCCGGTCTCATGCACCGAGGCGCTGGCCATGTACAAGGTCATGAACGCCGCCGGTTTCGACGGCGGCGGCATTGGCAACCACGAGTTCAACTATGGCCTGCAGTACCTGAGCCAGGTCACCGGCAACCGCTTCAATGTCGACGGACTGCCTGACCCGGCTGCGCAAACGGCATGCGCGGGTCCGAAGTTCCCGCAGGTGCTTGCCAACGTGTATAGCGTCAAGACGCGCCAACCGCTGTTCCAGCCGTACGCGATCCTGACGAAGACACTCAGCGCCACCGGCCCCGATGGCAAGACGATCCCGGTACCGGTCAAGGTTGGCATCATCGGCTTTGCACCGCCCGCGATCCTGAGCTGGGACAAGCGCTGGCTCGATGGCAAGGTCTACACCGAAGGTGTGGTTGAAACCGCGCAGAAGTACATCCCCGAAATGCGCGCGAAGGGTGCCGACCTGATCGTCGTGATCTCGCACGGTGGCCTCGACAATTCCACGTATTCGCCGACCATGGAGAACGGCAGCTACCACCTGTCGAAGGTGGCGGGCGTCGACGCGATGCTGATCGGTCACTCGCACCAGGTGTTCCCCGATGCAGCGAGCACGGTGGGCCAGTTCAACCTGCCTGGCGTCGACAAGGTCAAGGGTACCGTCAACGGCGTGCCGACCGTAATGGCCAACTACTGGGGCAAGCATCTCGGTGTGGTGAACCTGGCGCTAACGCATGACGGCAAGGCGTGGAGCGTCGATCGCACCAATACCAAGGTCGAAGCGCGTTCGACCCAGAATGCCGACAAGACCTATGTGGCCGCTGACGCGAGCGTGGCGTCGGCTATCGATACCGAACACCAGGCCACGATCCAGTACGTCAAGACGCCGATTGGCACCACCGACTACCGCATGACCAGCTACTTCGCCGACGTGGGTGATCCGGGTGCGATCGAGATCGTCAACCAGGCCCAGGCCGCATATGTGAAGGACTACATCGCCGCCAATCTGCCGGCACTTGCATCGCTGCCGGTGCTGTCCGTCTCGGCACCGTTCAAGAGCGGCTTCGGCGGAGGCAACGACTACACCGACGTCGCGGCAGGCAATCTTGCCATCAACAACGCAGCCGACCTCTACCTGTATCCGAACACGGTCTATGCCGTGAAGGTCAACGGCGACGAGGTCAAGGCGTGGCTGGAAACGGCGGCAAAGCGCTTCAATCAGATCGACCCGTCGAAGACCACCGAACAGCAGTTGATCAGCACGTTCCCGGGCTACAACTTCGACATGTTCACCGATCCGGACATGCAGTACGAGATCGACGTTACGCAGCCGGTTGGCAGCCGTATCAAGAACCTGACCTACAAGGGTGCAACGGTGACCGCCGCGATGAATTTCATCGTGGCCACCAACAACTATCGCGCCAGCGGTGGCGGAAATTTTCCGGGCCTCGATGGTACGAAGACGGTCTACGCGTCGCCCGACGCCAACCGTGACGTGCTGATCAGCCACGTCAAGACGCTTGGCGCCGTGACGCGTACCGCGAACGGCAACGCGCGCAGCTGGCATTTCACCAAGGTGGTCACCTCGGGCGACGTGGTGTTCAGCTCGGGTGTGGGCATGCTCGCGCAGGCAGCAGCCGGTGGCGTTGCGGGCGTGACGCTGGTCGCCGCCGACGATGGCTCTGGCAAGAACCTGTCGAAGTACAAGATCGATCTCAACCAGTAATCCGATGCAAGCTACCGCTACGACCGTACATGTTGCGCCACGGCGCCTGCCGCGTATTCACCCATCGTTCCTGGCTGCCGTACTGGCCGTGACGGTGGCCACTGCCGGCGTGGCCGGCGCCGCGGTCTGGCGCCATCAGTCCGATACGCGCCAGGCGGAAATTGCGCAATGGCAATTGATGGCCACATCCGCCGGAGACACGGCGGCCCTGCGCCGGCTTCAACGGGCCGCAGCTGCTGGCGAAACGCAGGCCCGCGCAGCGCTGGGTGAAGCGCTGCTGGCACGCCCCGACGCCGAAGCTCGCGCCGACGGTGAGCGCTGGCTTCGACTCGCGGCCGATAGTGGCCATGTGCGCGCCCAGTTCCTGTTAGGCAAGGCGGCAATGCTCGGAGGTCTGGCATCGGGTAACGTCGATCTGCCGTTGGCATGGCAGCAGCTCGAGGCCGCTGCGCGCGCGGGCGATATCGGGGCAGCCCTCTATCTGGGCCTGCTATTGCGCGGTGGCTATGGCCGCACCGCCGATCCGGCACAAGCAGTACGCTGGTTCAAGGTGGCGGCCGATGGTGGCGTGGCACAGGCGATGTTCATGCTGGCCAACGCGTACCGCGAAGGAGAAGGCGTGGCACGCGACGATGCACGCGCGGTGGCCTGGTATGAAGCGGCCGCCGAACGCGAGCATCCGGCGTCGATTCAGGCGCTGGCGATGGCGTACCGCGATGGCGAGCTGGGGTTGTCTCCCGACGAGCGCAACTATCGCCAACACATGGCCGAGGCCGCGCACGCGCTAAAGCACCCGGCCATCAATCCGTAATCGGCCCGCTTGCCAATGGTTTGCTCCCCTCTCCCGCACGCGGGAGAGGGGCGGGGGAGAGGGTCGGCGGTTCAAGCCGAGACTAGTCGCAATTTGAACCTCAATGCCCTCACCCCCAACCCCTCTCCCACTATCGTGGGAGAGGGGAGCTTCCTGTCGCCAACACTGAGGTATCCTTCATCCGTCCCTCTCCTTCAAGGTGACGCCATGAAGACCATCTACCTCGCCGGATTCGACGTATTTCGCAAGGATGCACTGGCCTGGGGCCAGCAGCTGAAATCGCTTTGCGCGCAATTCGGTTTCGAAGGGTTGTATCCGCTCGACAAGGCTGCGCCGCAAGGGTTGCCAGGTCCCGACACCGCGCAATGGATCTACGAGGCCAATATTGCATTGATCCGTCGAGCCGATATCGTGATGGCCAATCTCGATGATTTCCGCGGTCCCGGTGAACCCGATAGTGGTACGGCGTTCGAAGTCGGATTCGCAGTAGCGCTGCAGAAGACCGTGTGGGGCTACGCGGCCGATACCGGCCCGTTGCTCGAACGGGTGCGCGTTACCACCGATGACGATGGCGATGCGCGCGACGCACGCGGCTACGTGGTCGAGAACTTCGGTTTGCCGATCAACCTGATGCTGGCCTGCAGCGTGCGGCTGGTGAATGGCGATGCCGCGGCCTGTCTGGCCGCGATGGCCGAGGCCGAGCGCCGCCGCGCCACACGTCGCGCGCAGGCGCTGGCCGAAGGCGGCCCCGAGGACTAGCGGGCCGGCGTAGTGCCAGGCTGGACCCGCAGCGACTGCACGCCTGCGGCAATATCGGATGCGGTGGCCGCAACGATCTGGCGACACGCATTGACCACGCCATCAACCTGCCCCGGCGCCGGCAAATCGGCTTCCGTACGGCCGCTCTGCACCTTGCCATCGGGCAGGCGGCGCACGGTCCATGCAATCGTCGCGCCGGCCCGTTGGCCGACCTCGGCATCGAGCCGAACCACTTCCGTCGTCACGCGAAACACGGGCTCCACTTCCGAGAGGCCCTGCTGATAGATGTCCACGGCGCCCAGGCCGCCTTGCAACTGTTGCGACAGCGCGTCGCGCAGTTCGTCGGGCAACGGTGCCGACCAGCGCGACTGGTCGAGCACCTTCACGCCGCCGGTGGTGCCATCCGCCACCACCAGTTGCGCGCGGTTGAGGCGCTCGGGCACGCGCACCGGAGCCACTTCAATCCAGAGCGGTTTCGCGCCCTGACTGGCAGGCGTGGTTGCCGCGCCGCCGGACAATGTGTAGTAACGCGGCTCGGGCGATGCACAGCCATGCAGCAGGGCGGCCGCCAGCGCGATTCCAGCCAGCTTCGTCGTGGTTGTCATCATTTGTCCTCCGTCTTGCCGCGCAGCAGCGCCTCGGGATGGCGTTCGAGGTAATCGGTCAGTGCGCGCAGCGAGACCGCCGTGCGCGTGAGTTCCTGCATCATGCGCCGCGTGTCTTGTTGCAATGGCGCGTCCGATGCCAGCGTGCCATTGGCTGATGCCAGCGTGCGGCGTGCGTCCTGCAACGCGGACGTTACCTGCGGCGCCACGTCGCCATTGAGCTGGACCACGAGCTTGTCCGCGGTTTCGAGCATCTTGTTCATCGATACCATCGCCGTGCGTGCCTCTTGCCCGATCTGGTCGAATGGCACCTTGTCGATCTTGTTGACGATTTCGCCAAGCTTGGCCTGCAGTTCGTCGAAGGCACCCGGCGTGGTCGGGAACTCAGGCATCGGCGCGTCGAGGTTCAGGTCCTTCGGCGTGGGGGCCTTCGGGAAGAAGTCGAGTGCCACGTACAGCTGTCCTGTCAGCAGGTTGCCCGTACGCAATTGCGCGCGCATGCCGCGCTTGATCAGTCCCTGCACGATCGCGTGCTTGCGTGTCTCGTCGGCAACGTCGCGCTCGCGGAATCCCATGCGCGACGGATAGAGTTCAACCACCACCGGCATGCGGAATGCCTTCTTGTCGCGCTGGTATTCGATGCCGATCGAACGTACCTGTCCCACGATCACGCCGCGGAAGTCCACTGGCGCGCCGGGTGCCAGGCCGCGCACCGACTGGTCGAAGTTCAGCACCGCCAGCGTTGGTGCCAGTTCCTCGGGTTCCTTCATGGCCTCGGTCTGGTCGGAGGCGAGCAGGAACTGCGTGTTCTCGGTGGCTGCGGTCTGCGTGCCACTGTTGTCCGGCGCCTGGAAGGCCACCCCGCCCAGCAGCACCGTGACCAGCGACTGCGTGGACAGCTTCAGACCGCCGGCATCGAGCTTCAGGTCGACGCCGCTGGCGTGCCAGAAGCGCGTGTCGGCCGTGACGAGCTTGTCGTAGGGTTTGTTGACGAAGACGCGCAGCGTGATGTCGCGTCCGTTCGGTTCCAACTGGTAGGCCACGACCTGGCCCACCGGCACCCGACGGTAGTAGACCGGCGAGCCGATGTCGAGCGAGCCCAGGTCCTGCGCGCGCAGGACGAACTGCTTGCCCGATGCGTCGGTGGTTACCACGGGCGGCACTTCCAGGCCCGTGAAGCTGCGGGTCGATTCGCCGGACTTGCCGGCATCCACGCCGATATAGGCGCCCGAGAGCAGCGTTTCGAGTCCCGAGACACCGCTCGTGGCAAAGCGAGGCCGCACTACCCAGAAGCGCGTGTCCTTGACCGCGAAGCTCTCGGCGTCCTTGGTCAGCTCGATCGAGGCCAGCACATGCGAGCGGTCCGACGCCAGACGTACCGACTTGACCAGCCCGATATCGACGTCCTTGTAACGGACCGCGGTCTTGCCCGGCGTCAGGCCCTCCGCAGTACGGAACGTGATCGTGATCTCCGGACCGCGCGAGGCCAGCGTGTTGACCAGCAGCGAGATGCCCACGATGGCGGCCACGATCGGAATCAGCCAGACCAGTGACGGCAGCCAGCGCGCACGGCGTTTGCGTGCCGGTTGCGGCAAGCCGGATGAGGAGTTTGGAGTATCAGGATCGGTCATTGTCGGATTCCGGCAATTTCGGTGGGGCATTCGCATCGAGCGAATCCCATAGCAGGCGCGGGTCGAAGCTTAGCGACGCCAGCATGGTCAAGACGACGACCGAGGCAAAGGCCAGTGCCCCGGCCCCGGGAATGATGGTGGCCAGCGCACCGGCCCGCACCAGCGAGGCCAGCAACGCCACCACGAAGATATCGAGCATCGACCATCGGCCAATCACTTCGACCAGTCCATAGAGCCGGGTCTGCTGGCGAATGCGCCAGGTGGACCTGAACTGCACCGACACCAGCAGCAGTGTCAGGATGACCATCTTCAGCAGCGGCACCACGATACTGGCAATCAGTACCACGCCTGCCAGCAGATGCGAGCCGGACAGCCACAGGTAGATGACGCCCGACATGATCGTATCGCGCTGCGTGCCCAGGATGGACTGGGTGATCATGACCGGCAGCAGGTTGGCCGGAATATAGAGGATGAACGCCGCCAGCAGGAAGGCCCAGGTGCGGGCCAGGCTGGCGGGTTTGCGCCGGTGCAGCGTGGCGCCGCAGCGCGGACACGGCTCGCCATCGAGCGTGATCGGGCTTACCAGGTCGCACGCGTGGCACGACAGCAGTCCGCGTGAACTGGCCGTGGGCACCTGGGCCAGCGGCGTGCGTTCGTCGTCGTCGGTCAGGCCGGCCACCACGTCGGCCGCTACGCGGCGCGAGCGCGCCAACTGCTCGCGCGCCTGGGCCGTGCGTGACGCGCGCGGCGGATTGGGCGACGGATTGGGCGGTGACGGATTCGGCGGGGTCATGCTGAGGAATCCCGTGGCGGCACCTCGTCGGCACCTGCCGGTTCCAGGTAATGCCAGAGTTCGCGCGGATCGAAGGCCAGCATCGCGGCCAGTACCACCACCAGCGCGCCGAACGACCACAGTGCCACGCCTGGAATGACCTGGGCCATGGTCGACAGCTTGACCACGGTGACGAGCACGCCAATCATGAAGACCTCGATCATGCCCCATGGCCGGGTCTGGCGAATGCCACGCACGATGCGGTCGAAGCCGGGCGGCATGCGATGGCGCGCCATCGGCACCAGCAGGTAGCACATCATCAGCATCTCGGACAACGGGAACAGGATCGTGGTGCCAAACACCAGAATGGCCACCAGCGTCATGTGATCGGAATGCAGTGCCTGCACCGCGCCCCACAGCGTGGTTTCGGTGCGCACGCCCTTGAGATCCATCTCGACAATCGGGTAGGTGTTCGATACCAGGAACAGGATCAGCGCGGTAATCACCAGTGGCAACAAGCGCCGGTAAGCGCGCGTGCTCTCGCGATACAGCGCGCCGCCGCAGCGCAGGCAGGTGGCGCGCTCGCCCGGTTCCAGCGCGGTACGTTCATAGAGCGCGTCGCAGTATTCGCATGCCACGAGCCGGTGCAGGTCCTGCTCCGGGGGGTGTGGCGCCGCGGGTGTAAGTGGCGGCATGCGGCTCAGGCGTCGGGCGTCAGTTGCGACGGTGGGGCCGGCGTGACCGCCGTCACGGCAGGGCGTTCCTGCGTACCGATGGTCCAGTCTCGCAGCAGTGCATAGGCAACGGCCAGCACCGTCGGGCCCAGGAACACGCCGAGGAAGCCAAATGCCAGCGCACCGCCAAGCACGCCCATCATGATCCAGATCAGCGGCAGACCCGTGCCCTTGCTGATCAGCAAGGGCTTGATCACGTTGTCGGCCATGCCTACCACGACCGCACCCCAGACCACCATGAAGATGGCCCAGCCGGTTTCGCCGCCGTGGTAGAGCCACAGCGCCGCAGGAATCCAGACCAGCGGCGGGCCCATCGGTACCACCGACAGGAAGAACGTGATGAAGCCAAGGATGGCCGCGCCGGGCACGCCGGCGATCCAGAAACCGATGGCGGCCAGCACCGCCTGCACGAACGCCGTGCCCAGCACCCCGTAGACCACGCCCTTGATGGTGCCGCCGGCCAGTGCCATCAGGTGGTCGGCCCGTTCGCCGGCCACGCGCCGCATGCCGCCACGCAGCCAGTCCACCGCCAGTTCACCGCCGGTATAGAAGAAGAATGCCAGGATGATCGACAGGGCCAGCTGGCCCAGGCCGCCGCCGATCGACAGCCCCGCGCCCAGCAACGCATGGCCCACCGGCGCAATCAGCTTGCGCAGGTTGGCGACCATCTCGGAATCGGCGTGAATGATCTTGTCGTAGCTCGATTGCAACTGCGGGCCCACGTAGGGCAGGCTGCTGAGCCACTCGGGCAGTTGCGGGAAGCCGCGTTCGGCGTAGCTGTTGACCAGGCCGGTCAGTTCGTCGAGGTGGGCGGAAAAGCTCGCACCGGCATAGACAAACGGGCCCAGCACGATGATCGCGGCGATCAGCACGCACACCAGCGCGGCCAGGCCACGCCGGTTGCCGAGCCAGCGCGACAGTACCGAGTAGGGATACCAGGAGCTATAGGCCAGGATCGCGCCCCAGACCAGCGCCGTGGCAAACGGCGCGAGCACCAGCAGCGAGCCGCCAATCAGCACGATCAGTGCAAAGACCGCGGCAAGCTTTTCTATCAGTTGTCCGGAACTCATTGTCGCGCGCCGCCTGGCGTCCATGTTGCGAGAACGCCGTAAGCATAGCGGAAATCAATGAATGGTCCGGGTTTTCCCTTGCCGGATCAACGATTGCACCTGAGCACCGCCGCGCTCAGTGCATCACAATCAGGGCGTCACGCTGCGGCACGGCGTTCAGGCCGTCGGACTGGTGTTGCGCAGCAGCGCGGCCACGAGGTCCGATTGCGTGACCAGGCCCACCACGCGTTTGTGTGCGTCGAGCACTGGCACGTGATGCAGGCCGCCATCGGAAAACGCCTGGGCCAGGTCGACGATGGGCTGGTCGCTGCGCGCCGTGACCACCGTACGCGTCATCAGGTCGCGCACCGCACCATTGACGCGCCGCGAGTTCACGCGATACGCACGAAAGAAGTCGCTCTGCGTGACGATTCCCAGCAAACGACGCTGGCGGTCTATCACCGGTAGCGCCTTGATGTGGTGGCGCGTCATCAGCGCGGCCGCGTCTGCGGCCAACTGGCCGGGGCGCACGGCCACCACGTCGCGCGACATGATGTCTTCGCAACGCACATCCCCAAAACGCCGCGAATAGGCACGCAGTTCGGCTGCCACGAGGATGGCTTCGAGATCGTCTTCCTCGATATCGAGGAATTCATTGCGTGCTGCCAGCACCGCATCGAGGTCAGCCCGGGTAAAGCCCACGCGCTTGCTGGGCGGGACGTCCCTGGTGTGATGCTGCGAGGCCGGCTCGGGTGGACGGTGTGGGTAGCGGCGCCGAGTAAGGTTGTTGAACGCCAGCGCACTGAGCAACAGCAGCATCGAATTGATTGCCGCCGGCATCACGATAAAGCCGAAGCCCAGCGCCTGCACCGCCGGGCCGCCGAACACGGCCGTCACGGCCACCGCGCCGCTGGGCGGGTGCACGCAACGCAGCATGAACATCAGCGCGATGGCGCCGGCCACCGCCATGCCGGCAGCCAGGCCCGGGTCGGGAATCCAGCGCGCGCAGGCTACGCCGACCGTGGCCGCCACCAGATTGCCGCCAATGATCGACCATGGCTGCGCCAGCGGACTGGCCGGTACGCCGAACAGCAGCACGGCCGAAGCGCCCATGGGGGCGATAAACCACGGATTGAAGCCTTGCAGGAACTGGCGGCTGATCCATTCGGTCAGCGCCAGGCCGAGCAGGGCGCCCAGGCAACTCTTGAAGCGCTCGCGACGGTTCGCGGCGATCGGCAGGGGCACGAATGTGCGGAGCCAGGCGCGTGCTTCGGCAACAGGGTTTGAACGGTCGAATGCGGGCGGCATCGAGAACGGGGGCTGGGGGCGTTAGAGGGAGCCACGATGAGGTGGCGGGGGGCCAGCGGAATATATCATGGCGTGATATATTCCGCTGGCTGTGCCCTCCGCATTATCCAAGCCGCCCCCGGCTTCCGTCCATGAACATTGATTCCGCATTGCACCATTCCGAGAAACGGGACTACGCCGCGAACGGCCGCCTGCCCATGCTGGCCGGCATCGCGCTGCTGATCGGCGCCATCAGCACCGGCGCGGCCTTCGTGCTGGTCAACCTGATCCGTTTCTTCACCAACCTGTTCTTTTTCCAGACCCTGTCGTTTGCCGAGCGTTCGCCGGCCCATCATGCGCTGGGCGCGTGGGTGATCGTCGTGCCGGCGCTCGGCGGGCTGATCGTCGGCCTGATGGCGCGCTACGGCAGCGACAAGATCCGCGGCCATGGCATCCCCGAGGCCATCGAGGCCGTGCTGTTCGGCAAAAGCCGGATGTCGCCGAAAGTGGCGGTACTCAAACCGCTGTCGTCGGGCATCGTGATCGGCAGCGGCGGCCCGTTTGGCGCGGAAGGGCCGATCATCATGACGGGCGGTTCGATTGCTTCGTTGCTGGCCCAGTACCTGCACCTGACCGCCGCCGAACGCAAGACGCTGCTGGTGGCCGGTGCCTGCGCGGGCATGACGGCAATCTTCGGCACGCCCGTGGCGGCGGTGCTGCTGGCCGTTGAACTGCTGTTGTTCGAACTGCGCCCGCGCAGCCTGCTGCCGGTGGCACTGGCATGCGCCGTGGCCGGTTTCCTGCGGCCGTTCGTGTTCGAGGCGGGGCCGCTGTTTCCGCTGCAGACCGCACCTGCCAGTACCGTGGCCCTGGGCTCCTGCGTGTTCGCGGGGTTGCTGTGCGGCGTGCTCGGTGCCGCGCTAACGCTGGCGCTGTATCGCACCGAAGACTGGTTCGGCAAGCTACGCATGCACTGGATGTGGTGGCCGGCTATCGGCGGCCTGGTGGTGGGCATTGGTGGCTACCTCGAGCCGCGCGCGCTGGGCGTCGGCTACGACGTGATCGGCGACCTGCTCAACAACCGGCTGGCGCTCGAAGTGGCCGTGGCACTGCTGGCGGTCAAGGCCGTGATCTGGATTGCCGCGCTGGGCTCGGGTACGTCAGGCGGTGTGCTGGCCCCGCTGCTGATGCTGGGAGCCGGACTTGGGGTAGTGCTGGGACCGATGCTGCCGGGCGGATCGCCGGCGTTGTGGGCGCTGGTCTGCATGGCCGGGGTGCTGGGCAGTGTGCTCGGCGCACCGCTGACGGCCATTGTCTTTGCGTTCGGACTGACCCATGACAGCGAGGCCCTGCTGCCGTTGTTGCTGACCACGGCAGTGGCCTATGGATTCTCCGTGCTGACGATGAAGCGCGGCATCATGACCGAGAAGATCGCGCGCCGCGGCCTGCATATCTATCGGGAATATGGCGTGGACCCGCTGGAGCGCTCACACGTCGACGAGTTGATGACGCGCGAGGTAGTGTCGATCGACGCAGACCTGTCGGTGGCCGATGCGTTGGCGCGCCATTTCGGCGATCACGCCGCGCATCGCGCGTATCCGGTGGTGCGCGACGGGCGCGTGCTGGGCATGCTGCATCGCACGGCCATTGCCGCGGCGCATGCCGGTGACGATGCGGGCTTGTGCTGCGGCGATCTGGTGAGCGTGCAGGGCGATGGCAGCGGGACGCCCACGGTACTGCTGGCATCGCAGACCGGCCGGGCCGCGGCCGGACAGATGGCGGCGCTGAGCGTGGCACGCATGCCGGTGGTCGACAGCCTGGCATCGATGCAACTGATCGGCATTGTGTCGTTGCGCGACCTGCTGGCGCCGAGCGGGCATCTGCTGCACGAGGAAACCCGCCGCGAAAAGCTGCGCGGTACCCAGGCGCCACTGGCAGGCAGGGCCTCCTAGAGTTTGTAGCTCGACAGCAGGATGCTGGTTTCGGTGGCGGAGATGCCATCGACCAGCCTGATCCGGTCGAGTGTGCGGTCGAACTGCTCCAGCGTATCGGCGCGCAGTTCGGCAATGATGTCCCAACGGCCGTTGGTCGTATGCAGCGTCTGCACGTTGGGGTCTCCGCGCAGCGCCTGCAACACCTGGCGCGCCTTGTTGCCTTCCACGGCCACCGTCATCCAGGCGCGGATGCGGTGCGGCTCGGCTTCCGGCTTGAGACGCACCGTATAGCCGACGATCTGGCCTTCCTTTTCCAGCTTGGCGATCCGGTTCTGCACCGTGGCGCGCGACACGCGAAGCGCAGTGGCCAGCGCCGTCACCGGCATGCGCGCGTTGTCGCGCAGCAGGCCCAGCAGTTGTCGATCCGTGGCATCCATCGCGCTCTCCCATCATGTTCCGGTACGGATCTGGCGAATTGCCAGCAAGCTCTGGCAAATTGTCAAACGTACTTAGCAATTTGTCCAGTTTGCTAACTATTCGTTGACGCGCAGGGGCACCAGAATTCACTCATGGCAAAACATTCCGATTCAACGAGGAGAGCTCCGTGACTGACCGCCCGACCATCCTGCTAGTCGCCCCGACTTACTACGACGTGTCCTACAGTATCAATCCGTGGATGGACCCGGCGGCATGGGCGCGCGATCCCGGAGGCATGCATCGCCATGCGACGGCATCGTTCGATGCGCTGCGCACCGCGCTGGGCGAGGCTGGCTTTACGGTGGAAGTGGCCGAAGGTGCGCCGGGACAGCCCGACATGGTATTTCCGGCCAACGCGGCTGTGGTGCTCGATGGCAAGGCGGTGCTGGCGCGCTTTCGTTATCCGCAGCGCCGTGGTGAAGAGCAGCCGTTCGCGGGCATCTTCGAGAGCCTGCGTGCACGCGGGCTGATCAACGAGGTTGCCCTGCTGCCCGAAGGTTGCTACCAGGAAGGTGCCGGCGACTGTATCTGGGATGCACGGCTCGGGCACTTCTGGGCCGGTTTTGGCCCACGCTCGTCGCACGAGGCTGCCGACGCCATGGCTGCACACTTCGGCCAGGAGGTCGTGGCGCTGGAACTGGCGACGGAACAGAGCTATCACCTCGATGTTTGCTTCTGTCCGCTGGCAGGTGGCGAGGTGCTTTACTACCCGCCCGCATTCACCGAGGCTGCATTGAAGGTGCTTCGTGCGCGCGTGCCGGCGGCTCTGCGCATCGAGGCCAGCGCGGACGACCTGCGCCATTTCAGCGTCAATGCCGTCAACCTCGACGATCAGGTGGTGATGACGCGCACCACGCCGCATCTGCGCCAGGAACTCGGCCGGCGCGGTTACCAGTTGCATGAGGTGGACCTCGCACCGTACATGATGTCGGGCGGCGGCGCGTATTGCATGACGCTAAGACTCGATCGCACCAGCACGCCAGTGCGTCGTGCGGCCGCGGCATGACCGGGAGCCCGCCATGAAACAAACGCTCAAGGAAACCGCGCTGACCCGCTTTCTCGACGCTGGCGATGTGGCTGCGCTAGTGCGCGGCATCGGCGTGCGGCAAGCCATCGTACAACTGGCCGACTGCGTACGGCAGGATTTCCTGCGCTGGCACGCCTTCGAAAAATCGGCACGGCTGGCCAGCCATTCGCCGGTAGGCGTGATCGAACTGATGCCGGTCAGCGATGGCGTGCAGTACGCATACAAGTATGTGAACGGACATCCGCGCAACGCGCAACACGCGCTGCCGACCGTAATGGCGTGCGGCATGCTGTCCGAGGTGCAAACCGGCTTTCCGCTGCTGCTGTCCGACCTCACACTGGCCACCGCATTGCGTACCGCCGCCACTTCGGCCCTGGCCGCGAAAGCCATGGCACGTCCCGGGGTACGTGTCATGGCGCTGATCGGCAATGGCGCGCAGGCCGAATTCCAGTCGCTGGCATTTCACGCGATGCTCGGCATTTCGACCATCCGTGCCTACGATATCGACCCCTCGGCCACTGCGCGGCTGGCGCGCAATCTCGCAAATGTGCCGGGCCTGACCATCGTGCCCGTGAAATCGGTACGCGAGGCGTTGAAGGGTGCCGACATCGTGACCACGGTCACGGCCGACAAGACGCGCGCCACCATCCTGTTGCCCGACATGGTGCAAGCAGGCATGCATCTGAATGGGGTCGGCGGGGATTGTCCAGGCAAGACCGAGTTGCATGCCGACATCCTGCATCGGGCACGCATCGTGGTGGAGTACGCGCCGCAGTCGCGTATCGAGGGCGAGATCCAGCAATGGCCCGAGGCACCGGTCAGCGAGTTATGGGAGGTTCTGTCCGGCGCGGCACCGGGTCGCGTATCGGCCGATGAGGTGACGCTGTTCGATTCGGTGGGCTTTGCGCTCGAGGACTATTCCGCGCTGCGCTGGTTGCATGCGGCTGCGCTGGCGCGCCATGCCGGCCGGCATGTCGAGCTCGTGGCGATGCCCCCCGATCCGCGCAACCTCTATGGCTGGATGATGGATGCCGACGACAGTTCACCAACTGGTTTGGGCGATGCCGCGCGGACCGACGTCGATGCGGTCGTCATCGCGTAATGTCTGCAATGAATGAAGCATTGCATTCATTGCCTGAACATTGACGTTCGCTTAACGCGGTGCGAGGTGCCTTGCCACGGAAAAACGGCCCGGAGATGAAGTCCGGGCCGTTGCAATGATGCCGGGGCAACGCGTGAATCAGGCGCCAGCCCGTCCCATCATCAGTTGCGCGCGCAGGAAGCCCTTGATTTCCTCGAGCGAGGGGGTCTTCAGGAACACCATGATGCCCCATTGCTGCAGTGCATCGGCCACGCCGTCATAGGCCTGCCGATTGGTAATCACTGCAAAGATCACGCGCTGCCGCGAGAAAAAATTCTGCAGCTTCTCGATCGTGGCGGACTCCGCGTCGTTGAGTTCCTCGACGTAGTAGAGCACCACGCGCGGGTGTGCATCCACCGAAGTGATCACGGTGTCGACCACGTCCTCGAGTACCTGGGTCTTCAGCGGGAGCGACCATTTGCCCAACTGGGCACTGATGCGCTGTGCTTCCGTGTGGTTCGGATGGAAGACCACGAGATCAAGGTTGTGCTCGACGGTGGAATCGGGCATTGCCCGGTTTGCCAGTAGCCGATGGACGGTTTCCTTGTGGATGCGACGATGGCCACCATTGGTCTTCCACGCGCCAAGTTCCCCGCGTTCGACCATTTTCTGGACGGTGCCCAGCGATACATTAAGAAGCTTTGCCGCGGTTCGCGTGCTGTAGTACGGCTTGTCAGCCAGTTCCGGATCCAGTTTCATCCATTCACCCGTAGTGTCGATCAGCGGCACAGTGCAACCTGCGCACTGCGTGGCGCCCTCGGACACGCCACGCCGGTCATTGACCGGGCTGCTGTTTTTATACTGACCCTGATGCTTGCGACCCGCTCCCCGGCCGGTCTTTGTTGCTTTGTGCTCTGGTTGACGTAGCAACGGCTTCAGGTGGCCGTGCACGTTTGCTGCACCTGCGATCTACTGCTGCAGGGTGGACACGTCGATAGTGCCCAAAATGCCGAATGCCAATAGTATGGCTTCAAGATGATTCGTTGCCACAGGGAAAGCAATGATTGGCGTCACACTTTTGTTGTTTAACGAACATCAAGTCGACTCGGTGGACAAAGGTCATGATGATTGACATTTATGCCGCCGGCGTCGCGTACAGGATCACAGACTCTCCATCGGGCATGCGGGTTCCCGAATTGCATACATTTGACACATTGTTTGCGCGAGGCGGCACGTCGATGGCGCCTGACTCATGACAGGCCGTACTTGCGGAGCTTGTCGAACAGCGTGGTCTTGGCTACGCCGAGCGCTTCACCGGCACGCGTGAGGCTGCCGTCGTGGCGTCGCAGTGCATCGGCGATCAAGGCCCGCTCGAATTGCTCGACCGCCTGCGCCAGCGGCAACGCGGCAGGCGCGGTGCTGCCCTGCCGGGGGTCGCAGCCCAGTCCCAACACGTGGCGTTCGGCCAGATTTCTCAATTCGCGCACATTGCCTGGCCACGGGTAAGCCACCAGCGCGGCGAGCTCCGCGGGCGTAACGGGCACGGCCTCGCGTTCGAAGCGGAGCGCGGCCTGCGCCACGAAATGTTCGAACAGCAGTGGCACATCTTCACGTCGTTCGCGCAGCGGCGGCAGCTCCAGCGTGACCACGTTCAGGCGATAGTACAGATCGGCACGGAACTGGCCGGCATCGGCCATCTCGCGCAGGTCCGCTTTGGTGGCGGCCACCACGCGCGCGTTGACCGGTACAGGCTGGTTCGATCCCAGCCGCTCCACCACGCGCTCCTGCAGCACGCGCAGCAGCTTGATCTGCATCGGCATTGGCATGCTCTCGATCTCGTCGAGAAACAGCGTGCCACCTTCCGCGTGCTCGACCTTGCCGATACGGCGTTTGGCTGCACCGGTGAAAGCACCGGCCTCGTGGCCGAAGATCTCGGACTCAAACAACTGTTCGGGCAGGCCGCCGCAGTTGATCGGCACGAAATGCTTCGCGCGACGACCGCTGGCTTCGTGCAGGCAGCGTGCCACCAGTTCCTTGCCAGTGCCGGTCTCACCGTGGATCAGAACATTGGCGGCGGTGTCGCCAATGTCGGCAATCATCTGGCGTAACCGTTCGATCGGGGCCGAATGGCCGATCAGGCTTGCGGACAGGGTTGCGCGGCCAGCCAGGCGTGCGCGCAGGTCGGCCACTTCGAGTGCCAGCCGGCGCTTGTCGAGCGCACGGCGACAGGTGGCCACGAGGCGTTCCGGCGAGAACGGCTTCTCAAGGAAGTCGTAAGCGCCTTGTTTCATTGCCTGTACCGCAAGCATGACATCGCCATGGCCGGTGACCATGATGACCGGTAGCGCCGCATCGCGCGCCACGAGTTCGCGCAGCAATGCCATGCCATCGGCGCCGGGCAGGTGGATATCACTGACCACGATGCCCGCGTAGCCGGCCTCCACTTCGCGCAGCGCCGCCTCCGTGCTGCCCACGGCGCGCGTGGCAATGCCTTCGAGCCTGAGTGCCTGTTCGCAGCCCAGCCGCACATCGGCATCGTCCTCGACGATCAGCACGGTGAGCGCTGCCGGTGCGTTTGCTGCCTGTGCCATATCGATGGGTTCAGCCGACATGGCGGAGTTCCTCGCGCGCCTGCGGCAGGGCCAGCGTAAAGCAGGCGCCCCCGTCCGGGTGGTTGATGGCGGTCAGGGTGCCGCCGTTCTCGTTCAGGATGCCGGCCGACAGCGTCAGGCCCAGCCCCAGCCCCTCGCCTGCCGGCTTGGTCGTGAAGAACGGCTCGAACAGCCGTGCAAAGGCGGTTTCGGACAGGCCCGGGCCGTTGTCGCGCACCGTCAGCTTCACCATGCCGCCAGATTCGTGTGCATGCAGCGAGAGGTGTGCGTCGGAGCGGTCCTTCATGGCATCGAGCGCATTGCCAATCAGGTTGACCAGCACCTGTTCCAGCCGGTTCGGGTCGCAGGCCACGGCCAGGTGCGTGTCGATGCTGCGCTCGATGCGCGGCGCCACGGCGGCCACGCGCGTATCCAGCAGGAACAGCGCGTTGTCCACGGCCTCGCCCAGTTGCGCCGCATTGCGCTGGCCCGCGGCGGGATTGCGCGCGAACGACTTGAGCGCGCCGGTAATGCGACCCATGCGTTCGACGAGCCCGATGATCTTGTCGAGGTTGTCCTGCGCCGTGGCGTAGTCACCGCGTGCCAGGAACTTGCCGGTGTTGCCCGACAGCGTGCGCAGCGCGGCCAGCGGCTGGTTCAGTTCGTGGGCGATGCCGGTCGACATCTGTCCCACCGCGGCCAGCTTGCCGGCCTGCATCAGGCCGTCCTGCGCCTGGCGCAGGTGGGTCTCGGTGCGGATGCGCTCGGTGACTTCGGCCTGCAACTGATGATTCGTGGCGGAAAGGTCGGCGGTACGCTCGGCCACCTTGCGTTCCAGTTCGCTGTTGGCAGCTTCCAGTGCGGCCCGTGCGGCGAGCCGCTCGCTGATGATGCGCCGGCGCACGTTCCACGCCGCGGCCAGCAGCAGCACGAATGCCGATGCCACGCCGGCCAGCGCGGCGCTGTTCATTGCAGCCACGCGCGCCTGCGAGGTATTGGTCAGCAGGGTCAGGTCCCAGTCGGTACCGGGCAATGCCTGGCGCTGTGCCAGCATCGGCGGGCCCTGGCGCAGGCGCACCAGCGCGTCGCCGCCCTGGGCGGGGCCCAGCTCGCGCACGGTGGACAGTGCCAGCTGCGGCAACGGCGCGCGGTTGTACTGCAGGCTGCGATCGAGCCTGGCGCGCTGTTCATCGGAAAGCGCGCGCAGTGCGGCCAGCTTCCACGAAGGATCCGAGGCCAGGATGACCACGCCGTTCTCGTCGGCCAGCAGCATCTGGCTGTCGTTGCCCTGCCAGCGGTTTTCCAGCGGTTCCAGGCCGATCTTGACCACCGCCACGCCAACCGGCTTGTCCCGGTCGCCGAGCGGTGCGGACAGGTAGTACCCCGATTCGCTGCGCGTGGTGCCCACACCATAGAAGCGCCCAAGCTGGCCTTCGATGGCGGCGCGGAAGTAGGGCCGGAAGCTCAGGTCCTCGCCCAGGTAGCTGTCGGGGCGCTGGTAGTTGCTGGTGGCCAGTACCTTGCCGCGTGCGTCGAGCAGGTAGATCACGCGCGTGCCGGCGCGGCCGTTCAGCGCCGCCAGATAGGCGTTGGCCTGCGCCACGCGCGCCGGCGCGGCGGGATCGCGCAACAGCGCATCGATGCGGGCGTCCAGTGACAGCAGGCTCGGTACATAGTCGTAACGGGCCAGCTCGCTTTCCAGCGCCTGCGTGTAGAGCCGCATCTGCACCTGGCCGCGCTCGGCCTGGCGGGCCAGCGCGGCGTCGTAGGTATAGCGATAGCCCAGCCAGCCGGCTGCCGTGACCAGCAGGGCCAGTGCGAGCAGGGCGACGAATGGGGCAACGCGGCGCCACGGCGACATTGCGCCGTCGGAGGGGGACAAGATCATGCGGATACGGGAATGCGGAAGTTGCCAGGTGGCGTATCGGACAATTCTCGCGACAAAAAGCTCCGTCCCGGACCTTTCGCAAGGCTTTCACCGCCATCGGCAAGCCGACGTTTTACCACACCCGGCACTACGTCCGGCGTAACCGGCCCGGCGCCGGGGTGTGTAAACGCAAAAAGGCCCGGCTGCCTGATCGGCAGCCGGGCCCTGGCACACCTGGAGCAGGATTACTTGCTGGCCAGGACCTGAGCGGGTGTCAGGCCGGTGTTGCTGTCCGCCGAGGTGTCATCCTCGTCGGCGCGTTCCGGTGCGCCAATCGCGTTCTCGCTTTTGGCGACAACGGTCGTGGCAATGGCGTTGCCAAGCACATTGGTTACGGTGCGGCCCATATCGAGGATATGGTCGATGCCCAGCACCAGCAGGATGCCGGCCTCGGGCAGGCCGAACATCGGCAGCACGGCGGCCACCACCACCAGCGATGCGCGTGGCACGCCGGCAATACCCTTGCTGGTCACCAGCAGCACCAGCAGCATCGTGACCTGCTGCGTCAGCGACAGCTGGATGCCGTACACCTGCGCCACGAACAGCGCGGCAAACGACGTGTACATGATCGAACCGTCCAGGTTGAACGAATAACCCAGCGGCAGCACGAAGTTGGTGATGCGCGACTTCACGCCGAAGCGCGACAACTGGTCGATCACCTTCGGATAGGCCGATTCGCTGCTGGCCGTGGCAAAGCCGATCATCAGCGGCGCACGCAACTGGCGGATCAGCTTGAAGACGTCGCGCCCCAGGAAGAAGTAGCCGCCGCCGATCAGCGCCGCCCACAGCAGCGCCAGCGACAGGTACACGCTACCCAGCAGCTTTGCGTAGACCACCAGCACGCCCAGGCCCTGCGCCGTGATCACGGCCGAAACGGCGCCGAACACGCCGATCGGCGCGAACGCCATCACGTAGTTGGTGACCTTGAGCATGATGTGGCCCAGGCCATCGATCGCGGCCAGCACGGGCTTGCCCACGCCGTCCTTGAGCGTGCCCAGCGCAAAGCCGAAGAACAGCGAGAACACCACGATCTGCAGCACTTCGTTGGTGGCCATGGCTTCCACGAAGCTCTTCGGGAACATGTGGGCAATGAAGTCGCGCAGGTTCAGCGCGCCGGTCTTCAGGTTCGACGCGGCGTCGGCGGCGGGCAGCGGCAGGTTCATGCCGTGGCCGGGCACCAGCAGGTTGGCCATCAACAGGCCCAGCAACAGCGACGTGATCGACGCGGCCATGAACCACGCCATGGCCTTCAGGCCGATACGGCCGACGGTCTTGCCGTCGCCCATGCTGGCGATACCCGATACGAGCGTGGCGAATACCAGCGGGCCGATGATCATCTTGATCATCCGCAGGAACACGTCGGTCAGGATCGACAGGTGGTCGGCAATCGATTTCGCGGTGGCTGCGTCGGGGGACATGTTATGCGCGGCGCTTCCGACGAGTACGCCGAGCAGCATCGCAACAAAGATCAGGGTTGGCAGTCGTTTTGTCATCGTGGGTACTTCCTCCTTTGTACTGGTCCGGCCCCGCTGGTCGCTTTCTTCGGGGGCGGCGGGGCGTGGCCATGTTGCCTGCGGCGGCGCCCTAGAGTGCACGACCCATGCCAGCGCTGTTGCACTTGGATACAGTCGTAAATCGATGAATACAAAGGGATTTTTCAGGTGCTGCGTAGGCGCGGTTCGGAAATCCGGACTTGGAAACCAAAACGCCGTTCGGAAATCCGAACGGCGTTGAGAGGAATTGTGATGCGTGATGCATCACGGCGCGCGGCAGGCGCGAATGGGCTCAGGCGGCGGCGTTTTCGCAGGTGTCGAGAAAGGACTCCAGGGGCATCGGCTTGCCGATTGCGTAGCCCTGCGCGTAATCCACCCCGATCGCCCGCAGCGTGTGCAGCGTGCTTTCGTCCTCGACCCATTCGGCCACGGTCCGTACGCCAAGGCGATGGCCGATGTCGTTGATCGAGCTGACGATCTCGCGATCCACGGCGTTGCGGGCCAGGTTGCGGATGAAGCTGCCGTCGATCTTGAGGTAGTCCACCGGAAACTGCTTCAGGTATGCAAACGACGACAGCCCCGAGCCGAAGTCGTCAAGCGCCACCGTGCACCCGGCACTGCGCATGTCGGCCACCACGCGGCTGGCGGCAGTCATGTTGTTGATCAGTGCGGTTTCGGTGATCTCCAGCCGGATGCGGTTTGCCGGCAGCACCGAATCCTCGAGTGCCGCGTGCAGGAAGGGCAGCAGGAATGGCTCGCCCAGCGAGTTCGCCGACAGGTTGATCGATACCGACAGCCCTGGCACGCCGGCGAGCCGGTCGCCATATTGCTGCAGCACGTTGCGGATCACCCAGCGGTCGACATGGCCCATCAGGTCATAGCGCTCGGCGGCCGGGATAAACGCGCCCGGCATGATCAGCGTGCCCTGTTCGTCCACCATGCGCACCAGGATTTCCACATGGCGCGCATCGTCGTGATCGGGGCGCAGCGAGCGGATTTCCTGCGCATACAGGCGGAAGCGGTTGGCTTCGAGCGCCGAATGGATACCCGCCGCAACCTCGAGTTCGCGGTGATGGCGCCGCGCGTCGCTTTCATCGCGACGATAGACCGACACGCGGTTGCGCCCGGCGGCCTTGGCCGCATAGCACGCCACGTCGGCGCGGCTCATCAGTTCGCTGACGGGCGGCACATCGCTGTCGATGGCCGCGATGCCGATGCTGGCCCCGACATCGTAGACGCGGCCATTCCATGGGAAGCGGCGCTCGCGCACGGCATCGATGACCTTCTGGCAAACCTGTTCGGCATGCTCGATGGTGCAGTCCTTGAGCAGCAGCGCGAATTCGTCGCCCCCCAGGCGCGCCAGCAGGTCGTCGGGCCGTACCTGATGGCGGATCACGTAGCCAAGCTCGCGCAGCAGTACGTCGCCCGCGCCGTGGCCGGCCGTGTCGTTGACGATCTTGAAGCGGTCCAGGTCGATAAAGCAGAGCGCGGTACGGTGCCCGTGCAGGCGGGCGTGCTCGCACGCTTCGCGCAGCCGTTTCTCGAACCAGGCGCGATTGGGCAGGCCGGTCAGCGCGTCGTGCGTGGCCGAGTGGGCCAGTTCACGCTGCAGCGCGCGCGACGTGGTGATGTCCTGGAATACCAGCACGGCACCCAGCACGCTGCCATCGTTGGCCAGCACCGGCGCCGCGGAATCCTGCACGTCATGGCGTTCGCCGGTCAGGCTTTGCAGCACCGCGCCCTCCTGCAGGTAGGCCGGACGCAGCGTTTCCAGGCATTGCTCGACCGGACTTGGAATCACCAGGTCAGTGTCTTCGTCGACGATGCGGAATACCTGTTCGAGCGGCTGGCCCATGGCAGCGTCCATGCTCCAGCCGGTCAGTTGCTCGGCAATCGGGTTCATGAACGTGACGCGCATCACGCGGTCGGTGCAGATCACCGCATCGCCGATCGAGCGTAGCGTGATATGCAGCCGTTCCTTTTCCTCGAACAGCGCGCGGGTCAGGCTGCGCTGCTCGGTGATGTCCCAGTTGGTACCCACCAGCGCGCGCGTGGTGTCGTCCTCATGGCGCGACGTGGTGGCCATCGCCCGCACATGGCGGATTTCCCCGGTCGGTCGCACCACCCGATATTCGGTATCGAAGCGGCTTACGCCACGGATGGCCTGGCGCATCTCGGTGCTGACACGGCTGACATCTTCCGGGTGGACCATCGCGATCCACTGCGCCAGCGTTGGCGGTCCCAGTTCCGGTGCCGTGCCGTGCAGCGCATGCATGCGCGCGTCCCACGTGATCGAGGCCTGCGTGAAATCCCATTCCCAGATGCCCACGCCGCCGGCTTCCACGGCCAGTTGCGTGCGGCGCGTCAGTTGCTGCAACTGCTCCTGTGCCAGCTTGCGGGTGTGGATATCCTCGACCTGCGAGATGAAATGATCGGGACGTCCGTTATGGTCGTCCCGCACCAGCGACACGGCCAGCAGTGTCCACAGGTAATGGCCGTCCTTGTGGCGGTAGCGCTTTTCCAGCCGGTACGAGTCGATCTCGCCGGCCAGCAACCTTTCGAGCTGGCGCAGGTCTGCGGCGAGGTCGTCGGGGTGTGTCATCAACTGGAACGGCAGGTCGCGCAGTTCATCGGCGCTATAGCCAAGCAGGTCGATCATCGCGTGGTTGACCATCTGCCAGCGGCCGTCCAGGCCCACCAGCGCCATACCGATGGCCGAGTGTTCAAGGGCCTGCCTGAAGCGCCGCTCGCTGCTGCGCAGTTCGAGACGACCCTTGCGGTTCTGCTCGGTCATGAAGGCGATGCAGATCGGAAACACCAGGATCAGCGCGCCCGACAGCGGCACCGAGCGTGATGCCAGGAACTCCATGCCGGCCAGCAGCGCGAAGCATTCGGCTGCAACCGCCGACAACAGCGTGAGCAGCGCGGTTGCGAACGGGTTGCTGGCCAGCGCCACGATTACCAGCGGCAGCGACATCACCACGAATGGATCATGCCCGGCCCGTATCGCGCCGGCACCAATCGCCACGCAAACCACGAAAAGCCCGGTCAGGCGCAGCAGCATCGGGCGCTGACAACTGGCCCGCGCGCGCTCTCGCGACATCGACACCATCAATGGCAACAGCATCACGGTGCCGATGGCGCCGGCGTTCCACCAGTTCCACCAGACCTTCGGGAACGCGGTGCCAAACGTGGCCGAGATTACCGTGGCACCTATCAGCCCGCTCAATGCCGGGCCTACCGCTGATGCAATACCCAGCGTCAGCGCAAAGGTGGCCAACGGGCCGCTGCGGCTCAGCACCGGGTGCCCGGCCATGATCCGTACCAGCCAGGCTGACCCGAGCAGTTCGATCAGGTTGGCGCCTGACAGCAGCAGTGCCGAAGCGGGCGGGTGGCCGGCCAGCAGGTCGGCGGCGATATTGCCAACCAGCATGGCCCCGAGCAGTGGCGGAGACTCGCGCCTTGGCCGGTGTAGCAGCAGCCCCAGGCCGAACGCATTGGCCAGCCATACGGCGGCGGCATGGCCGGGGATGCGCGCCAGCCACAGGCCGACCGAGGCCAGCGCGAAATAGCCGAGGGCCGCCAGCAGCAGCGGGCGCCAGTTGCCGGTGCCAGCCAGCGGCGGTAGGTTCGAAGGGGGCGCGGCCGTCTCAGGCGTCATCTCTATCGGGATCCGTGGCGCGCGGCGCGCGCCGAAAACTATGCCGGTACGGGTGCAATAGTCGCATTGTGCCCAGCGTAGGTGGCACTTTAGTCGCGCCAGGCGGAATCTCACAGCGAAGTTAGGGGCAACTGCTACGCTTTGTTGGGGCTGGCGCATCGCGCCGAATTTTGGTATGGCGAGGCTCGTCTGTACTTTCGCGCACGGAACGCGAAGCGTGCGCCAAGGCAAGCTGCCCGGCGCAACCGATGGCTGCTCAGGGGATACCCATGGACGTCAAGCGATTCTTCCGCATTGCCAGCTCGGCCCTGGTGGCCTTCACGGTTTTCGTGGTGCTGGCGGTGGGCAGTACGTACTGGTGGGGCGGGCGCAAGCTGGTACGCAAGATCGATGTTGCGGTCCAGCCGGTGGCGTTCCCGACCGACGCCGCGGCCATCGCCCACGGCAAGTATCTGTATGAATCGCGCGGCTGCATGGATTGCCACGGTGCCAAGGGTCTTGGCAAGCAGGTCTTTGACGAGGCCAATGGCTTTCGCGTGCGCGCTCCGGACCTGACGCGAGCCAATCCAGCGATCGACAAATACCAGCCGCAGGATTGGGACCGCGCCATCCGGCATGGCGTGGCGCCGTCCGGCCGGCCGCTGATGGTGATGCCGAGCGAGGACTACAACCGGCTGTCCAACGATGACTTCGCCGCGCTGGTGGCATATGTCCGCAGCCTGCCCCCAGGCGACGGCAAACCGGGCGAGATTCATCTGCCGTGGTTTATCCAGGGCCTGTATGGCGCGGGCGTGATCAAGGATGCGGCGGAGAAAATCGACCATAGCCTGCCGCCGTCGCCGGCCATTGCCGCCGCAGTGAACGCGCAATATGGCGCCTATGTGGCCAATTCCTGCAAGGGCTGCCATGGCGCCAATCTGCGCGGCGGCAATATTCCCGGCGCGCCGCCTGACTGGCCGCCCGCCGCGAACCTGCAGCCGGGCGGTGCCATGAAGACCTATGCACAGGCTGGCCAGTTCGTGGCCATGATGCGCAGCGGCAAGCGTCCTGACGGGACCGATGTCAGTCGCGTGATGCCTTTCGGGGCTTTCGAGAAAATGAACGATACCGACCTCAATGCCTTATATCTGTTCCTCACTTCTCAATAATCCCGCTCATGGTGCGAAAAACATAATGTGAGCAGCGCTGCGCAGAGATTTCCTATTTGCACTATGCTCCTCGGGTCCGCCGGTTAGCCAGGGATCCTTGTTGCTGAAAGCCCGGCGGTCAGCGAATAACCGTCTGGGCCAAGCACCCAAGGAGTTCCCCACAAAATGACTACCCTCACCCTCAACGGCAAGACCGTGGAGGTGGACGCCGATCCGTCCACGCCACTGCTGTGGGCCCTGCGCGACAACCTCGGCATGACCGGTACCAAGTTCGGATGCGGCATGGCGTCGTGCGGTGCATGCACGGTCCATATCAACGGGCAGGCCACGCGCAGTTGCGTCATGCCGATTTCGGCCACGGCCGGCAGCAAGATCAGCACGATTGAAAGCATGGGCGACGACAAGGTCGGCCGCGCCGTGCTGGCGGCCTGGCTCAAGCACGATGTGGCGCAGTGCGGCTATTGCCAGAATGGCCAGGTGATGAGCGCCGTGGGTCTGCTGCGCAGCAAGCCGCGGCCCACCGATGCCGACATCGACCAGGCCATGGCCGGCAATGTTTGCCGCTGTGGCACCTATCAACGCATCCGCGCGGCCATCAAGGATGCCGCGCGTGCCATTGCCTGAGGGGACCGCCATGCGTATTCGAGGCATAGAAGCCCTTGCGGGTGGTAGTGGTGCACACACAACGCAGCCGGACGTGCCGGCCGCGTTGTCGCGACGCAGTTTCCTGAAGCTGTCCGGCCTGGCGGGGGGCGGTTTCGCGCTCGGCATTGCCGGCATGGCTGGCGTATCGGAAAGCGCGCTGGCGCAAGGTGCGGCCAAGGCGGTGACGCCGCCACAGGCATTCCTGATGATCGCGCCGGACAACACGGTGACCATCGCCGTGAATCGGCTCGAGTTCGGGCAGGGCGTGCATACGGCGTTGCCCATGGCCTTGGCAGAGGAACTCGACGTCGACTGGAACAATGTACGCGCGGTGCTGGCCCCGGCCGGCGATGCCTACAAGGACCCGATGTTCGGCATCCAGATGACTGGCGGTTCCACCGCGCTCAATCACTCGTTCGAGCAATATCGCGAGCTCGGTGCGCGGGCGCGGGCCATGCTGGTCAGCGCGGCCGCGCAAAAATGGAAGGTGGATCCGGCCAGTTGCACCACGTCTCTCGGGGTGGTGACATCGGGCACCAACCGTGCCACCTATGGTGAACTGGCAGAGGCTGCGATGGGCCTGCCGGTGCCGGCACAGGTCACGCTGAAGGATCCGGCCCAGTTCCGCATCGTCGGCAAGCCAACTCCGCGCCTCGACGCCGCATCGAAGCTACACGGCGACGCAGTGTTCGGCATGGATGTCCGCATCAAGGACATGATGGTCGCCGTGGTTGCGCATCCGCCGCGTTTTGGTGGCAAGGTCAAGTCGTTCAACGCCGACAAGGCGCGCAAGATCAAGGGCGTGGCCGATGTGATGCTGGTCAATGTGGATCGTGGCGGCACCGGTGTGGCGGTGGTCGCCGACGGCTACTGGCCTGCCAAAACCGCACGCGACGCGTTGGAGATCGTCTGGGAGGATACCGGTTCCACGGCCAGCACGGCAGCATTGTTCGAGCAGTTCAGCAAGCTTGCCACGCAGCCCGGCACGGTGGCCAAGGCGCTGGAAGGCGGCAATATCGATACCGCGCTGTCTGGCGCGGCCAAGGTGATCGACGCCGAATATCGCGTGCCGTACCTGGCCCATGCGCCAATGGAACCGCTCAACTGTACGATGCAGCCCGAGGTGGCAGGCAACAAGGTAACCGCGGTGAAGGTGTGGGTGGGCTCGCAGTTCCAGACCGTCGACCAGGGTGCCATTGCACGTACGCTGCAACTGGCCCCCGAAAAGGTGGCGCTGAACACGATGATGGCCGGTGGCGGTTTCGGCCGCCGTGCGGTGCCGACCTCGGACTACCTGGTGGAATCGGCCAACGTGTTGCGTGCCTGGGTGTCGAACGGACATACCGAACCGCTCAAGGTGATGTGGAGCCGCGAGGACGACATCAAGGGCGGCTACTATCGTCCGCTGCACGTGCATCGCGCCCGCATCGGTGTGGATGCGCAGGGCAAGGTCGTGGGCTGGCAACATACCATCGTCGGCCAGTCGATCATCACCGGCACGCCGTTCGAGCCGATGATGGTCAAGAACGGCGTCGATGCAACGATGACCGAAGGCATCCTCGAGAACGACTACGCGCTGCCGTTGCAACTGCATGTGCATCATCCGAAGGTGGATGTGCCGGTGCTGTGGTGGCGTTCGGTGGGCAATACGCACACCGCCTTCGTCAAGGAAACGCTGGCTGACGAAATGGCCGCGGCCGCGAAGCAGGATCCGGTGGCCTGGCGCATGGCCCGGCTCGACGAGAAAGCACATGCGCGGCATCGCGCCGCGTTGCAGCTCGCCGTCGACAAGTCAGGCTATGGCAAGAAGAAACTGCCGAAGGGCCATGCATGGGGTGTGGCGGTGCATGAATCGTTCGGCTCGGTGGTTGCGTACGTGGTCGACGTGTCGGTGGTCAAGGGTGAGCCACGCGTACATCGCGTGACCGCGGGCGTGCATGCGAACCGTGTGGTCAATCCGTTGAGCGCGGAAGCGCAGATCCAGGGCGGCTGCGTGTTCGGATTGTCGATGACCAGGCCGGGGTTTGCCATCGAGATCGAGAACGGCGTGGTCAAGAACAGCAACTTCCCCGACTATCCGCCGCCGCGCATGCCTGACGCGCCGGTGGTGGATGTGTTCTTCGTGCCGTCGAACGACAACCCGACCGGCCTCGGGGAACCGGGCACGCCGGCGATTGCCCCGGCCGTAGCCAATGCGCTATTCCGTCTCACGGGCAAGCGCCAGCGGCAGCTGCCGTTCGTCATGGCGTAATGGTGTAATGGTGTAATGGCGTAGTGGGGATGCTGCCGGGCGGTCATCGAGACTTCACCGCCCGGCAGTGTCCTCCGCATTCCTCCATGCCTGCACGAACTTGCGCAGATCGCCGGCCGATGCATCGGTAACGGCCCAGTAGCGCATGTCGCCGGCTGTCCACGTTTCAAGCTGATATCCCTGTCGCTCGCGTTCCGCGATACCGCTTTGGCCGTTGCCGGGCATTACGAACACATCGACCGGATGCTGGTTGCGCCGATAGACCAATACCGCGACGCGCTGGCCATCGATATAGTCGACCCGGCCTCCCACCAGCGGAAAACCTGCCGATGCCAGGTCGCGCACGTCCGGGGCATAGTCGATACGGCCGTTGAACCACGGCTTGACCGTGTGCTGGTCGGTGGAAACGACATCGATCGAGTGATTCGAAATCAGTCCGCGCACGTGGCTGGCCACGATGGCATTGGCCGTCAGGTCGCCGGGCGATGGCTGGTTGGTATAGGTGAACACGCTCAGGCCGACGGCGCCAGCCGTGATTCCGGCCAAGACCGCATTGGCGGCGGGTGACCACGTGAACCAGCGACGCCAGCCTGTACTGTCATCCTGTGCCGCATCATCCGGTACGGCGTCGACCGCGCCAGGCAGCGCATCCAGGATGCGTGCACGCAATGCCGCCGGGGCGCGATGATACTGGGCACCGTGCCGTGTGGCGGCGCGCAGTCCCTGCAGGTTACGCAGGGTATCGACGCATCCGTCGCAATCTTCCAGATGCCGTTCGAGCCGCACGCTGTCTGACGCGCCGACTTCGCCGTCGGCGGTGGCCTGCAGCAGGTGGCGGGCTTCATTGCAATCCATGGCGTGGATCTCCTGCAGGTTGGGCCGGTTCGGACGAAGCAGGCGATGTCTGCGTCGTCTCCGGTGGCGTGCCATTGCGCAGCGCCACCACGGTCGCGGCCAGCATGCGCCGCCCGCGTGCCAGTCGCGACATCACCGTGCCCACGGGAATGTCTGCCACGCGCGCAATATCGCGATAGTGCAGTTCCTCGAGTTCGCGTAGCACCAGTACCTCGCGAAAAGCCACCGGTAGCTGTTCCAGCGCGGCATGTACCAGCCTCACATCTTCCTCACGCAACAGCCATTGTTCCGGATCACCGGGCGCGCCATGCCAGTCCGGCAGGTCAGTGTCGAGAACGGATTCGTCGTAACCGGTTTCGGCGGCGGTCTTGCGCTTCTGCCAGGTGTTGAACCAGGTGTTACGCACGATAGCCAGCAGCCACGGCCGGGCCTGTTCGCCTCGAAAGCCGCCAAATAACCTGAAAGCGCGCAGGAACGCTTCCTGCACCACATCGTCGGCATCGCCGGCATTGCCGCAAAGCCAGCGCGCCAGGTTGTAGGCGGCATCCAGATGCGGCAGCACCAGGGTCTCAAAACGGCGGCGCGAGTTGGCGGCGTCCAAGTCAGTCCCTCGATGGCTGGTCAGGCTGGCACAGCGGCATGTGGCGTCTCCCCGTATTACCGGCGCTGGGCCGATTCTATTCCCGCACGCGTGCGCCGCCAATGGGGTTCTCCCACGTGGGAATAATTCCGCCCCCCAACCGGTATGACACGCACCAATCCCGAAATGGAGAAGATCATGAACGGAAACTGGAACCGGCGCGATATCCTGCGCCTCGCGGGCGCGGCTGGTGGTGCCGTCTTTGCGTCGGCATTGCCGGGCTGGGCCGCGCAGCGCGATGAAGACTTCTTGTTCGTGCAGCTTTCCGACGCGCATTGGGGGTTCGAGGGGCCGCCCAATCCCGATGCGCGCGGTACCTTGCCCAAGGCGGTGGCGGCGGTCAACGCGCTGGCGCAGCCGCCCGATTTCGTGATGTTCACGGGTGACCTGACCCACACCACCGATGATGCGGGCGAGCGCCGCCGTCGCATGCGCGAGTTCCGCGACATCATCGCGCCGCTGCGTGCCGGTGCCGTGCACCTGATGCCGGGCGAGCATGACGCCAGTCTGGACAATGGCGAAGCCTACCGCGAGATCTTCGGCCCGACGCACTACACGTTCGATCACAAGGGCTTGCATGCGATCGTCCTCGACAATGTCTCCGATCCGGCCGGACAGGTAGGGGAGGCCCAACTGGCGTGGCTGGCCGAAGACCTGTCGAAGCAATCGCGTGACGCACGCATCGTCATGTTCACGCACCGGCCGCTGTTCGACCTCTATCCGCAATGGGATTGGGCCACGCGCGACGGTGCGAAGGTGATCGACATCCTGATGCCGTATCGCAATGTGACCGTGTTCTACGGCCATATTCACCAGGAGCACCATCGCATGACCGGCCACATCGCGCACCATGCCGCGCGTTCGCTGATGTTTCCGTTGCCGCCGCCGGGCTCGCAACCGCGCAGGCTGCCGGTGCCGTGGGATGCCGGGCATCCGTATCAGGGACTTGGATGGCGGGAGGTAACCGCAACCGCGGCGACTGGAAACGCCGCGTTCCGGTTGGCCGAGCAACCGGTCGTCAAGAGGGCCTGATCATGACGCAGACCTTGAACCGTCGCACGATGCTGGGCCTGATGCTGGCGGCCGCCATGTTGCCCGTGGTACGGCAGGGCGATGCCGCCGCACCGCGCGTGATCGCGATGCGCGCGCGTCGCTTCGTCTTCATACCGGATCGGCTGGCGTTGAAACCCGGAGAAAGCGTGGTGCTGTCGATTACCGCCGAGGACGTGATCATGGGATTCTCGGCGCCAGATTTCAACGTGCGTGCCGACCTGCCGCCGGGCAATGCGGTACAGGTACATTTGACCGCGCCGAAGCGGCGTGGCAGCTACGGCTTCCTGTGCGACATCTTTTGCGGTTCGGGGCACGAGACCATGGGTGGAACCATTACTGTTGCCTAGCCGGCGGTTGGACTCGCGGAGGGGCAGGAAAGAAGCGGGCATGGGCATGTAATCCATCGCTTGACTCGGCAAGGATAGATCGCGCAGGGTATGTGCGATACGACCGTCTTATGTCTGTTCATTTCAGGCGTACGATGTGGCGTGTTCGGGCATCATCAGGCTTGCGGCCAATTTCGACGAGGGAGAACAAGATGGAGACCCAGGAAAGCGCCCTGACCCTTGCACTGCTGACGGTGCCGGTGCGTGCGGCCATTTGCCGCGCGCTGCTTGAAGCCGGTGACGATGGTCTACCGGCGGTGGCACTGGCCGAGCTGGCCGGCCTGACCCTGCGACGCGCCACCCACCATTTTCAGGAGATGGCCCAGGCCGAGGTACTGGCGCTGGTGATCCGCGAGCGCCAGGTCTGCTATGTACTCAAGGCCCGGCGCGCCGTACGCGAGGCGCTTGGCTATGTGGACAGCAGCGGCCTGAACTAGTTGTGCTGTTTTCGCCTTATTTGTAGCGGCGCCGGTCAACTGCCTGGCGCCGTTCCCCGTTCATTGGGGGCGGCTGGACTGTGCCGCCCTTCGTACCAGGAATCGAGACTGTGAATCTATCGAACCGGCTCGTCACGTTGCCGTTGTGGGCGATCCTGTATTTCGTCTTCGGCTTTGCGTCGCACAAGATCAACGGCCCGTTTGCCGCCACCGGCTATATCTGGCTGCCGGCCGGCGTGACCGTGGCCGCGTTCATGCTGGCGCCCGCCCGTCGCTGGGTGGGGCTCGGCCTGGCCTTCCTGGCTGCCCAGATGCTGCTCGGGGTGGTGGAGGGGCGCGATGCGTTCCGCATGCTGCTGTTCTCGCTCGACGAGATCGGTTTTGCGGCGGTAGCCGTGGCGCTGGTCCACATGATGCGCTTCTCGCTCGAAGGCCTGGCCTTCCTGCGCGGGCTGCTGCTGGCCGCCGTGGTCAGTAGCGTCGGTGGCGCGATGTTCGGCGCGGGCTGGTTCTGGCTGTTCCTGGACGTACCGTTCTGGGCCACGGCCAAGGTATGGGCCGCCGCCGATTTCGTGGGTGTGCTGATTGTCACGCCGGTATTCGCGGGATGGGCGCGCTTCAGCGCGGCACGCTCCGGCGGCCGGCGCAGCGGCGAGTTCGTGGCTGGCATTGCCGCGCTGCTGGCCGTGCTGGTGACCGCCGCGGCAGTGTTCGATGGTACGCGAGTGGTACAGCTGTCGCTGGGCGTGGCCTATGCGCTGACCTACATTCCGCTGTTCTTCGTGGCCATCGTGGCGTTGCTGCTGGGCGGGCGCGGCGGCTCGGTGGCGGTGGCGCTGCTGTCGGCGCTGGTGCTGGTCAATACCTCCCAGGGCGATGGTCCGTTTGCCGATACGGCCGTGTATCACGGCTATTCGCTGCTGGTGGCGCAGCTCTACCTGGCCGTGGCCGCGTTGCTGACGTTGCTGATCAGCACGCTGCGCACCGCGCGCGAACAGTTGCACGAGCAGGCCGCGACGCGGCAGAACGACGTGGAACTGGCGCTGGCGGCCAGCGGGCAACTGGTCTACAACCTCGATCCGCATAGTGGCCGACTGCGCTGGAGCGGCAGTGTCGAACACGCGTTTGGGGTGTCCGGGACCGCGTTCTCGACGCTGGACGATGTGCTGGCCTGCGTGCATCCGGACGACCGCGCCGAGGTGCGGCGCCGCTGGTTGCGCGAAAGCGATGGCGAAGCGCGTGGCGACCTGACGTTCCGGCTGCTGCTGCCGGTCGGCACGACCACGACCGTGGTCGACATGAGCGGTCCGCTGCTCGATGGCGACGATTCGGTGGCGCTGATCGCCGGCGCGTGGCGCATCGTGGCCAGTCACGATACCGAGGGGCGGCGCGCGGCATGACAACGGTACAGGCTCCGCACACGGGAGCCCTGCTGATTCACGGGCTGGGTGGTACCCAGTACGACCTTGGGCCAATGCACAAGGTGTTGCGGCGTGCGGGCGTGGAAACACACGCGGTCACGCTGCCGGGCCATGGTGGCACGCCGGAAGACCTGCTGCCGGTGCGGGCCGAGCAGTGGATGGACGCGGTGACCGAGGCATATGACGCACTGGTGGACCGGTACGAAACCTTCCACGTGATTGGCATGTGCATGGGTGCCTTGCTGGCGATCGCGCTTTGCGACCGTCGCCAGCATCGCAAGGGCCAGCTCGTGGCGCTGTCCGCGCCGGTCTATATCGATGGCTGGTCCACGCCACCTTACCGTTGGCTGCGCCATGCCGTCTATCACCTGCCGATGCTGCCCGCGCGAATCAAGGTCGAGGAGAACGAGCCGTTCGGCATCAAGAACGATCTGGTGCGCGCGATCGTCAAGGCCAAGTTCGACCGGGGCGACAACTTCCACTATCGCTGGGTGCCGCTGACCTGCATTCGCCAGGTGGACCGCCTGCGGCGCTGGGTGCTGGACGGCGCGCGCCGCGTGGCATGTCCTACCCTGGTGGTCCACGCGCGCGAGGACGAGCTTACCTCGCTGCGCTCGGCGGAATTCCTGCAGGCAAACGTGCCCCAGGTGCGGGCGGTGGTCCTGGAAAACAGCTATCACATGATCTGTGTCGACAACGACCGCGAACAGGTCATCGCCAACGTGCTTGATTTCCTCGGGCTCGATGCCTCGGCGGGCCGCATGCGCGCGCGGCGCGCGGTGGAAGTGCCGATGTCGGCCGAAGCCGTCGACGGGCTGGTCCGCGAATACCTGACCGCGCTGACCACCCGTCATTTCGAGGCCATCTATCCGCAACTGGATCCGGCCATCGTCTGGCGCCACGTAGGCGATCATCCGCTAGCCGGCGACTATGCCAGCCGCGATGCGGTGATCGGACTGTTCCAGCGGCTCGCGGAACTGGCGGGCGACACGATCCGCATCGAGGTGGTAGGCGCACCGAGGGTCGACGGCCAGACCGTGGAAGTCGACATAACAGTGTCCTATCTGCTCGACGGCACGCCAATGCAGGGACATGGCACGCAAACGCTGATCCTGCGCAATGGCCGCATCGGGGCGGTCGAGTATCGCTCCGCGATGGCGGTGACCAGCGCCGAAGCGCTGGCCGGCTAGTGCGTCAGAACACGCGGCCCAGCTGCAGGTAGATATTCCACACGCCGGCCGGCGCCGCCGCGAAGCCAAAGTACAGTGGCCCGATCACACTGTTGCCCCCGATAAAGACGCTGGCGCTCGACTTGTAGGGGCCGCTGCCGAAATTCCTGCGCCGCAGCCACACGTCGCCCACTTCAAGGCTGGTGCCGAAGACCGTGGTGCGCAGGCCCGGCAGCACGAATTCGCGCAGGTCATTCAGGTACGTCAGTCGCCCATAGAGCAGGTAGTTGCCCGAGAACTGGTCCGGCGCATAGGCTGACAGGCGCTGGAAACCGCCCAGCGTGAAGCCGAGGCCGCCGCTGACGCTGTTGCTGGACCGGTGATCGTTGTAGGTCATGGCGCCTTCGGCCGCAAGATTCAGCGTATGGCGTCCGTAGCTGCCGGCCCACAAGGCCTTGGCGTGCGCATCGTCGAAGCTGTTGTTGGCGCCGCCGAATGACAACTGGTTCACCGCGAACAGGTAGTAACCCTTGCGTGGAAAGAGCGGGTCGTCGAGCTGGTCGATGGTCAGCTGCGCGCGGATGGTGGGCTGGCGCACCGAGGCGCTGAACCTGCCCCCGGGCGTACCGAGCAGCAGGTAGTCCGAGCGGTAGCGCACCTGCTGGTAGTTTGCACCCACGCGGAACTCGCCCAGGCGCCCGATCGGCATACCCAGGTCCAGGCCCGCCATCGCCGTATCCACACGCACGGCAGTGAGCGGCGTGGCGTTGCGGGTGTCGCCATTGTCGGAGTAGATGTCGACGTGCTTGCGTCCATACTCGGCATACGGGGCGATGTAGAAACCCAGCCGGTCGAATACCGGCTGGCGCAATTCGGTATGCCATTTGGCCTGGTTGCTGCCCAGCACAATGTCGTTGCGCCATTCCAGTCCGCCTTGTGTCAGCCACGGGTAGCGGTGGCCGAGCTGCAGGTTGAACGCGCCCTTGCCATCGAACGTGGTCGACAGGCCAAAGCCGAACAGCAGGAATTGTGGCCCCCAGGACTTTTCCTGGGCATCGACCTTGAGCACCGAACGTCCGTTCTCGGTCACCATTTCCTGCGTCACGCTCTCGAAATCACCGGACGTCGAAAGCTGGGCCAGGTCGTGGTTGACGGCGGCGGTGTCGTAGCGATCACCCTCGCGCGCGCGCAGGTATTGCCGCACGTACGATGCGGGGATACGGCCGGACGTATGCACTTCGATCGCATCGATACGCCTCGGCTCGGCCACGGCGCCATGCGCGGCGCGTGCGGCGAGGTACTGGTCCCATGCCGGGCCCGGCAATGCCAGTGCGGCGAGCTTCGTGGCGATGGCTTCCGTGGCCGCATCGCCGTACTGCACGCTGTCATGCGCATGCGAGAAATCGGTGAAGGACAACGTGCCGAGATCGGGTTCGATCAGCACGTCGCGCGGCCCTAGCAGTGCCTTCTGCGTGGCGACATTCTGGTTGGTCAGGATGGTCACCATCTGCTGCGTGACCGCCGCGGGCGAGTCCAGCTTCGCCGGATCGTCGAGCGGCGATGCCACATTGACCGCGATCACGATGTCGGCACCCATGTCGCGCACCATCTGCACCGGCAGGTTGCTGACCAGGCCGCCATCCACGAGCGTGTGGCCGTCAATCCTGAACGGCGCGAACAGGCCCGGGACCGCGGCGCTGGCACGGATCGCGCGCGGTAGCGAGCCTTGGCGCAGCACCACCGGCGCACCCGTGCCCAGGTCGGTCGCAATCGTGCGGAACGGCACCGGTAGCGTGCCGAAATCGATATCGCCGGGCCATGCCGCCGTCCAGTCCTGCAACAGCGTCAGCAGCTTGTTGCCCTGGACCAGGCCCACGGGCAGCTTGACTCCATCCTTGCCGAGGCCGGCGGAAATCCCGATCGGATACTGGAAGCTGTCCTCGCGTAGCGTTTGCGGCAGTTGAGCGCGTTCGTTGCGGTCGAACACGATATCACCGAGATTGACCCGGGACAGCCGCGCATCGAGCTCGTCTGCGCCGATGCCGCTGGCGTACAGCCCGCCGACCACCGCGCCCATGCTGGTGGCCGCGATGCAGTCCACCGGCACATGCATTCGTTCCAGCGCCTTGAGCACGCCGATGTGGGCGTAACCACGCGCCCCCCCACCGGAAAGCACCAGCCCGATACGTGGCCGGTTGCCGGCGTTGGCGCCGTTGGCACCCTGGCTCGCGCATTGGGCGTGCGCGGGTGACCAGCACGACAGGCCGAGCCACATCAGGCTGAAAAGGATCAGCCCGCGCAATGGGCCGCTGCGCAACCGGGCGGCCCGGCATGACATGGAGTTGACGTCAGACATCGGAACAAGGTGAGAACGCAGGGTGGTGCCGTGGGTACGGATCTCTGCCAACGCGGCAATGTAGCACTTTGCCGACACCGGGTGGCGTCACGCGCGGCGCGCGGACAGACAGGGGGCACGCTCCCCCTCCGTCCATTCAATGCAATCCGGAATGAGATGCCTCGGAAAAGGAAGGGTGCCTTTTCTGGAATCCCGATTACAGGATTGTTGCAGAACCATATAACGGATTATCGCAATTTGATTGGTGTGATGCATGAATTGCGCATTTGATTCTTGAGATAAATGCTAGAGATTTGACGCAGGATTTGCGATTTTGTGTCATCAGTACTCGGGTATCAAGCCAGCTTGTTGCCAAAATTTGAGTGTTTTCCGATTTATGGATCAGAAACGTCGGGCTCTAATTCATATGCCGACAGATTCTGATCGGTATTCAAATTCACTCCGGCAAATATTATGGACAGATCGATTATTAATTCTTTGCGAACCCGCGGAATGCCGTTTCGATGCCTCGTGCTGATGTGTGCATTGGGTGCCAGCTCACTCTCCTTCGCCGACGATGGCCAGATCACGTTTACCGGAAGCATTGCCAGCACCACCTGCGTCGTGCAGGGCGGCGGCGCCACCGTTACCGCAGGCACCGGAGGGAACTTCACCGTCGGTATGCCGCGCGTCAGCGTGACGGCACTGGCGGCTGCCGGCGAACGGGCAGGCGATACCCCTTTCCATATCCGCCTGTCTGGAAACAACTGCACCAATGGCGCGGTTGCTCGCGTGAGTTTCGAACCCGCCCAGAGCGCGAACATCAATGCCGCCACGGGCAATCTGATAAACACCACCGGTACCGGCCGCGCCGGCAACGTCGAAGTGGGTTTGCGCAACGGCGCCCGCGCTGCCATCAACCTGTTCGCCAATACGCCTGCGGCGACCGCCACCGTCGCGAACAACACGGCACGGTTTGACTACTGGGCCCAGTACGTTGCAACGGGCGGTGCTTCCACGGCAGGTACCGTCAGTACCGACGTCGTCTACTCCATTGTTTACAACTGAGTCCGCTTCCGCCGTGGTCGGCCCGGCCCGGCGGCGACTCTGTGCAGGGGCAGCGGACGGTTGCGGCCACGCGTGTCTGTTGCGTCCCGCGAGGGAACTGAAGTGAAAGCGAAATCTGTTTTTTGTGCTGCGCTGGCCGTCCTCGGCATCGCGGCGGGCCCGTCGCATGCCGCAATCCAGGTTGCCGGCACACGTATCGTGCTCGAAGGAGACCAGAAGGAGCAGTCCGTCAGGCTTGCGAATACGGCGGATACGCCGGTGCTGGCGCAGATCTGGCTCGATAAGGATGGGGGCAACGGCACAGGAACTATCGAGGCCGGCGCGCAGGATGTCCCGTTCATCCTGACGCCGCCCGTGGCGCGACTGAACGGTGGCAAGTCGCAGGTCGTACGGATCTTCAAATCGGCCGAGGTCGCGTCGCTGCCGAAGGACCGCGAATCTGTCTTCTATTTCAATGCTCTGGAGATACCGGCCAGGGTTGGAGGGAAGCAGGGTGAGAATCATCTGAATATTGCCCTTCGCACCCGCCTCAAGATGTTCTACCGGCCAGCGGGCCTGAAGGCCGACTTGAGCGAGGCCGCGGAAAGCCTGAAATGGCGCGTCCGCCGGGATGGCGCGGATCTCGTGGTCACGTGCTCCAACGGCAGCCCTCTGCATGTGTCATTTGCCAGCCTGGTACTCAAGCAGGGCAAGGACAAGGGCGAGTCGGCGTTGCCTGGTGGCATGGCAGGGCCGCTGGCGGACAAGGAATTCCGCTTCGTGGACGCGGCGGCAGGCACAGGCGCAGCCCTGAGCCTCGACCTCAACTACATCACCGACCTCGGTGCATTTGTTCCCCTGTCCATTCCGTTGACCGCGTGGGACTGAGATGGGAACCAACAAGCATCTGCGATGGCTCGACGTGCCGTTGCGCTTCTCGCTGCGCGCCATTGCCCTGGGTAGCACCCTTCTGGCCGCCGTACCTGGAATGTCGACGGAAATTCCGGAGGCCAGCGAACCAACGCAGCAGCGCAGCCCGGCGAAGTCGCAGTTGGCGGGATCCGCGCAGCCCGGCATCGTCGAATTCGAAAGCGGCTTCTTGCGCGCGTTTGGACAGGCGGTCGATCTTTCCCGGTTCGAACGCGATGAATCGGTGACCGAAGGCGATCACCCCGTGGAGTTGCGTGTCAACGACACGTTGCACGGTGTGCAGACGGTGACGTTCCGGCGCAGGCCGGAGACCGGACGCGTCGAAGCGTGCTTTGCCGCGGTGTGGGTAGTGCGCATGGGGTTGGACCCGGAAAAGCAGCGGCAACCTGTCGGGGAGCATGCCTGCGCCTTCCTGGACCAGTTGGTCGATGGCGGCAGCGTGGCACACGATGGCGGTGAACAGACACTGACGGTAACGATTCCGCAGGCGTTCCTGCTGTACAAGGTGCGAGGCCAGGTGCCAGCCGATGCACTGGATCCCGGCATCGATGGCGCCGCATTTCGCTACAACGCCAGCTATACGAACAACCTGGGCATGCGCGGCTCATCGGGGCAGTATGTCTACGGCGGACTGCAAGGTGCGCTCAATGTTGGCCAATGGCGCTTCCGTACCTACGGTGCGCTGACATCCAGTGCGGGCCGGCCGACGAAATGGAGCAACGTATCGGCCTATGCCCAGCGGCCTTTGCCCCGCATGCAGGCCGAAGCCATCCTGGGCGACTGGAATACGACCGGCACGCTGTTCGACTCGACGCCTGTCCGCGGGGTAAGCCTGGCAACCGATGACCGGATGCTTCCGGAATCGTTGCGCGGATACGCGCCAGTTGTTCGCGGCGTGGCCCGATCCAATGCCGTGGTGACCATTCGCCAGGGCGGCAATGTTCTCTTCGAGCAGAACGTTCCCCCTGGCGGGTTTGAGTTCAAGGACCTCTACGCCACAGGCTACGGCGGCGACCTCCAGGTGAGCGTCACGGAGTCCGACGGGCAGGTCCAGCGGTTTGTGGTGCCTTACGCCAGCATCGCCCAACTCTTGCGTGCCGACTACACGAGCTACAGCCTCACGCTGGGTCAGATTCGCGACAACGCGATTCACAACGCACCGCTGCTGATGGAGGGAACGGTTCAGCACGGCCTGACTGAGGACGTCACCGTCTACGGTGGTGCGCAGATGACCGCATCTACCTACTATGCCGCAGCGATGGGTGGCCTTGCCGTCAATACGCCGCTGGGCGCGCTCGGCATGGACGTGACCCAGTCGTTCGCACTTTGCGTGGATACCGCGCGCCATTGCGACAAATCGGGATACAGCGTCCGGGCAAGCCTTGGCAAGCATTACTCCAGGACCGGCACCTATTTCAGCCTGGTGGGCTATCGGTACTCGAGCCCAGGCTACTACGCGTTGATGGATGCCATGCGCCTGCGCGAAGTACGGCTTGGCCGCGCATCCGTCGAGCCGCTGCGCCTGCGGGACAGATTCGACATCAATGTCACGCAATCACTGGGGCAGCGATGGGGAAACTTCTTCCTGACCGGATCCTACGGGCGCCGCTGGGAAGACAATGGTCGTGCGCTGTCCTATCAGGCGGGCTACACGAACAGTCTTGGGCGTGCACGCTACAACATCAGCCTGGGGCGAACCCGCAATGCCGCTGGCAACAGCGAGAACAACATCTTCCTGTCGGCATCGCTGCCGCTGGGCAGGCCCGCCAGAACCCCGACACCCACGGTGGGGTTCACGGCATCGCGCAACAGGGACCGCACGGACCTGCGCGGCAATCTTGCAGGCAACGTCGACGAGCTCGGCAGAGCTTCCTACGACACCTGGTTCGATGCCGCAAGCGGCGGTGCCAGGGCGTTCGGCGCCACGCTTGGATATGCCGGCGAAGCGCTGAAGGGAAACCTGACGTACGGCCATGCGGGTGACGGCAATAGCGTTGGCGCAAACGTAAGCGGCGGTGTTGTCGTACACGGCGAGGGTGTCAACTTCACCGGCGAGCTCGGCGACACCATTGCGCTCGTGCAGGCGGATGGCGCTGCCGGAGCACGGGTACTCCCATACCAGAGAACCCATATCGGCAAGGACGGAATGGCGCTGGTGCCATACGTCACCCCCTATCAGTGGAACAACCTGGAACTCGACCTGAAGGGCTCCGACGTGGGCGTTACGGTAGCGAGCACCAGGATCGCCACTGCCCCCACGGCAGGTGCCATGGTCAAGGTCAGGTTCGATTCCAGGCGTTCGGAATCTGCGGTGCTGCGCCTTCGCCTGGATGGCGGGAGGTTCGTGCCGTTCGGCGCCAGCGTGACCGCCTCGGACGGCAGCCTGATCGGCACCGTCGGAAGCGGGGGCAACTTGCTCGCCACGAACCTGGTCAACGCGGCTGTCCTGCACGCGAGATGGGGGCCATCCGCCGCGCAGCATTGCATGGCTCGCCATGAAGCGCAGTCATCGTCCTCGTCATCGGTCGGCCGTGATGGCGTCCTGCAAGTTCGCGATGTGTCTTGCGATCGATTGGCAGAAGCGGCGGCGCTCCCCGCGCCCAAGGAAAGGTCATGAACTACAGAACTCCATTCCTGATGGTTGCCGCGACTATCGCCTGGTTGTCATCGGTACCGGTTGCATCGGCGGCCTGTTCGATTACCTCCAACAGCGGGCGGGCACATCGCGCGGAAGTCCGCGTCGATTCGATAACTGGCAGCAGCGCGGATGGGTCCGGAACCGTGCTTGCTTCCCGTCTTGTGCCAGTCGGGCAGCTTGAATACACATGCGGCAATAACGTCAATGCGGAACTCCGCATGGCAATGGCGCCCGGAACGGCAGCGACAGCGGTCAACAACGTCTACAGCACAAGCGTGCCAGGACTTGGCTATCGCATTCGGTGGCCAGCCACGACATGGTGGCCGAATGCCTTGCGATGTACCGCCACGCAAAGCGGAAACTGCACGGTGTCGGCAACCAGTGTACTCATCGAGTTCGTCCAGACAGGACGAATGTCGGCTGGAACCTTGCCCGCCGGCACGCTGGCGACCGTTTCGCTGTTGGCGCCAGCCCGCTCAGCGACGTCGGTGGTTGCACTGAACATCGTGCTGGCGAGCCCCATCACGATTGCCGTCAATACCTGCGCAGTGACATCGGACGTCCGGGTGGATCTTGGATCGCACACCGCAGCGGACGTGGCAGCCGCAACGGGCACAACCCCGGTTCCCTTTTCGCTGCAGCTCAACTGCCCGAACCGTTCGGCGGTGAGCATTACCTTCGACGGCACCGCCCCTTTCGGCTATGGCACGCGGGGGCTGGTCGAGAACGACGGAACGGCCGGCGGCGTGGCAGTGCAACTGCTCGGTGCAACGGGTTCCACAGGTGTGCGGCTTGGCACCGCGACCTCACTCGGCACGATCGACGGAGCGCGAACCCTGAACTACCGCGGGCGCATTTACCGGCTGAATCGAGGCGCGGTGTCGGCCGGCAGCGTGGAAGCGTATGTCGCATTCACGCTCGATGTTCAGTAGCAGGAAAGAATTCATGAAGAAGAATCCCAAACTTGATCGTCTATGGCTCGTGATGGCGGCTGCGCTCGGCGCGGCACTGCTCCCTTCGCAGGCGCAGGCGCGTAACGGCACGTTGCCCGCACCGGCGCGCGATCAGCGGCTGGATCTTGACCAACTGGAACGCCAGCGCGAGCAAGCGCGCATCCAGCGCGAAATCGAGCGTGAGCGTGAGCATGAAGCACAGGCGCAACGGCGGCTCGCGGCGCCCACGGACGATGCCGCAAGCGTGGCGCCGAAGGAAGCCAGGTTCACGGTAACGGAGATCGAGCTGACCGGTGACGACGATCCATCGCCGGAAGTCGAGGCAATTCTGGCCAGGTATCGCGGCAAGGCGATTGGCTCGACGGAGATCATGGCCATTGTCCGGGAGTTGACCAACCACTACATGAACCGGGGCTTCGTTACCACTATCGTTACCGTTCGTCCGGGCTCGCTCGGTAAAGGAATGCTGACCCTCGATGTCAAATGGGGAACCATCAAGGACTTGACCATCAATGGCGAAGCTCCGGATGGATTCCGGGATTCCCTGCGGTTGTTCAGCGCAATGCCTTTTGCAAGGGGCAAGGTGCTCAACATGCGGGACGTCGACCAGGCGGTGGAGAACCTGATGAAAGCCGGCGGCAACGACATTGTCAGGATCGTTCCGGATGTGGAGGCCGGGACATCGACGCTGGACGTGGTGACCAGCGATCCGAAACGGGTGGTCCTGGGTGCTGGCATCAACAACAGCGGGCGCCGGGAGGATGGCTGGAACCAATACTCCGGGACGCTTGGTGTCAACAACCTCCTCGGCCTCAATGACACGCTGACGACGTACTACGCGCAGCAGGACTTCATCAAGCCCGACAACCTCCAGCAGATCGGATCGATCAACTACAGCATACCCATTGGTAACTGGGCCATCGATGGTTCCTGGTACGGGTCGCGCTATGAACGAATGATAGGCGGCAGGTTTGGCAGCTACCTCAGCGAGGGGAGTTCGCAACGCTACAACGCCAGGCTATCGCGTCTGCTGAAGCGGGATGCGGCCGGAAAGACGAGTGCATACGTGAAGCTGGGGGTGCGCGACAACGCCAACAGTATCGAAGGCACGGCGGTGGGCATCAGCAGCAAGACTTACTCCGAGCTTGGCGTGGGGTTGTCGCACGTCGGTGCAGTGGGCGGAGGGTGGGCCTACGGAGACCTGAGTATCAGCGCAGGCGTGCCATGGTTCGGTGCGGCATGGCGCGACGATCCGGAGCTGGCCCGATTCGACACCGACTACATCAAGGTCAATGGCGCCGTGACCTGGTCGCGTCCGTTCAAGGTTGGCAAGGCCGATCTGCAATACGAGCTCGGGGCCGGATTCCAGCTTTCCGAAAACAGCATGATCAATGACGCGCAGCTATCGATTGGTGATGAATACACCGTACGCGGCTTCAAGGACGTGGCGTTCTACGGCGATAGCGGCGCATGGATTTCAAACACCGTTCGGCTGCCGCTTCGCGCAAACCTGCTTGGCGGGATCGAACTCGCGCCATTCATCGGCTACGACGTCGGCTTTGTCAACAGCAATAAGAAAGCCACTGATCCGGAATACCTCGTGGGTGCTGCCGTTGGCCTGCGGTTCAGCGGCAAGCATTTCACCAGTTCCCTGAGCTTTGGATGGCCACTGGTGGTGCCAGGCCAATCCCAAACCTTGGCGAACGCCATCAACTACCGCCTGGACCTCCGCTATTGAGGCGGCGCCCGTCGCTATCGACCTTGTTCAAACAGGAATATGCATCATGAGTACGAAGAACCTTGACGCCAGGCGTCGTACGACACACTGCAGGGCAGCCAGTTCGCGGAATGCCGGTGGCTTGCGTCCGCGCGTGAATCCGCTTTACGCCGCAGTCGTCGCATGGATGCCCGCGCTTGCCGGCGCCGAGATGGTTCCAGACCAGAACGCCGTCCAGCGTGCCACGATCAGCCGCACGGCTAACGGAACCCCGCTGGTCAATATCGTCGACCCGAACCAGCGTGGCATTTCGCATAACAGGTTCCAGAGCCTCAACGTCGGAACTGAAGGCGCCGTCTTCAATAACAGCATGAAGGACGGGGTCTCGGCAATTGGCGGATTTGCAATGAACAACGCCAACCTGACCAGCCAGGCCAGGGCGATCATCGGTGAGGTGACCGGAGGCGGCCGCTCGGCCATTCATGGTGCCATGGAGGTCTTCGGTGGCGGCGCGGATCTGATCATCGCCAATCCGAACGGCATCCAGGTCAACGGTGCTTCGACCATCAATGCCAACAGCCTGACGCTGTCTACCGGCAAGGTGCTGGGCATGCCGGATGGCAGCGTGCGTTTTGGCGTGGACCGGGGCAGTGTGGATATCGAAGGTGCGGGCATCTCCACGCAGGGCCTTTCACATTTCGACATCGTCAGCCGCACCGCGCAGATCAATGGCGAGATCAACGGCGGTGCCGGGATCAAGGTGGTCGCGGGCCAGCTTGAGTATGACGTAGATACCGGTGCTCACACAGTCGCCCATCGGGTAACGGCCGGGCAGCCCTTTGCTATTGACGGCAGCCATCTGGGTTCCATGTATGGCGGGCGCGTCGAACTGGTAGCTACCGATAGCGGTGCAGGCGTACGCCACCAGGGTGTGCTGCTGGGGCACAACAACGTCAGCGTGACAGCCAATGGCGACATCGTGATCGGGGTCGCCGAGAGCGCAAAGGGGCGCATCAGTATCGATGGCCGAAACGTGAAAGTGAATGGCGCCGCCGAGACCGGAGACCGCGGGCTGCTTAGCCAGGGTGATATCGCCATCAAGGCCAGCCAGGCGGTGGACGTGAATGCAAGGCTCGAAAGCCATGGCGACATGCACATCACCGCCGGTCAATCGGTGGCATTGAATGGTGAGACGAATGTCGACAGGGATATCGCCATCCAGGCACTCGATGCCATTGGTGTGAACGCGGACCTGACGAGCGAAACGGGCGCCATCAGTTTCGATGCAACGACGCTGATCCAGTCTGCCGCCTCGATCTACGCGTTGCGTACGCAAGTCGATGACGTGACGGTACCGTCCATCCGCATCAATGTTGGCCAATACCGCATTGAAGGTACCTTGTACGGCGTAGGTGCCGACCACAAGGAGATCCCGGGCTCCAGCGTAGTCATGAAGGGTGGGCGGTATTACGTACTCGATGCCGCGGGAAACATTGTTCCGGATGCGCGCGCGGCGTCCACCGCAGAGCTCGGTGTCAAGGCCGGCGATATCAAGTTGACCGCCGCAAGTACGGAGATCAAGGGTGGCGCCTTGATTGCCGATGATGGCGCGCTTGAAATCGATGCCGCGGAGATGTTCCGCAATGATGGCTTGCTCAAGGCATCAGGGAAAGTATCGGTGGGCACGGCGGATTTCGGCAACGATGGCGTGGTGGGTGGCGACGATGTGAACGTGCGCGCGGATGTCATCAGGAATGCAGGCGGAGTCGTTGGCAACGTGGTGGCTCTGGAATCGGCCACGCTATCGAACAAGGGCGGAATTGTCGAGGGCAACACGATTGACATCCGGAACGTCGCGAAGCTCAGGAATGCGGACAAGGGTTCCATCAGTGCGGCCGTGTCGCTGACGCTGGACAGCGTGGATGAGCTGGTCAATGACAACGCGGGGTTGTCTGCTGGGGAGACGATCACGCTGCGCAATATCAAATCGCTTGCCAATCAATCCGGCGGGACGATCGTTGCAGATGGCATCCTGGAGATCGATGCACAGTCCGTGACGAACAGCGAAAGCCGGATCGACGCCAGTACCGCCTTGGTAGTTGCCAACGGACTAAGGAACGCTGGTGGCATCCTGAATGCGAAAGAGCGCCTCGCGATCGAAGTCGATTCGCTCGACAATTGGGGCGGTGGCGTGGTGAAGGGCGTGAACGCGCTTTCCGTTTCAGCAACGCGCGTTACCAATGCCGATGCAGGATCAGAGATAAGTTCGGAAGAGCGCCTCGCGATCTCCGCGGAGAGCGTTGATAACGGCGAATTGGCCACCATCGCGAGCCTGGGCGACGCAACGGTAGTTGCCGACAGGATCAGGAACCTGGGGGGCGCAGAGCTGAGTGTCTCGCGAGGGCTGACCCTGCAGGGGCGGTCCAGTCTCGAGAATCTGGAGGGCAGCAGGATATCCGCGGGAAATGCCGACATGACAACGGCATGGCTGAAGAACAGTGGTGAGATGGAAGTCGACGGCATGCTGGCAATGACACTCGACAAGCTCGATAACAATGCCGGGACTGTGGCCGCCGAAACGTTGAAGCTGCGGCTAAGGGAGGATCTGGTCTACGGCGGGAACGCCGGTGCCCTGGACTCCGCTACAGAAACGGATATCAGTACCGACGGCAGTGTGTTCGTGAACAAACAGCTCACCAGTTTTGGCAAGCTCAAGCTGGACGCGGCGAAGGACATTTCCAACAACGGCGCGATCGTCAGTGAGAATGGCGTCGAGCTATCAGCCAGGCGCATCAGGAACAGCGAGAGCAGCCTGATCTGGTCCGGGCAGGATATGTCCCTGACAGCGCGTGAATCCATCCATAACGGCCGGAATGCCAGTATTCTTGGCCAGGGTCAGATGTCGCTGGCGGCAGGAACCATTCTCAATGAGGCAGGGATCATTCGCAGCGACGGCGATATGCATATCGATGCCAGGCATGTCGAGAACAAATCGGCCTATGGTGGCGACGAGCTTGGACTGGGAGCGGAAGCCAGCGCGGAGTTTGGTGCGCGATTCAAAACAGGCCTTTTGCAGCGAACGTGGACCTGGATGAAGATCACGTTACCGACGCTGACTTCCAATTTTGTTGTCGATCAGGCTGCGGAGATCGGATCTGGCGGTCACCTCCGGATTAACCAGAAGGGGTTGTACAACGCGAACAGCAATGGTGATTTCTCGTCGGTGCTGAATGAGGGCGGCGTTATTTCGGCATCCGGGGACATCCGGATCAAGGGTAACGTTGTCAACCAGCCAAAGTATCTGGCGGTCGATCTCTATTCGTTCCTGACTGAGAAGCGAACCGGGAAGATCTTTATCGATGACACCAATGCGCCCCCCCACTACTTCAACAGCATGTACGATCTGCTCGATTTTCTTTGGGGCGGAAACGATCTGGGCACGAGAGTGTTCCTTGGCTCGCCGATCGACTTGTACAACATATATCGGGACAACGGCAACCCGCAAACTCTGATCAGGAACATGGAGGGTGCCACGCTCAGCCAGATCATGGCGTCACTGTTCGGACCGACCTGGAAAGCCATGTCAGACGCCGATCTCTCGGCAAGATGGAAGATGCTGAAGGCGAATGGCAACGCGGAGTTGAGGGGCGCACGGCACTACATTCTGCCGCAAGAGAAGGGCGCGATCAGCGCGGGCGGCAATATCAGGCATGATGGCGGGTCATTGACGAATGGCATTGGTGGTGTCAAGGCAGAGAACCAGGAGATCCATGTCAAGGTTGGCTCGCAAGATGTGAAGATTGTTGCGCCGGCCTATGACGTCTCCATCATCCTGAAGAAGTTCGAGGATATCTCGGCTGGTATCAGCACGTTGCCGACCCTCAAGGACCTGACCTCGCTTACCGGTCTGTTCCAGCGCGTCAAAGCCAAGGCTGCGAAGGGAGGGAAGGGCGCCGTTGGCGAACTCTCCCGTGGTGCCACAACTGCGCTGGTTGCTGGCAAGGTCAAGGTCCAGCCCATGTACGAAACCGCGATCGAGTTCATTGACCAGGGCAGGTTCTACGGTTCCGAGTATTTTTTCGAGCAGGTTGGCTATGCCAGCGAGCAACCCGCGACCGTTATTGGTGACAACTATTTCATAAACGAGCTGATTCGTCGGCAGCTCAACAATGCCGTGGGGGCCTTCTTCAAGGTGCGCGACGGCGCAGAGAATGCGGGTCTGGTGAAGACGCTGATGACCAATGCCGGCAGCGTCGACATTACGGGTCTGGAAGTCGGCGTTGCACTAACGGCTGAACAGATTGCCGGACTGGACAAGGACATTGTGTGGTTCGTCACAGAGACGCATGACAATACGCAGGTACTTGTTCCTCGCGTGTACCTTGCGCAGTCGACGCTGGCTGCAATGCGCAGCGGAGAAGGACAGGGCGCGGCGCTGACCCATGCCGCAGGGAGCATCAGTATCGATGCCGAAAGCGTGCACAATGCGAGCGGCTCGATGCAGGCAGGAAAGGATGTCTCGATCGTCTCGAAGGGTAACGTGGAAAACGTAAGTGCCGGAATGAGCGGTGGGGTTGCGGCTGGTGGCAACGTCTCCATGGTCTCAACGGCGGGCGATGTCATCAACAGCGGCGCATCGATCCATGCCGGCGGCGATGTCTCGATGGTCGCCACGAAGGGTGATGTCGCCATCACCGCCAGCGCGGGCTACGATGGCGCCGGCAAGCTGAAACTTCGCGAGTTCGATGACAGCATCACGGCCGGCAAGGACGTCAACGTCGAAGGCAGGAACGTTGCGCTCAACAGCGCCACCATTTCCGCAAGGAACAATGTCAAGCTGGCCGCGACGGACGGCGACCTGAAGTCCAACGAGATGCACGAGGCGGATTCCTCGTACTTCTATGATCGGACTCAAGGCGTTCTCAATTACACGGCCGTCGAGAGCAGATCGGCAGGCGCCAAGGGTGTAGGCAGTGCGATCCGCGCTGGTAACGAACTGACGCTGGCCGCGACGGACGATATGACGCTCGAGGGCGGCCATTACTCGGGTAACGCCGGGAAGATCGAGGCCGGTGGCAAGCTCGATGTCAAGACCACGACCAATTACGATCATTCGTCGTCGAAGGTGGTCGTAAGCCAGTTCGGGTACGCGGCAGGTGTGAAGGGGTTCGGCTTTGAAGCCAGCGCCAGCGGTGGTGCGGAGGACGGTCACCAGACCTACATGGGTGTTTCCATGCGTCAGAATCCTGCCACGGATGGCAATTCGAACAGCACCAGCGGCAAGAAGCCGGGTCGTGCCGCGCTGGACGAAACCGCTTCGGCAAGATTTGGATATAACAAGACCGAAGTATCGACGGCCACCGATTCCACGGCTCACAAGAATGCCGAGTTGTCGTTCGGTGAGAAGGGCTTGTCGATAGACGCGAAAACCGCCGATATCGGTGGCGCCAATATCAGGACCACCGGTGGCCTTGATGTTCTGGCGGACGATATCAAGTCGACGAAGTACCTCGACGAGAAAATCACGACGCAAAAGACGAAGTCGATCTCGATTGGCGCTTCGGTGGAGGGGCACAGCGCCATTGCCGATGCCGTCAACAAGTACGGCGAGCTTGGCAACAAAGCCAGCAAGGAAGGCAAGGATACCGATGCTGGAATGACGACGCTCCAGGTGCTTGGTGACATCTCCAACCTGGTTTTCAATGACCTTGCGGGCGCGTCCGCGACCGTCGGCATCAACAGCTCGAAAACATCATCGACAGCGACTGGCTGGTCCGAGAATATCAACCGCGTCGAAGCCGGCAAGATTCGCATGACGGCCCGCAACGACATCGAACTCAACGGCATGAAGCTCGGGGCCGATGAAGCAGAGTTGTCGGCCGGTGGCGATCTTTCCATGAATGCCGCGAAGCGTGGTGCGACGGAGGAGACTTCCTCCAGTTCATTCAAGCTCGGGGTTTCGGCAGGAGCATCGGTATCTGCCTTTGGCTCAGGCGTTGGCGCGTCGCTCGATATTGGCGGGTCCAGGGAAAACTCCAGCATGAAGCAGACGCAGCACACCAACACGACGCTCCATGCAAGGTCGGTCAGCCTGTCCTCCGGTGCCGACACGACGCTGTCCGGCGCCCATGTGACGGGCGCCAGTGTCGCGGTGAAGACCGGAGGAAACCTGAATGTCGAGTCCGTGCAAGACGTGTTGGACTCTGATCGCTCCCGGAATAACTGGGGCGTGTCCGTGGGTGTTGCCGCGGGCACCAATGGTGTGATCCCGACATTCTCCGCGCAGGCGGGCGGTGGCAGTGAGTATCGTGACGAGCGGACGACGGCAGCCCAGACCGGGATCACGGCGAAGGATGGACTGCAGGTCAATACCACTGGCGACCTGAATCTCAAGGGTGGTTATCTGGTTTCCGAATCGGGCGATGGCAGTGTCGATGTTGGTGGCTCGTTGAACGCAACCGGTGTACTGGATACGGTCAGCCAGGATGGCGGTTATGGCGGTGGCGGTGGTGGTTTAAGCCGCGCGGGTGTTGGCACGATCAACGCCTGGGGCGAAACGGTGGATGAAATCGACACAAGGACCATGCAGAACGCCACGATCGCCGGTGTGTCAATCCATTCGGCGGGCGTCAGCGGCACAGTGAATACCGACGCCGAGGGCATGTCCGAATCCCTGGTAGACAAACACACCTCGGGCAATTCGATCTCGTTCACGGTCGGAGTCAGCGATATCGCCTCAAAAGTAAAGGGCAGCAAGACCCCCAGGCCGGAGATCGATGGCGGCACGGATGGCTCGTTCCGGCAAATCCGGGATGACATGCCGACGCCGACCGCGCGGGCAGTACCTGCCGAAAGTCCGGCCACGCCGCGTTCTGGGCCGCGTTCTGGGCCGCATTTTGGGCCGGATACGCCTGACGCAAATGCGGGCACAGGGCCGGCAAGGGCGGACGCCGGCTCGCAAACGCCATGGGCCGATGCCAGCCCGGCCACGCCGTTGGATGGAAGGGCCGTTTCCGACAGGCCGCCTTTACACGCGCCGGTTACCGAGATTCCGAGGGCAACGCGCGGGGTGGCAACCCCGATTGCAGCCGGCGGCACGCGCGCCGAGGGGACGCTGACACCGACGGGTGTCCAGGCGCCGGTTCGCGACACGGTGGACGTTGCCAGGCCGGTCGTCCAGCCTCCGGCAATGGAAGTCAGTACCCCTGCGCCGGAACCGGCATCGGGAACTGCTGGCGGGGTGTCGGTGAATCCTTCCGTTGTGACTACGCGGGATCCCTGGCCAACAGTGACACCCGCTACGCCGTTCATTGGCGCGGTTGGATCGTCCAGCGGCTTACCCGGCTTCAACGGCAAGAGGCAGCACAACACAAACAATGGCCTGTCATTCCAGGGGGTGGGGCCGAATCCTTGACGCCAGCCGGTGCCGATGACGTCGCGGGTAAACCCCCATTAAGTCCGCGTCTTGAAATCGAAATACCCCGTCCCTATAATTAGCACTCGCTGGGGGAGAGTGCTAACAGCCCCTGCGGTTGACCAAAAACCTGATGGCCGTCGCAAAAGACGGCCATTTTGTGACCCAAAACTCATTTTTTGTATTTAGGAGTCCGTATGAACCTGCGTCCTCTGCACGACCGTGTGATCGTGAAGCGTCTGGACAATGAAACCAAGACCGCGTCCGGCATCGTGATTCCCGACAATGCAGCCGAGAAGCCAGATCAGGGCGAAGTGCTCGCCATTGGCCCGGGCAAGAAGGATGACAAGGGCAACAACATCGCCCTCGACGTCAAGGTGGGTGACCGCGTGCTGTTCGGCAAGTATGCCGGCCAGGGCGTGAAGGTGGATGGCCAGGAACTGCTGGTCATGCGCGAAGAAGACATCATGGCTGTCGTCAACAAGTAAATCGACGCCTGTCTCACCAGACATACCAAATTATTGATCGTCCCGCCGTTCGCGCGGGGCGCTCCATCCCGATCCGGAGATTCAGAACATGGCAGCAAAAGACGTAGTGTTCGGCGACGCCGCACGTGCCAAGATGGTTGAAGGCGTGAACATTCTCGCCAATGCAGTGAAGGTGACCCTGGGCCCGAAGGGCCGCAACGTGGTGCTGGAGCGCAGCTTCGGCGGCCCGACCGTGACCAAGGACGGCGTGTCCGTGGCCAAGGAAATCGAACTGAAGGACAAGCTCCAGAACATGGGCGCGCAGATGGTCAAGGAAGTGGCTTCCAAGACCAGCGACAACGCCGGTGACGGTACCACCACCGCAACCGTGCTGGCCCAGTCGATCGTGCGCGAGGGCATGAAGTTCGTCGCCGCCGGCATGAACCCGATGGACCTGAAGCGCGGTATCGACAAGGCCGTGGCCTCGGCAGTGGAAGAGCTGAAGAAGCTGAGCAAGCCGACCACCACGAGCAAGGAAATCGCCCAGGTTGGCGCCATCTCGGCCAACAGCGACGCCTCGATCGGCGAGCGCATTGCCGAAGCCATGGACAAGGTTGGCAAGGAAGGCGTGATTACCGTGGAAGATGGCAAGTCGCTGGCCGACGAGCTGGAAGTCGTGGAAGGCATGCAGTTCGACCGCGGCTACCTGTCGCCGTACTTCATCAACAACCCGGAAAAGCAGGTTGTTGCCCTGGACCAGCCGTTCGTGCTGCTGTTCGACAAGAAGGTGTCGAACATTCGCGACCTGCTGCCGGTGCTGGAGCAAGTTGCCAAGGCTGGCCGCCCGCTGCTGATCATCGCTGAAGACGTGGAAGGCGAAGCCCTGGCCACGCTGGTGGTGAACAACATCCGTGGCATCCTGAAGACCGCCGCCGTCAAGGCACCGGGCTTCGGCGACCGCCGCAAGGCCATGCTGGAAGATATCGCCATCCTGACCGGCGGTACCGTGATTGCCGAAGAAATCGGCCTGACGCTGGAAAAGGCTACGCTGCAAGACCTGGGCCAAGCCAAGCGCATCGAGATCGGCAAGGAAAACACCATCATCATCGACGGCGCCGGCGACGCATCGGCGATCGAAGGCCGCGTGAAGCAGATCCGCGCCCAGATCGAAGAAGCGACCTCGGATTACGACCGTGAGAAGCTGCAAGAGCGCGTGGCCAAGCTGGCTGGCGGTGTTGCCGTGATCAAGGTTGGCGCTGCCACCGAAGTCGAAATGAAGGAAAAGAAGGCCCGCGTGGAAGATGCACTGCACGCTACCCGCGCTGCCGTGGAAGAAGGTATCGTCCCCGGCGGTGGCGTAGCCCTGCTGCGTGCCCGCGCTGCCATCTCGAACCTGACCGGTGAGAACCCCGACCAGAACGCCGGTATCAAGATCGTGCTGCGCGCGATGGAAGAGCCGCTGCGCCAGATCGTGCTGAACGCCGGTGAAGAAGCCTCGGTCGTGGTGGCCAAGGTTATCGAAGGCAAGGGTAACTACGGTTACAACGCTGCTTCGGGCGAGTACGGCGACCTGGTGGAAATGGGCGTGCTGGATCCGACCAAGGTGACCCGCACCGCGCTGCAGAACGCTGCTTCGGTGGCTTCGCTGATGCTGACGACCGACTGCGCCGTGGCCGAAACGCCGAAGGAAGACTCGGCTCCGGCAATGCCGGGCGGCATGGGTGGCATGGGCGGCATGGAAGGCATGATGTAATTGATGCCTGACTGCTGAGCCAATCAGGCTCGGCCTGTCTGAAAACAAAACCCCCGAGGGCGCAAGCCCTTGGGGGTTTTGTTTTGGGCATTCTCTACGTAGAAGTGGGTAGATGCACAAGGCTCGCACGAATCGCGCATTTATCACGCCGCTCGATTTCAGGGCAACTGATTGCGCAGAGTTGTACGCTGCGCGCTTGCTCAGTCCCAAGGCGACCAATCTTGCGGACCCATGATTTGCGAGCCAGACGAAGCAGGTCGAGCGGGTTCAAACGATAGAAATCATTCAGACATATCCATGAACTCTTGGGAAGGCAACTGGTGCCAATGGGCAGGTGAAAAGCCGGGTGACGATTGCCTGATTGGCATCCTGCATCCATTCGATACCATTTGCCATTGGATGTGATTGTCGCAGCGATGAGGTACGTCGCTTCGGAACCAATAATCATCAGGTATTTATCTTTCGCAGTACCGTTTCCGAACACAAAGTTCCGGTGATGGAGGATTGCGCCGCAGCGGAACATTTCACCATCCTCTCAATACCCGAACTGTTTCCAGATGCTCCTTCCGGAGTTCGCTCATCAGGTCAAATTCCTCTGAGCGAAAAGCATACTCATAGGGGATTGAAGCACCGCATCCGCTCTCGCGATGGAATACGCGCTCCCAAGGCGGGTTCTCGAACTCCACATCTTCCGAGATCTGATCAGCGCGCTTGTCATGGTAGTCCTGGCAAAGCCGCTTCATGAGTTCCCGTTGGCGACGGGACGTGTGCCAAGGCTTGAAAGGTCTGACGGACGAAACAACGATCGAAAGGCCATCTTGCTGGTCACTGCTGTGCTCAAACCTGACGCTCCCGGCCCAGTCCAGGAACGGGTCAACGATTTCCACGGCAAGCTCTCGGGGTATCGGACCGGTAGCTTCGGCGAAATACTCCAGTTCGGTAACCGACCGGCCCGTCTCCCTGCAATGGATGAAGTCGAGCAGATACAGCAGCCTGAACAGCTTTGCCGTATCCATGCCGTCCATGCGGGAAGCGAAATAGTGAACGCACTCGATAAGCCTTTGCCGTTCATTGGTGATCAGCATAGATCGTTCCTCACGCCTTTCGGTTGACGCGGACTCCCGCCGAAAATCGGGTTCGCGCCTGCGCATCGTGGGTTCGGGCTCCCTTCCTGCGAACTGGGGACACGCGAGCCGAATCGCATCTCCCGTATATTCCAACGACATATTGACCCCTCTCTTGTTGGTGAACAACGCGTTCTGATTCTCGCGCAATTCACGCTGCAAGATTCCTGTGAATTTGTGTCAAATTGGAAGATTACGGGTGCACTCGCAACGCCACTATCGCACTCTCAGACTTCGACGACTTTGCCCCAATCGAATGCCGGATTTTCGGGTTCTCCACTACGTCGCGAGATATAGCCGCGCGGGTTGCAGACGACACGCGATGCATCGATCCAGTAGTCGAAGCTGGTATGAGTGTGGCCGTGGATCCACAGATCCGCCTGCGCGACCAGATCGGGTCGTCGCGAAAGGAATCCGGCGGAGACGATGTCGTGCGCATAGCGTGCATCGAGGCTGCCAAGGTCCGGACCATGGTGGGTCACGACGACAGTCTTGCCGTCGAATGGTTGGGCCAGCGCTGCAGACAGCCACGCGGTGGCCTGGCGATGACGAACCAGTGCATCGACGGGCAAGAACGTGCGATGCTGGCCATCGTCACCCGTGGTCGCGATCAGGCGATGGTCGACCATCACGCGCGAACAGGCTTCCATGGCCTCGTCGATCCGGTTCTCGCCATACAGCGCATAGTCGGTCCACCACGTGGTGCCGATCACGCGCACGCGCTGCCCTGCGGCGTCCTCGAACGTGGCGACCGAGCCGTTGAGCAGCGTCACGTTGTCGGCCTCGGCGGCACCGTTGGCCATCAGGTCGTCCACCTTATCGAAGGTGCTTTCGTAGTATTCGTGATTGCCGGGCACGTAGAGTACCGGCACATCGAACGCACGTGCGGCCCAGTCGATGCCGTCTCGGCCATTGGCGATATCGCCGGCCAGGATGACGACATCGGCCTCACAGTCGGGCACGGCGTCGGGGGTGTTGTGTTCCAGGTGGATGTCGCTCAGGATGCGTAGCTTCATAAGGGAACTCCGGCTGGCGGCAGCGCTGGCCGCGATCGGAGCCATTGTCCCATGATCGGCGCCCCATGCGGGCCCCCCACCGGGAACATCCCGGTGAGGGCCGCACGGTCCCCGGTCGGCAAGCGTTACTGCGAGATGCGCAGGATTTCGGAGGCCAGCTTCGAAAAGCATGGCCGCAGGTCATTGATGGTCTTGGCGTAGCAATAGATGCCGCTAGGCTGGTTCTTGTTGTAGCTGGTGGCATCGGACGTATTGGCCATGTTCTTGAGCAGGTCGGCGTCGAACCCACCATTGCCATCGAGTCCGAGCGTGAAGATATAGACGCCCTGGTCGCGCAGTGATGACGCCATGGCCAGCGGCACATTGGTGGCGGCATTGCTGACGTTCGTGCCGAGGCTATTGCCGTTGGTCGAAGACGTCACCGTGTTGGGGCTGCTGCCTACGATCTTGAATTCGGTGTCCGTGGGGTTGTGCGCGTTGTAGTACGCGGGCATTTGCGTAGGTGCCTTGTTGCCGCTGATGCTATTGCAGCCGCCGTTGAGCATGGTGTCCTGCTTGTCGATCGCGAAGTAGCCGTCCACATAGCTGCCCTGTGATGTGATGCCGCCGATGCAGTCACCGTTCTTGGTGGGATAGTCTGCGGCCAGCGTATTGGGCTGACCGTCGGAGAAGAATACGATCACGCGCAGGCTGGAGCGGCTGGTCGTTGGAATGCTGTTCAACTGGGAGCGCGCTTGCCAGATCCCTTCGGCGTAGTTTGTGTTGCCGCCATTCGACATACTGGTGATCGTAGTTTGCATCGTAGGCCGGTCAAAGCCGCGCGAGGACGTGCGAATCGCGATGTCGGACACGCCTCCCGACGAGAAGTGCACGAGTCCAACGCGGTCCGTGGAGGGGCTGAACTGGTTCAGGAAGCTGTTGGCGTTGCTACGCACCGTGCTCCAGACCGGGCTCATCGATCCGGACGAGTCGATCACGAAGATCATGTCGAGGTCCTTGCGAATCGCGGTCGACGCAGCTGCCACGGCCACATTGTTGAAGCCGAGTACCTTCATCAAACTAAGCGGCATCGTGGCGTTGGCCGAAACCGAGATCGTGACCTTGCCCTGGTCGAAGGACACATTGGTGGTATTCAGCGTTGGCGTGCCGCGCAGATAGCCGTCCGGGAAATTCGCGGCGAAGAAGTCGGTGGCCGCCTGGCGCGCGGCCGCAGTCTGCTCCGCTTGCGTGGTGCCGTTGGTCACCGCGCGGGCTGCCGCGACGGCCGCGGAGTCCACCGCCGCATTCAGACGTGCCTTGGTGACATAGGCCATGCCCCCATCGATGCCCAGGCCTACCACCCCCAGCAGCCCGATCATCAGCACCCCGGCGATCATGGTGATCTGGCCGCGCTGCGGCTGCAAGCGCGCGAGCGGACGCCGGAAGGGTCGTGTGCTTGTCATGGCGCCTCCTTGCTGTGTCTCAGAACGTCGTGGACGAATAGAGATTCGGCCCGAGCGTGGGCATCTTCAGCGTGCCCATGGTCAGGTTCTGGAAGAACATGTTGAAGCTGTACCAGCTTTCCACCACGTAGATCACCTGTCCGTCGGACAACTTGCCGGTCATCGCATTGGCGGTAGGCGAGCTGGTGCCGGCCGATGGCAGATTGCGGCACGAACCGTCGCTGCTGCTGTAGCTACCGCAGCCATAGACCTTGCTCGATGGTGTGCTGCCACCGATGCCCCAGCCATCGGTCCAGCGATACTGCTCGATCACGATATTGCGCACCGTGCAGTTGGTGCCGCTCTTGTTGCAGTTCTCGGCGTTGCCCATGACCTTGGTGATGTAGATCATGCCGCGCTGCCCCATATTGAGCGGCGGCGTGGTCTGCGCCAGCGAATCCATGATCGTCTGTGGCAACTGCGAGCTGCGCGACGCCAGGCTGGCGCCCTCGCGTGTCAGGTTCACCAGGATCAGGTTAGCCTGGATCGCACGGGCAAAGTCGATGACTGGCAGCGTCAGGAAGATGAAGATCGGCAGCAGGATGCCAAACTCGATCGTGGCGATGCCGTGCATCGTGGCGCGTCGCCGCGGGCGTTGTCGACGGAGGTTTGCAGTCATGGCAGTCCTCGCTGGTAGTGGCGTGCGCGGCGGGCTAGAACGCTTCATTGCGCATGGTGGCGGCCACGCTGAAGCGGTACTTGCCACCGGTGGCCTTGTAGAACGCCGCAACCACCGGCGTCAGCAGCGGCCAGTTGCAGGTGACCTGGATCACCACGATGTCGCCGGCATTGCCGAACATGCCGGCGCCGTTGGGTTGCGATGAGCCATTGACCCAGGTGGTGACCTGCGCGTTGGTCATGTCGTAGACGCCGAGCGAGCTGTCGTGAATCTTCTCCAGCACGGCGCGATACCGTTGCGGGGCGCTGGTGTTCGGATCCAGGGCGGTCTGGCCAGTAACCGCATAGCGGGCACCTTCACGCACCGCATGCTGCATCGTCAGGTTGGCCCACATCATGGCGCCGAAGTCGACGATCGAGAACAGCAACAGGAAGAACAGCGGGGCGACCAGCGCGAACTCCACGGCGCTGGCGCCGCGCTGCCGTTGTGCAGATGCCGAAAGCCTTGATCGTTGGCGCATGGTGGTCTCCTGGGGCGTGCGGGTCACGGGTATGTCTCAGCCAGCTTCACCCATCATGAATGGCATCAGCGAGCGGTAGAACTGCAGCGCGGGCGACCCGAGCAGCACCACCATCAGCGACGGGAAGATGAAGAAGATCAGCGGGAACAGCAACTTCACGGCGATCTTTGCCGCCCGCTCCTCGGCACGTTGGCGGCGGCGCGTGCGTAGCGTATCGGCCTGCACGCGCAGCGATTCGGCGATACTGGTGCCGAAGCGGTCTGCCTGGATCAGCATGCTGGCCAACATGTCGACGTCTTCCACGGCGGTGCGCAGTGCCAGGTTGCGGAGTGCCTTCTCGCGTGAGAGTCCGGCGCGCAGTTCCAGTACCAGCAGTTCAAGTTCGTCGCACAGCGCCGTGCCGCTTACGCGCAGTTCCTCTACCACTTTCAGCAGTGCCGCGTCCAGTGCCAGTCCGGCTTCCACGCAAACGGTGATGAGGTCGAGCGCATCAGGAAACGATTCGAAGATCTCCTGCTTGCGCTGCGCGATGCGGCGGCGCAGCACCACGTCCGGAAGATAGAAGCCGGCAATCGCCATGGCCAGCAGCGCTACCGGCAGCAGGCGTGGGTTGTCTTCGCTGATCACACCACCGGTGGCAACGAACAGCAGCATTGGCAGCGTGATCGCCAGCACGGTCTTGGCGGCAAAGTAGACCGGGATGGCCGCCGGGTTGCGCCAGCCGGCATTCATGAAGCGCGTGCGCAGCAGCGAGTTGTCCCAGCCTTCCTTGGGAACCGACAGCCGGGCCAGCGGCTTCGATACGCTCGCCATCCGTTGCAGCCACTCGTCCTGCAATGCCGGCGCCGTGGTTTCCTCGCTCGGTGCCTGGGTGGCCTGCGAGATGCGGCGGCGGATGGCATTGGGCTGGATCAGCAGCATTGCGATCAGCGCGGCGCCGAAGGTCAGCACGAAGGTCAGCAGCAGTATCAGGATCTGTCCGGTTTTCATGATGTGCTCCCTGGTCTCAGACGTGGATCCGTACGATCCGGCGCATCCAGATCAGTCCCAACGCCATCAGCAGCAAGGCGTAACCGACGATCCATGGCCCGACCGGATCATTGGCTAGCGGATCCAGGAATTCGGGATTGAGCAGATACATGGCCCCAGCCACGACGAACGGCAGCAGGGCCAGGATGATCCCGGACAGGCGGCCCTCGGCAGACAGCACGCGCACCTGTCCCATCAGCTTCATGCGCTCGCGGATGATGTGGCTCACGTTGCCGAGGATCTCGGCAAGGTTGCCCCCCGACTCGCGCTGGATCAGCACGGCGATGACGAGGTAGCGCAGGTCGGGCAGCGGCACGCGTTCCGCCAGTGCGCTCAGCGCGTCGTGCATCGAGGTGCCGAAGTTGATCTCGTCGAATGTGATGCGGAATTCGGCGGCAATCGGCTCGGGCAACTCGTCTCCGGCCATGTCGAGTGCACTGGAGAACGAGTGGCCGGCACGCAATGCACGGCTGATCAGGTCCGCGGCCTCGGGCAGTTGGGTTTCGATGCGCTGCAGGCGACGTGCGCGGGTGCGGCGCACGTGCAGCGCCGGCACCGCGAGCCAGCACAACGCCGCTGCGGCAACCGGTATTGCCGGCAGGTCCAGCAGCTTGCCAACCACCCACAGCGCCACGGGCGGCAGCAACGTCATGGTAATGAGCGTCGACACGGTCCAGTGCAGGCCCGACTGCCTGAGCATGCGATCCAGCGCACCGCTATGCGGCAGCCTGCGCAACAGCGCGGTCATGAATGGCGAGTGGGCAAGCGCTCGCGCCTTCATGATCGATGCCGCGGCTTCGTCCTGCCACGGCGTCGATGCCACGGCGCGCAGGCGCCGGCCAAAGCGCCGTGCCGCTGCGCTGTGGCGACGATGCCACCATTGGTAGCCGATCGTCACCGCGGTCACGATGGCCACGAACAGGCAGGCGCCGAAGCCGATCAGGGTGTTGTCCATGGCGAGTCTCCGCGTTGGTCGTAACGTGCGGCCTCAGACGTCGAAGCGTACCGACGGCTCGTATAGGCGTTCGGGCACCGAAAGGCCGAAGGCCTGCAGGCGGTCCGAGAAATGCGGCCGGACCCCGGTGGCGCAGAAGTAGCCCTTGACGCGGCCTTCACCGTCGACGCCGGTACGGCGGAACGTGAAGATCTCCTGCATGTTGACCACATCGCTTTCCATGCCCGTGACTTCCTGGATGCTCATCAGCTTGCGCCGGCCGTCGGTGAGCCGCGACACCTGGAGGATGACCGTGATGGCCGAGGTGATCTGCTGGCGCATCGTGCGCGGCGGCAGCGACAGCCCAGCCATGCTGACCATGTTCTCGAGCCGTGTCAGTGCGTCGCGAGGCGTGTTGGCGTGGATCGTGGCCAGGGATCCTTCGTGGCCCGTATTCATCGCATGCAGCATGTCCAGTGCCTCGGCCCCGCGCACTTCACCGAGGATGATGCGGTCGGGGCGCATCCGCAGCGCGTTGCGCACCAGCGAGCGCTGCGTGATCTCGCCGCGATTCTCGATATTGGGCGGACGCGTTTCCAGTCGCAGTACGTGGTCCTGGCGCAGTTGCAGTTCGGCGGCATCCTCGATGGTCACGATCCGTTCGCTTTCCGGAATGAAGCCGGACAGGATGTTCAGCATCGTGGTCTTGCCGCTGCCGGTGCCGCCCGAGATCAGGATGTTGAGCTTGGCCTTGACCATGGCCTCGATCAGCTGCGCCATCGGCGGCGTCAGCGTCTGCAGTTCCACGAGGTCCTTGACCATCAGCGGATTCACCGCAAAGCGGCGGATCGAGAGCAGCGGACCGTCCACGGCCGACGGTGGAATGATCGCGTTGATCCGTGATCCATCGGGCAGCCGCGCATCGACCATCGGACTCGATTCGTCAACGCGCCGGCCCACGCGCGACACCATCTTGTCGATCACCTTCATCAGGTGGGCGTCGTCGTGGAACGTGACATCGGTCAGTTCCAGCTTGCCGCGCCGTTCCACATAGACCTTGCTGGCCGTGTTGACGAGAATGTCCGAGATCGTCGGATCGGCCAGCAAGGGCTCCAGCGGACCAAAGCCCAGCATTTCGTCGCGCACGTCGGAGACCAGGCGACGGCGTTCGGCCTCGTTGATCGGGATATTGCGCTCGTCGATGATCCGCTCCACCAACACCGCCAGTTCGCGCTTGACCTGCTCGGGAGTCAGGCGTTGCAGCTTCTCCAGTTCCACGCGTTCGATGATGGCTGCGTGGATCTCGACTTTCAGCTGCTGATAGGCTGCACTGGTGGCGCCGCCGCCAGGGGCACGCTCGGTGCCGCGTTCCGCTGGCCGCTCAGGTACGCGATCGGTGATCGTCTCGCCGGCCTTTTCGAAAAGTTGTGCGCGCAGTGACATGTCGGTTCTCCGCTGGGGTTACGCGTGCTTGCCCACGGGCATGGGCTGGGCGGTGTCGTTGCGACGGCGCAGTAGCCGGGCAAGCAGGCTTTCCTGCTTGTGGTCCGTTACCGGGAAGGTCGAGTTCACCATCTGCAGCAGCGCATGGGACATGGTGCTGCGCGGTGCCAGTTGCAGTACCGGTACCCCCTGGTTGGCGGCCTCGCGCGCGGTCTTGGCATCGATCGGAAGCGTATGCGCGGTGCGCGCGCCAAGCGCGTCTTCCATCGTGCGGATGGTGATTGGCGCATGCTTGTCGGTCTGGTTCAGCAGCACCTGCATCCGTTCCGTGGAGTAGCCGAGCGAATGGAAGATCTCCATCATGTGCCGGCCCGCACGCAGGTAGGGCAGCGTAAGCTGGACCACGGGCAGGATCGTGTCACTGCGATCCAGTACCATGATCGAGGCCGGATTGATGGCCTGCCCGAGATCGAACACCAGCACGTCGTACGCGGGCTTTGCCAGATCCAGGATGCGTTCGACGTGGGCGGCCTTGACGTCCGCGCCCTTGACCGGGTCGCCGGCCCCCGCGATGACGTCGAGTTGCGGATGCGCATGCGTGACGCAGGCGTCCAGCAATGCCGCGTCGAGCCGGTCGATCTGCTGGCAGATGTCGCCAAGCGTGGCGGGCGGCGTCTTGTCGGTGACCACGAACGCGGCGTCGCCAAACTGCTGGTCCAGGTCGATCAGTAACACGCGCTTGCCGCGCAGCGCTGCCACCGCATACGCGAAGTTCGCCGCGGCGAACGTGGTGCCGCTGCCGCCCTTGCACGAGGTAAAGGCGAAAGTACGCGCCTGGGTATCGGGGTCCGCCTGGCTACGCGTGTCCAGCCGCGCCAGCTCCGCGTTGAACTCGCGTGGATCGAGCGGCCAGCGCAGGACGCTGCGCACCCCCATGCGCATCGCGCGCATCAGCAGGTCGGCGGAAGGCTGGGGCGTGACCAGGATGCAGGGCACCTCGCCCGGTTCCGGGAACCGCTGGCGCAGATGCTCGAACACTTCCATGCCGAAATCGTCGGCGTGCAGGATCACGAAGTCCGAGGCATGGATCAGCCCCGCCATGCCAAGCGCCTTGGCCGGGTCCACGCACACCAGCTGGGGCTGGCGCGGGGTGTCGGCCTGCTGGGCCAGCGCCAGCATCTGGCGTGCACAGGTATCGTCTGCCGAGACCAGTATCAGCTTTGCCATGTCGCGTCTCCCTGATGTTGCTGCTGTGCGAGTCGATGTAGTGGGTTGGAGGTGGCGGGCCGGATCACTGCGACGGCGATGCCATCGAGCCGCCGCCCACGCCGATCACGAACGTGTTGCCGTCGGTGGCCGGGTTGCGGAACGACTGGCCATAGCGGTCCATGGCAAATGTCGCGGCACGCCCATCGACACCGGTGACGGGATCGGTGTTGGTGTAGGACGCATTCGGATTGAGCGTCTGCATCATCCGCACGGTGCGTACCGATTCACCGAAGTTCGCATCCCATACCGGCGATGTATTCATGCAGCCGGCCAGGCCGGAGCAGAGCAGGGCGCCGGTGGCGATGCAGAGCAGGCGGGTAGTGGAAGTCATGGTTGTCCCCTGTCTATGTCGGTCATTGCGTGCTGTTGCCGTTGCCCGTCGCCGCCGAGGATGTCGACAAAGGCGGCGAAGGCGGCAAGGCGGCGGTGGGCATGAAGGTGCCGCTGCCTTGCGGGCTGTCGGCGGGCGGTGTGCCGGCTGCCGGTGCGGGCCCGATGTTCGTGGTCGGCGTGGCGGGGTTGGCCGGTGACATCGGTGCTGCTGGCACGGCGGGCGGCATCAGGTTGTCCGGCGCGCGCCGCGGATGGCCTTCCATGTTGCCGTTGATGTAGACCTCGCCGTTGTTCGGAGGACCGAACGAATCGGTCGGCATCGGATAGTTGGGCGGCAGCGGCTTGACCAGGCGCGGAGTCACCACGAACACCAGTTCGCTACGGTCCTGCTGGAAGCTCGTGCTGCGGAACAGGTTGCCGAGTACCGGCAGTTCGCCGGCGCCGGGGAGTGCCTTGAGGCTGCCCGTGACGTTGTTCTTGATCAGGCCGCCGATGGCGAAGCTCTGGCCATCCATGACCTGCAGCGTGGTGGATGCCCGGCGCGTGGTGATCAGCGGCAGGATTGACGAACCCGCCGTGTTGGGCGCCGTTATCGCTACGCCGGTGGGCGACAGCTCCGACACTTCTGGCGCCACCTTGAGGTTGATGCGGCCGTTGGCGAGCACCGTGGGCGTGAACTTCAGGCCGACGCCGAACGTTTCTTCCTGCAGCACGATCGTTGTCACACCGCCGAACGAGGACTGCGGCACCGGAATGTAGACCTTGCCGCCGGCCAGGAAGCTGGCTTCCTGGCCGCTGATCGCCATCAGGTTTGGTTCGGCCAGGATCTTGACCAGGCTGTCGCCCTTCTGGGCGTCAAGCTGGAACGAGAACGGCAGCTTGTTGTTCTTGATGCCGGTCAGCGTTGCCGCGCTGTCGGACAGGAAGTTCGCCAGCAGCCCGAACTGCCAGCTGCCGAATGCACCCTGCAGATTGGCGGCCGCGCCCAGCTGGTCGATCAGCGTCTTCGACACTTCGGCCACCTTGACTTCGAGCATCACCTGCTGGGGCGCGTCCACGGTCATCATGTTGATCAGCTTGCTGCTGCGCTGGGGCATGCCGCTGTTCTGCATGGTGTTGGCCGCGACCGGCATCATCACTCCGCCCATGGCCATCGCCATGCCAGGGCTGGCCGCATTGGCCGGCGCACCCAGCGCTTGCGGCGGGGCCTGCAGCGGGCTGCGCGACTGGCGCAGGACGAACGCGTTGGCAATGTCCATGACCTGCTGCGCGGTGGACGAATCTGGCACGTTGCCGCTCAACACCAGGCTGTCCGCCGCCGCGGCCACCTGCACATTGCGTGCGCCTGGCAGCAGCGAGCGCAGTGTCGACTGCAGTCCACCCGGATCCGCACCCACGATGACATCGATGACCAGGCAGCGGCCACTACGGCCTTGCACGATCATGTTGGTGGTCCCCACATCGAGCCCCAGCAGGTACATGGTCTGCGGTGCCACGAGCATGGCCTGCACCACGCTCGGATTACCCAGCGTGCGCGTACGCACCGGCTCGGGCAGCGGCAACATGCGCGATTTGCCGACCGGCACGGTCACCTGCTCGGGTTCGGCGGCAGCCGCTGAGCAGTTGGGCCCGCGGCTGCTGGCGGTATCGGCGGGCGCGGCGGGTGTGGCGGCTGCGCCAATCGTCAGCTGGATCGGGCCGTTGGCGGCGATGCGCGTGGCCTGCGCTGCGGCGGTGGCTTCGTCGGCGGCCTGCACCTGCGTGCTGGCCAGCCAGACGCTGGCGATGGCCAGCGTGGCAATTGCGCTTAGCCGGGCGGTGCCGTGCATATGCGAGACACGCGGGCGGCCTGACGATGTGTGGCTGGTCTTCATGATGATTCCCCCGGTTGGTGGCTTCTGGCGCCAGGCTCGCGCGCTCAGAAGCACTCCTTGTCTTGTTGCATGCCGCTGATCACGCCCACGCAGTTGGTATTGGTCTTGCGCTCGATGATGCGATGGACGACCTGGATGGCGCGGGCCACGGGTGTGGCCGGTGCCGCGGCCTGGACCACGGGCTCGTTGAGCAGGCTGCGCTTGGTGGCCCCCGCGGTACCCACCGGGCGCGCCTCCACCTGGTTGCGCAACACCAGCGAGAGCGATCCGACGCTGCGGGCCAGGTCGAGTTTCTCGGCCTCCTCGGGCGAGACTTCGAGCGTCACGGCGTTGACCACCTTGGGCTTGGTCTCGTCACGGTTCACTTCCTGCGCCACGGCCAGCACCAGGATCTTCTCGAGCACGATCTTCGAGATCGACTGCTCGGCTTCGGGCCCGGTGTTGCCCCTGGCGCCGTCTTTCTGGGTATTGACGATGATGTCGACGAAGCTGCCCGGCAGGGCGAAGCCGGCCACGCCCACTACATCGTTCACGCGGACCGTGATGGCGCGTTTGCCTTCGGCGATCACGGCGGACAATCCGCCCTTGGTCCCGGCGGGCGTGAGCTTGGCCTCCAGGATGGGCTCGCCGCGCATGACGCTGGCCTTGGTCACGCGGCCGTCGACCGCCTTGAGATCGCCCAGCGCGCCCGGTGGCAGGCTTTCGCGCGGCCAGTCCACCAGCTTGACGAACTCGGGCGCCAGGCGCTGGCCGAGATTGATGTCGGTGTTGGCCACCGCGACCTTCACGGTGCTGCCGGCGCTCTGTTCCACCATCCAGCGCGAGGCCAGTACAACCGCCGCCAGGCCGGCGAGGGCCGCCACCAGCAGCATCAGCAAGGTGCGTACGTTTCTCATTTGATGGTCCTCCCCCTTCATGCGAAGCCTGGCCCGGCGCGGGCATGCAGGCGCCCCTGGCGATCACCGCCGGAGCGGTGCGCCATTCGAAATCCGTGAATCGGAAACGCGGTAGTGCCGGTGGCTGGCGGCTAGTGGTGGAACACCCAGCCGATATGCTGGCGCACCGTTCGCGCGGCCTGCGCGGGTATCTCGGTCAGCGGTGCGCGGTTGTACTGGCGTGACGGGCAGCGGCGCGTGTTCGCGGGGCTGACGTTATTGCGGAGCTTCCTGGCCATGATCGTTCTCCCGTTCCTGCCCGGTGTTCCGGGCTTTGCTTCTGTTGCTGGCCGACAGGGGCGTCAGATCGCGCCTGTCATCACCAGTGCCACGCCTGTCGCTATCGCCACCGCGTAGGGCAGGCGCGTGATGGTTCGTATCCGGTTGGTGGCGCTGTCTGTCGGCTGCGGCGCGTGGCCGGCGAACGGCATCCACAACAGCGCTCCCACCACTGCGTGGAGCGTGCGGCGCGCCTCGCGGCGCCACAGCATTACAATGCAGGCCAGCACGCCGCCTGCCAGCAGCGTGGCCAGCAGGATCCTGGGCACGGCGGCAGCGCCAACGCAGGCGCCCACACATCCCATCAGCTTGGCATCGCCGGCACCCACGGCACGCACGATGTACAACAGCACGAATGGTGCGAGACCGGCGAGGAAGCCGGTTGCCCAGCGCCATGCTCCGTCAGCGGCGCCGTGCAGCCACATCTGTAGCGCAAGTGCCGCGACGATGCCGGCCACGATCAGCCGGTTTGGAATCCGCTGGCTGCGCAGGTCAGTCACCACGGCGACGCCGAGCAGGGCCATCAGGCAGGCCGAGGTCAGCGGGTCGAAGGCAGTGACGATGTGCGTGGATTGCATGGCAGCCTCTCATGCGTGGAAAACGTGAAACCTGATGCGCCAGTGCAGGCTGGTGCAGCCCGGTGCGTGGCGCAGCGCATCGGGCTGCGCACTGCTCAGCCCGCAGCGGTGGTGAGTGCGGTCTGGATGGTGGTCCAGATCTTGGTCACCGCGGTCTTGACGGCCGGGCCTGCCGCTACCATGCAGAGGGCCACGAACGCCAGCAGCAAGGCGTATTCAATGCCGGCTGCGCCGTCTTCTTCCTGGGCAAAACGCTTGATGCCATCGAACATGGTGTTCATGTCCTTCTCCTTCACGTCATGGTTAGTGGAAAAAAGCGCCCGCTGGAGATCGGGCACAAGGTTCCGGCCGGAAACCGGCCGAGGCCAAACCAGCCAGCAGCCACAGCGCGTGCGGCGTCTGTTCCGGTTCCACCTGGCTCAGGAGGCAAGGCCCGCCAAAAGGCAACCCTTACCGATGTCCGATGCATGCGCCACTCCCTGCGGCGGCATGCAACCTGGTGGACACTGCGGCCTCGACCCGACTTCTCTCCAGGGGTCGATCCACACCTGAATTTGCTGCAAACCTGCTGACCTGGCGACCTGGGTTCGCCAGCTCCGGGCCGGCACTGCAGCGTACCGACCGCTTCTTGCTCCCCTCGGGCTTCCGGCTGGTTGCGCCTTGGCCCGTCCCTCCCCGTCTTTCCGGTGTTGTGTTCTTTGTTCAGGTCTTTGCGGTGGCTCCATCTGTTGCGGAGTCTGCCGGCTTGCCTTGGTGCAGGTCATACAGCGACGAACGTGCCACTACGGCCAAGTCATTGATTTTTAAAGAGGTGGGATTTTGGCTGTGCGTCGTTTTCGAGACTGTGTAACCAGATGTATCTGGATCTTTACGGGTCCGATAAGGCACTTTAGATATGTGATTTGTATTCGTTACACCGCTTTGTGACGCATCGATTGCATAAAATAGACGTCACACATCACTTTTTATGCTGCACATGCGGGTGGATGCCTAGTGCCGTCGGGTAAGCAAAAGCGTTGCATTTATGAAGCGCCGTATCAGGCATTTATGATGTGTTGCCGGGAGGGTGGCATATCGGACGGATGAGGCCGTCCATCAACAGGATGTCTGCGCGCAGGCGCCGGGACACGTTCCGCTCGCTGTCACGCGGCGTGTTTGAACGAGATCGGGGTCATCCATCTGGACGATGAGAAATCCGGATGTTGTGCATGACCCATCCGAACTCAGCCAGAGGAAGGAGGCGGGGGCGAAACTCAGGTGGCCGGTACGCGTTGGCAAAAACGTTGCATTTCTGAAACCTTGCCCCGGATGTGATGCATCCTGTTTCTGATTTGAAGCGCTTGTTAATGCGCTTGAATTACAGATGGAATGATTCCTGTTTCATTGCTGAGACTGGCTTGTCGATTCTTCAACCTGCTCGCGCAGCCAGGCGTGAAATCGCAGGATGGCTTTCTCCCGAGGATTGCCTTCGCGCCAGGTCACCCAATAGTGCAGGCGCGACGGAATGCGTGTGGTGCCGATCTGGACCAGTTGTCCGCTGGCCAGGTAGGCACGCGCGAGCTGCGCGCGTGCCGTAGCCACCCCCAACCCGGCCACGGCGGACTGCAGCATCAGGCCCGCATCCTGGAAGATCGGTCCGCGTTCGGGCTCGTCGGGCGGCAGCCCGGCCTGCAGCAGCCAGTCGCGCCATGGCCGCAACGCAAACCGCAACATGGGCAGCCTGGGCAGGTCGGCCACCGTGAAACCGGGGAATTTCGCCAGCAGTGCCGGGCTGGCCACGGCGATCACATAGTCTTCGATCAGGCTGTGACACTCAAAGCCGGGCAGGTCCACACGCTGGTGCCAGATGCCGACATCGACCGAATACGGATCGGGCGTCGAGATCTCGGCATGCAGGCGCAGATGCAGGTCCAGTTCGGGAGCCTGTGCATGCAGGCTTGGCAGCCGGTGGATCAACCAGGCATTGGCCAGGTCGGCCATCACGCTGACCTGCAATCGCACCACGGGCGGCCCGGCGACATCACTGGCTTCGCGCAGTGCCGACTCCAGCTGGTCCAGCGCACCCCGCACCTGATCGGCCAGGCGCGCGCCGGCGCTGGTCGGGGTCATGGTCAGTCCGGTGCGCTGGAACAGCTTGGTGCCAAGGTTGTCCTCCAGCGCGCGAATATGATGGCTGATCGCACTGTGGGTGAGCGCAAGCTCTTCGGCTGCCCGAGAGAAGCTGCGGTGCCGTGTGGCGGCTTCCAGTGCGCGCAGCGCCTGGAGCGGGGGCAGGTGAGGAGGTCGACTGGTGGCCATGGCGATGGGATAGTCGTCAAATTCTACTCACAATTGTGGCAGGTATCTTTCGCTGGCCTTGCACCACGTTGGTGATCACAATGCGGGCATGACTGCTTCCACCGCCAATTCCGTACATGCGGCCAAGATGGCCGCGCCACCGAACCATGCGTCACCCGCGCGCTGGCGTGTCCTGGCGTTCTTCTCGCTCGGTTTCCTGGTGTCGTACATATTTCGGGGTGTCAACCTTGGTTTCGCGCCGTACCTGACGCGCGAACTGGGTCTCACGGCCGGCGACCTGGGCCTGCTTACGAGTTTCTACTTCCTCGGCTTTGCCTGCGCACAGTTGCCGGCCGGGATCCTGCTGGACCGTTTCGGGCCACGCCGTACCGAGGCGGTATTGCTGATGCTGGCCGTGGCCGGCTCGCTGATGTTCGCCTGGGCGCCCGGCATGGTCGGGCTGGCCGTGGGGCGCGCGATGATCGGCGTGGGTGTGTCGGTTTGCCTCGGCGCTGCCATCCAGGCGCTGTCGATGTGGTTCCCGCTGTCGCGCATGCCATTGCTGAACGGACTGGTGATGGCGATCGGCGGTCTTGGTGCGGTGGTGGTCGGCGCGCCGCTGTCGTGGCTGCTGTCGTGGACCGACTGGCGCACGCTCAGCGCAGGCATGGCAGCCATTTCGTTCGCCATGGCCGTGTTGCTATGGTTTGGCGTGCCCGATGTAAAGCGTGTGGGCAAGGAGAGCTTTGCCGAGCAGATGCGCGGTACGCGCCTGATCCTGGCTAGCGAACGCTTCTGGCGCGTCGTACCGCTGACATTGCTGAACCAGGGCATTTTCCTGGCCGTGCAGACGCTGTGGGTCAGTGCCTTCATGCGCGATGTGCAAGGCCTCGGCGCTGGCGAGAGCGCGCGACTGGTCTCGGTGATCGGCTTCGCGATGATGGCTGGCTGCGTAGGCGCCGGTTGGGCCGCGCGCCATCTGGAGCGCCGCGGCATCAGCCTCTACGCGTTTGCCGGGTTCGGCATGATGGCCTTTATCGTGATCCAGTTGTTGCTGATGGCACGGCTGCCATTCGTGCCGCTGGGATTGCTGTGGGGCGCCTATGGCGTGTTCGGCTCAAGCGGCATCCTGACCTATGCGCTGCTGGCACGGCGCTTCCCCGATGCGCTGATCGGTCGCGCCACCACGGCCATGACCTTGACGGTGTTCCTGGCTACATTCGTATTCCAGGTGGGCATCGGCTTCGTACTCGATTTCTTTCCGGCTAGCGGCGGCCACTATCCGGTATCGGCCCATCTGATGGTATGGGCCGGGCTCGTGGTGATCCAGGTGCTGGCCGCGGTCTGGTACCTGATGGAGAAGCGGACGGCCTGATTGCTACCGCCGGCTTGCTCCCCTAAAGGATGATCGGCCGATCGTCGAGTTCGTTGGGGTTGTAGCCACCGTTTGAGGGAAAGAATTCGGTCAGCAACGCGTGGATCTTCGTAATGGCTTCCAGCACTGGTTTGGCGGACAGGTCCCGTGCCAGTCCCTGCGTCAGTTGCTCGCAGATGCCGCGCCAGGCCTGCGGACTCACGCAGGCATCGATGCCGCGGTCGGCCAGCAGTTCTACCGCGTGATCGGCCAGGTTGATATACAGCAGTACGCCCGAGTGATCTTCCGTGTTCCAGACTTCGAGCGCGCCGAATAGTGCGCGGGCGCGATCGCGCGGTGTGGTACCGCGCCATGCCAGCGATAGCGGCAGGCTGGCCTCGATGACCACGCGCAATTCGCCGCGATGATGCTGTTCGCCCTTGTGCACCGCCACCTGCAACTGGTGGCGGGCTTCGTCGGGAAACGCTTTGCGCGCGGTGCCGGGGCCCGTGCCGAAATGGCGTAGCGCACGTTGCAGTGACTGGCTGAATGGGGGATGCGGAGCCTTGGGTTTGTGCATGGGCCTCTGCCTTACCAGTTGCCGGACGCGCCGCCGCCGTCGAAGCCACCGCCGCCGCCGCCGCCGAATCCTCCGCCACCGCCGGAACTGCCGCCACCGAAGCCGCCGAAATCGCCGCCACCACCACCACCGCCCCAGCGGCGTCCGACCTCATAACCGGTCATGCCACCAAGACCGCCAGCGGCGCCAGTTGGCCAGCCTCGCCGGCTCGTTACTACGTGCGGTTGTCCGCCGCGGCGCAGCATGGCCGACAAAAAGAAGAACACGATGATGGCTAGCGGGAATAGCACCGGCAACCAGTCGGCCAGGTCGACATTGCCCTGTTGCTTGCGGCGATCCGGCGCCGCCAGCCCTTCCTTGTCGATGGTGGCCTGGATCGCGGAGATGCCGGCGGCCAGTCCACCGTAGAAATCGTTCTGCCGGAAGTGCGGTGCCATCACGTCCTGCAGGATGCGGTTCGACATCGCGTCAGTCAGCGATCCCTGCACGCCGCGTCCCACCTCGATACGCATCCTGCGCAGTCCGGAAGGGTTGTTTTTCGCAACCAGCACGATCACGCCGTCGTCGATGCCTTTGCGGCCGGCGCGCCAGGCGTCCGCCACACGGATGCTGTACGCGTCGAGCGTCTCTGGCTCGGTGGTCGGCAGCATCAGCACGAAGATCTGGCTGCCACGCTGCTGCTCGTACTCGGCCAGCACGTTTTCCAGCGCATTGCGCTGGTCCGCGCTCAGCGTGCCGGTCAGGTCGGTGACGCGTGCGTTCAACGGCGGGACCGCCACGAAACCGTCGGCCGCCCAGGCCGGCACGGCCAGCATGAGCGTAAGGAACCAGAGCGTGATCAGTCTGCGCACGATGGTCATCCGTACATGGCTACGGTCAGAACTTCACGGCCGGTGGTGCCGAGATGGCCTTCTCGTTCTCGACGGTGAACGACGGCTTGACCGGGTACTTGAAGACCATCGCGGTCAGGTTGGTCGGGAAACTGCGCGCGAGCACGTTGTAGTCCTGCACCGCCACGATATAGCGCTGGCGGGCCACGGTGATGCGGTTCTCGGTACCTTCGAGCTGCGATTGCAGGTCGCGGAACGAGGCGTCGGCCTTGAGCTGCGGATAGTTCTCGGAAACCGCCAGCAGACGCGACAGCGCGCTGGTCAACTGGCCCTGGGCCTGCTGGAAGCGTGCGAACGCTTCGGGGTCGTTCAGCGTCTCGGGCGAGACCTGGATGCTGGTGGCCTGCGCGCGGGCCTTGGTCACGGCTTCGAGCGTCTCGCGCTCGTGGGTCGCGTACCCCTTCACGGTGGCCACCAGATTGGGAATCAGGTCGGCGCGTCGCTGGTACTGGTTGATCACCTCGCCCCAGGCAGCCTTGACGGTTTCGTCCTTCTTCTGGAAGTCGTTGTAGCCGCAGGCGGACAGCAGGCTGGCCAGCACGGCGAGCACGAACCAGCGGAACAGGGCAGGGGTGGGAGCAGTGCGCATCAAGGGACTCCTCAATGTCCGGGATAGGCAATTGTGGAGTGTAGCGCAGCGCCGTGAAGCTGCCGGGTAAAGTGCGCCGCGCTTGACCGGGATCGACCCGGGCCGGTAGATTGTGGTCATGCCGCGCCACGCCTGCGATTATCTTTCCATGCATCCGATCCACACCGTTGCCACTCTGGGTACGGTGGATCTGGCCGCGCGCGCCAAAGCCAAAAAACAGCCGCTCGTCTGACCGGAGCGTGCTGTTCCGTCAGATGGGCGACGGAACAGCACCAGTTGGAAAGGCGGCCTTGCCTCCCGATTTCCTCTACGTGTCCTGCATCGTTGCGCATCGACGGTTCCCTTTGCCGGTCGATCTGGAGCATTTCAATGCAAGCGATGCAAACTTCCATGGGTGGGATCTGGCTGCCGCTGGTCACTCCGTTTCTTGATGACGGTCTTGTCGACCACGCCGCGTTGCGGCGCATGGTGACCCACTATCGCGCCAGCGGACTAGCCGGCTTCGTGGTCTGCGGCAGTACGGGCGAGGCCGCGGCCATGGACGAAGCCGAACAGCTTGCCGTGGTCGATACCGTGCTGGAAGCGGCCGGGACGTTACCTGTCATGATGGGGCTGGCCGGCAACCACATGGGCCATGTCATGGCCCGTCTGGCGCGGCTCAACGATCGCCCGCTGGCGGGCATACTGGCGCCAGCGCCATATTACATCCGCCCCTCTCAGGCGGGTTTGCGTGACTATTTCTTGCGCCTGGCCGATGGCTCGCGTGCGCCGCTCGTACTCTATGACATCCCGTACCGCACTGGCGCCACGCTGACGCTCGACACGCTGCAGGCATTGTCCCGTCACGAGCAAATTATTGCGGTCAAGGATTGCGGCGGCAATGCGCAGGCCACGCAGGCGCTGATTGCCGATGGCCGGCTGGCCGTGCTGGCCGGCGAGGATCATCAGTTGCTGGGCACACTGGCGCTGGGTGGGCACGGCGCGATCATTGCGTCGGCGCATTTCCGGCCAGAGCTGTTCGTGGCGATCTGGCGCGCCGTGGGCGCTGGGCAACTGGAACAGGCCCGGCGGTTGTTCCACGCGTTGATGCCGTTGGTGCAGGCGTTGTTCGTTGAGCCCAATCCGGGGCCTGCCAAGGCATTGCTGGCGCGCCAGGGTTGGCTACGCGATATCCTGCGCGCGCCGATGACATCGGCATCGCCGCAACTGTCCGACCAGCTTGCGGCAATGCACGATGGACTGGATTTCGTCTTCAACCAGCCTTGAACGCGCGGGCGGCGGCGGCCAGCGTGGCGTCGATGATCGCGTCGTCGTGCCGTGCCGACACGAAGCCAGCCTCGAAGGCCGACGGCGCCAGGTACACGCCTTCGGCCAGCATGGCGTGGAAGAAGCGGTTAAAGCGCCCGACGTCGGCCTTGGTTACTTCGGCGAAGCTGGCCGGCACGTCGTTGGTGAAGTAGATCCCGAACATGCCGCCGATGGCGTCAGCCGCGAACGGCACGCCGGCGGCGCGCGCGGCGGCGGTCAGGCCGTCTGCCAGCTTGCGGGTCTGGGTGGCCAGACGGTCGTAGAAGCCCGGCGCCTGGATCAGCTTCAGCGTGGTCAGGCCCGCGGCCACGGCCAGCGGGTTGCCCGACAGCGTGCCGGCCTGGTAGACCCCGCCCAGCGGCGCCAGCTTTGCCATGATGTCGCGCCGGCCGCCAAACGCCGCGGCCGGCATGCCGCCGCCGATCACCTTGCCCAGGCAGGTCATGTCGGGCTTGATGCCATAGTGTGCCTGCGCGCCGCCCAGTGCCACGCGGAAGCCCGTCATCACTTCGTCAAAGATCAGCACGCTGCCGTGCTCGCTGCACAGGTTGCGCATCGCCTGCAGGAATGCCTCGCTGGCGCGCACCAGGTTCATGTTGCCGGCCACCGGTTCCACGATGACGGCGGCAATCTCGCCCTTGTGGCGCGCAAACGCCTCTTCCAGTTGGGTCACGTTGTTATATTCGAGCACCATCGTATGACGCGTCACGTCATTGGGCACGCCAGCCGACGACGGTGCGTTCTGCGTGGTGTCTGCAAACGTCAGCAGGCCCGAGCCGGCCTTGACCAGCAGGCTGTCGGCGTGGCCGTGATAGCAGCCCTCGAACTTGATGATCAGGTCACGGCCGGTGAAGCCGCGTGCCAGGCGCAGCGCGCTCATGGTGGCTTCGGTACCCGACGACACCAGGCGTACCTGCTCGATCGACGGCACGAGCTTGCAGATTTCCTCGGCCATGACGATCTCGCCCTCGGTCGGCGCGCCGAACGAAAAGCTCTGCGCGGCGGTTTCCTGGACCGCGCGTACCACGTCCGGGTGGGCGTGGCCGACGATCATCGGACCCCAGGAGCCGATGTAGTCGATGTACTGCTGGCCATCGGCATCCCACATATACGCACCCTCGGCCCGGGTGATGAAGCGCGGCGTGCCGCCGACTGAACGGAAGGCGCGCACAGGCGAATTGACGCCACCGGGAATGGTCTGCTGGGCGCGATCGAAGAGCTGCTGGTTACGGGACATGGGAATCTGGCTAAAAAAACGCGGAGGAAAGACAGGCGTCCGGCCGGGGGCTGCTGCGCGCGCTGGATATCCGGATTGCCCAAAAAACAGGCAAACCAAATCCAAATGGCGCCGTTTGAACAGCATCTGCACGCTAAATTGCACGAACGCGGCGATATTGGCCCGATCATGCCGCGCCATGGGTGGCGTCATCGGCGCTGATTGGGTACCATCATGCGCTGGATTTTAATGGAGAGTGGCAAGAGCCTGCATATGGAATACAAGACTTGGATGTGCCTGATCTGTGGCTGGATTTACGACGAGGCCACTGGCGCGCCGGAAGACGGCATCGCCCCAGGTACCAAATGGGAAGACGTGCCCATCAACTGGACCTGTCCGGAGTGCGGGGCACGCAAGGAAGATTTCGAGATGGTGGCCATCTGAGGCCAGTCTCGGATTGGTCGGGCCGTCGCGGGAAAGCGACAGCGCGACAGGTGTGGCCGGAGGTTCCGGATTGACGGCCCCACCACGAGTTGTCACACTTTGCGGCAAAACTGAACATCCGTCCGGCCGCATTGCCGCCAGCCAAGGCTGGAAGGCGGGCTGAAGGCGGGGTGCCGCGGCACAAGAACAAGCAACACAGAGGCAGGTGCGAGCTGAAAAACGCGCCGCCACCGGCAGGGTAGCCGGGCTTTTTTTGACTGGGAATTGGAAAATCGGGGGCCGCCGGCACGCCACGCGTGGTGCTGTGCGGAAGTTCTCAAGTGAATGCCGACGCCTGCGTGTCATGCAGGCAGCCGGTCGCGGGAACATGATGCGGGTCACTCAAACAGAACAAGACACGTCTGTCGATGGGGTCAACGCCGGTGGTATTGCCGGTGCCAGCGATGCATCCACGGGGACCCGAAAGGCCGCCGCGAAGGTGCTCGTGATCGACGACTCCAGCACCATCCGCCGCACGGCGGAGATCTTCCTGACGCAGGCAGGCTTCCAGGTCATGTTGGCCGAGGATGGGTTCGAGGCGCTCGCCAAGGTGGGCGACCTGCATCCGGACGTGATCTTCTGCGACATCCTGATGCCGCGCCTCGACGGCTACCAGACCTGCTCCCTGATCAAGAAAAGCCCACGCTTCCACGCGATCCCCGTGATCATGCTGTCGTCGCGCGACGGTGTATTCGACCGTTCGCGCGGCAAGCTCGTCGGCGCCCATAACCATCTGGCCAAGCCGTTTTCGCGCGAAGCCCTGCTGCAGGCCGTCGAGACCTGCCTGGGGGGTTGCGTGCCGGAGGCGGGTGCGGCCGTGGCGGCATGACCTGTGCCGCCCGAAGTATCCAGGAATGAAACAATGACCATCAGCAAAATCCTTATCGTCGACGATTCGCCCACCGAAGCCCTGTTCATGTCCGACCTGCTCGGCAAGAAGGGTTTCAAGGTCTCCGTGGCCGGCAACAGCGAGCAGGCCATGACACGCCTGGAGGCGGAAACCTTCGACCTGATCCTGATGGACGTGGTGATGCCGGGCCAGAACGGTTACCAGGCCACCCGCGCAATCAAGCGCGACGACCGCTTCAAGGACATCCCCGTGATCATGTGCACCAGCAAGGGCCTGGAGACGGACCGCATCTGGGGCATTCGCCAGGGCGCTTCCGACTACATCGTCAAGCCGGTGGACAGTGAAGAATTGCTGACGAAGATCGCCGCGCTGGCGCACTGAGCGCCGCGCCAGCCCTGTGGGGGCCGAGGCGAACGCAGATGTCCGGCAACGATGCCCGATGCCTGCGGCGTTCGCACACGGCCCTTTCACTGGCTTTATGAGTGGTGTTACCGGTATTCCGACCATGAACGCGCCCCGCCAAGATATCCGAGCCCGCCAGACCCGCCTGCATGACTACCAGGCCATGCTGGCCCGCCGCCTGCGCGACGCGCGCAACCTGCCTGCCGTCGACAGCTACCTGGGCGTGCTGGTGGGGCAGCGCAACTGGCTGCTGCCGCTGATGGATACCGGCGAGGTGCTCGAAATGCGTGCGCCGGCTGCCGTGCCGCTGACCCATCCGTGGTATCGCGGCCTGGTCAATGCACGCGGCAACCTGGTCGGCGTGATCGACTTCGGCATGTTTTGCGGCGAAGGCCCGACCCCGGTGCAGCCCGGCAGCAAGATCGTGGTGCTGTCGCGCCATGTGGAGCGGGCCTGCGGCATCATCGCCACGCGCGTGGTCGGCCTGCGCCACGCGGTGGACCTGACGCCGGCCCAGGGAGAGGAGCCCACGGGCTGGCATGGCGCGCATTTCGCCGACCGGGACGGACGTGGCTGGCAAGTGCTCGACATCCGCCAGTTGCTCGATGCGCCGGCATTCCTGCAGGCTGGCCGCAGCGCGGCGTGAGCCAATCAACCATACAGAAAACGAACGAACAGAGGGTTGCCATGGGTATCAAGAAGATCGGCCTGGGTCGCCGCACCGCAACTGCCGGTGCTGCTGCGGAAGCGGTGTCGCCACGCGCGTCGGTGTTTGGCAAGGGCGGAGCGAAGCAGGCCGGCCTGGGCCGGTCCCCGGTTGAACTGATGTCGGGCTGGTTGTCGCGCATGCCGTTCTCGTCCCAGCAGCGCGCGCTGACCGCGGGTGTGGTGGTGTCGCTGCTTGCGCTGCTGGCTTCGGTCTACCTCGACAACCGGCAGGCCACCAACGGCGCGGCGCAGATCGAGATTGCCGGTGACATGCTGATGCACTCGCAGCGTCTCGGCAAGGCGGTACCGGTGGCGCTGCTCGGCAATGCGCAGGCGTTCACGCAGTTGCGCCAGTCCAAGGAACAAATGACCGCCGACTTGCTGGCGCTGCAGAACGGCAGCGACGAAAAGCATGTGCGTGCGACGACCGGACCCGCTGCGCCGCTGCTTGAAAAGGCCTTCGGCTCGTGGAAGCGCTCCGAGAAGAGCGCGGCCGACGTGCTGGCCCAGCAGCCCATCCTGACCACGATCGGTCAGACGCTGCAGATCTTCAATGCCTCGAACCCCGAACTGCTCGAAGCCGCCGAACAGGTGGCCGCGATCAAGCTGCAGGCCGGCTCGAACACGCGCGAGGTGGCTGCATCCGCGCAGCTGGTGATGCTGACCCAGCGTCTGGGCAAGAACCTGAACGAGTTCCTGTCGGGCGAAGGCGTCAACCCCGAAACCGCGTTCCTGCTCGGCAAGGACACCAACACGTTCCGCGAGACGCTGGACGGCCTGACCAACGGTTCCGAAGCGCTGCGTCTGTCGCCCGCCAACGATCCCGAGACGCGCAACTACCTGCTGCAGCTGTCGCAACGTTTTGAAGCCGTGCAGAAGACCACGCAGACGATCCTGCAGAACCTGCCCGGCCTGATTGCCGCCAAGCGCGCGCAGCAGCAGATCTTCAATGACAACGAGGCGCTGCGCGGCGAACTGGCGCAACTGCAGACGTCGTACGTAGAGGGTGCACGCTTCCGGCCGTGGACGCTCGGCGCGATGGTGATCTCGGCCGTGGCCACGCTGCTGTGCCTGGCGGGCCTTGCGGCGCTGTACCTGCGCGATTCGCGTGTACGTACGCTGGAAGCGGAAGCGCGCGAGCGTGAAGCGGAATCGCGCCGTCTCGATGAAAAACGCAACAACGATGCCACGCAGAAGGCCATTCTGCAGCTGATGAACGAGTTGCAGGACATCGCCGACGGTGACCTGACGCGCCAGGCCACCGTGACCGAGGACATCACCGGCGCCATTGCCGACTCGGTGAACTACACGGTGGAAGAACTGAAGGAACTGGTGGGCCGCGTACAGCAGACCGCCGGGGAAGTGCAGCACGCCTCGTCGCAGGTGCAGGAAACCTCGGTGCAACTGGCCGCGACAACCGAAGAGCAGTCGCGCCAGATTCGCCAGACCGGCGAGTCGGTCGTGGAAATGGCGGACCGCATCACGCAGGTGTCGCGCGGCGCGGCGGAATCGGCCAACGTGGCACGCGCCTCGCTGGCGGCAGCCGAGCAGGGCCAGCACGCGGTGCAGAACGCGATTGCCGGCATGAACGGCATTCGCGAGCAGATCCAGGAAACCTCGAAGCGGATCAAGCGTCTCGGTGAATCGTCGCAGGAGATCGGTGAAATCGTCGAGCTGATCTCGGACATTACCGAGCAGACCAACGTGCTGGCACTGAACGCAGCCATCCAGGCGGCATCGGCCGGTGAAGCGGGTCGCGGCTTCTCGGTGGTGGCCGAGGAAGTGCAGCGCCTGGCCGAACGCTCGGGCGAGGCAACCAAGCAGATTGGTGCGCTGATCCGCACGATTCAGACCGATACCCAGGACGCCGTGCACGCGATGGAGCAGAGCACGCAGGGCGTGGTCGAAGGGGCGCGCCTGTCGGACAACGCCGGTGCCGCACTGGTGGAGATCGGCCGCGTGTCGCGCCAACTGGCCGAACTGATCGAACAGATTTCGCAGACCACATCGCATGAGGCCGGCCTCGCCACCAACGTGGCGCATCACATCGAAGGCATCCTGAACGTGACGGCGCAGACAACCGCCGGCACGCGCCAGACCGCCACGTCGGTGCGCCAGCTGACGGCGCTGACCGAAGAACTCCGTAACTCGGTATCGCGCTTCAAGATCGCCTGACGCCTGCCGGCAGACGGGCGCACCGGAACTGGTCATGTCCTTGAATTCCACTGTTATCAGCGACGCGGCCGACCTGGCTGCGCCGCAACTGCATGCCACGCCGGACCCGGCGCCGACAGCCGTAGCCGGGGCGCCCGCCGCGCCGCAGCGCGATCTTTCGGTGCTGGCCTGGCTGGCACCGAGCCTGCGCACCGCGCTGGACGACGCGGCGACCGAGCTCGGCCACTATGTCGACGAGATCCGGCAGACGCCCGAGGCACTGGGCGCGCGCGATACCACGTCACTGCGGCTGGCCGGCCAGCAGCTGCACCAGGCGGCCGGTGCGGTGCATATCGTCGGCCTGCGCGGCGTGGATGCCTATTGCCAGGCGTTGCGTCGGCTGCTGGAGGCGATCGACGCCGGCACCGTGGCTGCCAATGCCGAGACGCTGGCGGTGTTCCGCATCGGCGTGCAGGCACTGGCCGAATACGTCGACGACCTGATGGCGGGCGACCCGGAAGACCCGCTGCGCCTGTTCCAGACCTATGCACCGGCGCTGGCGCTGATGAAGGAAGAACGCGTGCATCCGGCCGACCTGTGGCTGGAAGACCTGCAGATGCTGCCGGGCATCGTATTGCCCACGCGCTCGGCCTCGTCGGTCACGCGTGCACGTCAGCGTTTCGAGGCCGCGCTGCTGAAGGCATTGCGGCTGCCCACGCCGTGCACCGAAACGTCGTTGTTGCGCGAAGCGTGGCTGCCGCTGCAGGCGGCACTCGACGATGTGCGCAATCATGAGCAGGATGCACGTCGCACAACCGATACCCCCGATCGTGGCATCTGGCATGCGCTGGCCATGGTGTTCCGGGGGCTGGCCCATGGGCTGCTGCCATCGGACCTGCTGGCCAAGCGATTTGCGGCGCGTACCCATCTTCTGGTGCGCCAGTACCTGCAAGGGCAAGTGCGCGTGCCGCAGGCCCTGCTGAACGACGCGATCTTCTTCCTGGTGAGTACCGGCCTGACGCCGGACGGCCCTGAGGACACCACGCCGCCAGTAGTGCAGGCCGCGGTCCAGGTGCTGCGCGCCGATATCGCGCGCAGCCTGCAGGCGTTCCGCGTGGATCCTGCCCACGTGGTGGCGCGGGCCGACTACCGCCAGCGTTACCACGGCTGGCTCGATCCGATCGATACGCGCAACCTGCAGCATGCCGCCTCCGCGATCGAACGTGCCGCCGGCGACGATCAATCTGGCTGGGAACTGGCGCTGGCCTCGCTGGCCGAGGCAGCGATGCCACTGTCGCAGCCGGCGCTGCAGCAATGCCTGACCGCGGCGGCTGCCTATGCGGGCCAGCGACCGACTGGCGAGGCGCTGGGCCGTGGCGGCGTGGCGCTGTTCCTGTCGCACGCACTGGCCATGCCGTGGCGCGTGCACGGCAAGTCGGGCCACCCATCTGCTACCGAATTCGCCATGCGTTGCGATACGCTGGCGGCTTGCCTGGCCGATCCGGATGCGGCAGCGCCCGCCTGGCTGGCCGATATGGTGCTGGCCGCTGGTGCCCAGACCCAGCGTGCCGAGGCGGTGACGCAGATCCGCGCGCAACTTGATAGCGGCGAATCGTGGCTCGATACCTACGATCGCAATGCGGTGCGGCCCGACGCCGTGCATGCACTGGACGACGCGGCGCAGGCCTTTGACACGCTGCTGGCCATCATTGAACGCGTGCATGGCAGCGCCGCGATGCCCGCGGGCATCGAGGATGCCACCGATGCCGCGCTGGCGGCGGTGCGCTCGGTGCTGGGTCGGCTCGATGTACTGCGCGAAACCGTGGATTCGTCGGCGCGTATTGCCCAGTTGTCCGATATTGCCGCCGAGTTGGGCGCCGTGCACGCGTTTGCCGATCTGCTCGAATTTGGTCGCAAACAGATCGACGTCACCGAAGACGACCCGTTCGCGCCGCGTGCGCAACGCGCCGATGCATTGCCGCAGGGTACGCTGGGCGCCGCACGCAGCGCCGCGATGGATGCGATCCGCGTTGCCGCTGCCGCTGATTCGCCCGAGATCCAGCGCCTGCGCGCCGCGCTGCAAGCCGTGGCCGACCAGGCCGCGATCGATGACGATGCCGCGCTGCGCCGCCAGGCCAGCGAAGCCACCACGCAACTGCATGCATGGCTGGCCGGCAGTGATTCCGCTGCCGAGCGCATGGTTGTGGCGCTGGCCGACCCGCTGCCGGTTGCCGCTCCGGCGCACACACCGACGCCCGTGGCGCCAATGCCGGCCGACACGGCGGCGATCGATGCCGAGCTGCTCGATATCTTCCTGTCGGAAGCCGAAGAGGTACTTGGCAATATCGCCACCGACCTGGCCGGTGGATTCGATGCGCTGCGCGATGCGGACGTGCTGAGCCGCATGCGTCGCGCGTTCCATACGCTCAAGGGCTCGAGCCGCATGGTCGGCCTGAACCGCTACGGCGAAGCGGCCTGGGCCGTGGAACAGGTGATGAACCTGTGGATCGCCGAAGCCCGCGAGCCCGTGCCTGAGCTGCTGGCGTTGCTGCTGCAGGCCCATGACATGCTGCGCGAATGGGCGCTGGCGCTGCGCGACGATCCCATCACGCTGCGCGAGATCGCTCCGCTCGTGGACGCGGCGCAGGCCGTGCGCGATCCCGGCGCGGCTGTACCCGCCCCGTTGGATGCGCCAGCGGCGGCAGTCGATCCGCTCGATGCTTTGCTGGCCCAAGCCGCCACCCAGGCACCTGTGGAAACCCCGCCGGCAGACGACAGCAATGTGCTGCCGTTCCGCTTGTCCGGTGATCTGGTTGACGATGACGATGGCTACAAGGTCATCGGCCCGGTCCGTATCGGACTGGCGCTCTACAACGTCTATCTGCAGGAAGCCGACGACCTGCTGCGGCAGTTTGCCACCGACCTGTCCGAGTGGAAGCACGAGAATCACCCGTGCCCGAGCGAACTCGCGCTGCGCGTGGCACACACGCTGCAGGGCAGTGCATCGACAGTCGGCCTCGAACCGGTGCGCGAGATCGCTGAAGCGCTGGAGCAATTGCTGCTCCTGCTGGGCCGCCATCCCGTGGTCATGCATCCGGCCGACTTCCGCTTGCTGGACATGGCGGTCGACCGCCTGCGCGCGATGCTGCACCAGTTCGCCGCCGGCATCTGGCCCGACGCCGATGCTTCGCTGTGCCGCGACCTGAACGATTTCGGCGAACGCGCGCTGGTGCGCCCGCGTGCGGCCATGCCGGCCGAACAGTCCGCCGGCCTCGAGGGTTCGGTGTCGCAACTGTTTGGCAGCCAGCCGCCGCCGCAGCAGCCGTTGCCGGAGATCGACGAGCGCGTGCAGGCACCGCCGCCTGAACTGCCGGCGGTCAAGCTGACGCCGATCATGTCGCTGCCGCCGGTAGCGGCGCCGGTCCTGACTTCCTTGATGCATGGGGAGCCGGTACACGACGCGGTAGTGATCACGCTGCCGACACCGGTGCGCCACGATTCGATCGCCGTGGCACATGTCTCGCTCGACTCGCCAGAGGAGTTGCCGCAGCAGGACACCTCGACCGATGCCGCGTTGCTCGATCCGGCACTGGTCGAAATCTTCCTGGAAGAAGCGCATGGCACCTTGCCGGAACTCGGCAAGATGGTGCGCACATGGGAAGCCGCGCCTGACGATGCACAGCACGGTGGCCTGATCCTGCGTGGCCTGCACACGCTCAAGGGTAGTGCGCGCATGGCCGGTGCCATGGCGCTGGGCCAGGCGGCGCACGAGATGGAAACGCTGCTCGAGACCAGCGTGCGTGGCCAGCGCGTGACGCCGAACCTGTTTGGCATGTTGTACGCGTGGTACGACCGCATCCTGGCGCATGTGGATGCATTGCAGAACGGCCGCCTGTTGCCGGTGGACGATGCCGATGTGGTCAATGGCCTGGTGGCCGCAACGCCGCAATCGGCAGCGCCGCTCGAGGTGCCTGTACAAACCGGAACGGCTGCGCAGGACCATGCATTGGTGCCAGCGTCCGCCCCACTGGTGCCGGCTGCACCGGTAGTCGTGCCGGCCGATGCCGACCGTCAGCGCGCGCTGGTGCGCGTGCAGGCCCGCACGCTCGACACACTGATCAACGATGCCGGCGAAGTGGGCGCCACGCGTGCGCGGCTGGACAGCGAACTGCTGGCGCTGCGCAGCTACCTTGGCGAACTGAACGACAACGTCGCGCGTCTGCGCATGCAGTTGCGCGAGATCGAGATCCAGGCCGAAACGCAGATGGCATCGCGGATCGCCGATGCCCAGCACAACCAGGAATTCGACCCGCTCGAATTCGACCGTTTCACGCGTTTCCAGGAACTGACGCGGATGATGGCCGAGTCGGTGAACGACGTGGCAACCGTGGAGCAAAACCTGCAGCGCGGTTTCGACCGCGCGTCGGGAGACCTGGCGGCCCAGGCACGGCTTACCCGCGGGCTGCAGCGCGGCCTGATGCAGGCGCGCATGGTGCAGTTCGATGCCTTGGCTGAACGGCTGTATCGCGTGGCACGGCAGTCGGCGACCGAGACCGGCAAGGAAGTGCGGTTGCTGATCAAGGGCGGTACCGTGGAAATCGATCGCTCGGTACTGGACCGCATGGCTGGGCCGATCGAACATCTGATCCGCAACGCCGTGGTGCACGGCATCGAATCCGCCGAGGCACGCCGCGCGGTCGGCAAGTCAGCTACCGGTGCACTGACGCTGGAAGTGCAGCAGGAAGGCAACGAAGTGGTGCTGACCTTCTTCGACGATGGTGGCGGGCTGGATCTCCGGCGCATTCGCGAGCGCGCGGTGGCGCGCCAGTTGCTGGCGGTCGATGAAGACGCCAACGATGCGCGCCTGACCGAAATGATTTTCGCGCCGGGCTTCTCGACGGCCGATGCGGTATCGGAGCTCGCCGGCCGTGGCGTGGGCATGGACGTGGTGCGTTCGGAGACCGTGGCGCTGGGTGGCCGCATCACGCTGTCGACCGAAGCGGGCCGGGGTACCAGTTTCACGGTGCACCTGCCGCTGACCACGGCGATCACGCAGGTGTTGCTGGTATCGCTGGGCGGCCGCCTGTTCGCGATGCCGAGCGGCATGATCGACCAGGTGCACCAGTTGCGCGAGAAGCCGTTGCTCGATGCCTACAACGCCGGACGCTTCACTGCGGCGGGCGTCGAGGCACCGTTCTTCTACTTTGGCGCGCTGCTCGAGGAAAGCGCCGCGATGGCGTCGGGCCGCAAGTATTCGCCGGTAGTGGTGGTGCGCTCCGGTGCCGAACGCGTGGCGGTACACGTCGACGACGTGATCGGCAACCGTGAAGTGGTGGTCAAGCATATCGGGCCGCACCTGGCGCGCCTTGAAGGCATTGCCGGCGCGACCACGCTCGGCGATGGCGAGATCGTGCTGATCTACAACCCGGTGGTGCTTGCACAGCGCTGGACGCGCGAACGCGGCGCAGCACCTGCCATGCCGATGTTGCCGGCTCCGGACCAGATGGGTGCCGTGGCCGAGCTTGTCGATGGCGGTGTGCCGGTGCCCGTGCCGGGCCTGATGACGCAGCCGACCGTGATGGTGGTCGACGATTCGCTGACCGTGCGCAAGGCCAGCCAGCGCTTGCTGACCCGTGCCGGCTATCAGGTTGTGTTGGCACGCGATGGCGTGGATGCGTTGCGTCAGTTGCAGGAAGTCATGCCGGACGCGATGCTGGTCGACATCGAGATGCCGAACATGGATGGCTTCGACCTGACCCGCAACGTGCGCGCCGACAACCGCACCAGCCATATGCCGCTGGTCATGATCACGTCGCGTACGGCAGAGAAGCACCGCCGCTATGCGGCCGAGATCGGCGTCAACGTGTACCTGGGCAAGCCATTCAATGAGGACGAACTGCTGCGCACGCTGCAGCAGTTGATTGGCGAGAAGGCGGCAAGCACCGCCGGATCAGTGGCGCAGATGCTGGGCGAGGCGTAATCGATCTGCGACGGTTCGCGCCCCTCCCATGCAATGGGAGAGGGGCGTCACACACCTCCAGCAGTTCAATCCACCCGCTTGTTCACCATCCGTGCCGGTACCGACAGCACCAGTGCCGCGCCCACCACCATGCACACGGCCAGCAGGTACATGCCTGAGTCCGTGCTCTTTGTCAGGTCCTTGAGCCAGCCCACTGCATAGGGGCTGATAAAGCCGGCCAGGTTCCCCAGCGAGTTGATCAGTGCAATGCCGGCGGCGGCGCCCGTGCCGGCCAGGAAGGCCGTCGGCAGGCTCCAGAACAACGGCAGCGTGGTCAGGATGCCGATCGTGGCCAGCGTCAGTGCCACCATCGCCATCGTGGTGTCACCGTGCCACTGCACCGACAGCACCAGTCCCACCGCGCCGAGCAGCGCCGGCAGCGCGATATGCCAGCGCCGTTCGCCACGACGGTCGGCGCTGTAGGCCACCAGGATCATGCCGATCACGGCGCAGCCATATGGGATGGCGGTCAGCATGCCGATATCGAGCGCGCCTTTCACGCCGGTTTGCTTGATGATCGTCGGCAGCCAGAAGCTCACGCCATAGAGGCCCATCACAAAGCTGAAGTAGATCGCGCTCATCAACCAGACACGCGGGCTCGACAACACCTGGCGAATCGGCGGATCTTCCTTGTGCTGGTTTTCATTGGCGATATTGCGTTCGAGCAGTGCCTTCTCATCGGCGGTCAGCCACTTCGCATGTGCGATGCGGTCGTCCAGGAACAGCAGCACCCAGATGCCGACCAGGATCGACGGAATGCCCTCGACCAGGAACATCCATTGCCAGCCAGACCAGCCGTTATGTCCGTCGAACGACTGCATGATCCAGCCCGACAGCGGCCCGCCGATCACGCCCGACAGCGCAATGGCCGTCATGAAGAACGTGGTGGTGCGCCCACGCCGGTTGGCCGGATACCAGTAGGTCAGGTACAGGATGATGCCGGGAAAGAAGCCGGCTTCGGCAATACCCAGCAGGAAGCGCAGCACATAGAACATGGTCGGCGTGGTGACAAACATCATGGCCGCCGAGATCAGGCCCCATGTGATCATGATCCGCGCAATCCAGATGCGCGCGCCGACCTTGTGCAGGATCACATTGCTCGGCACCTCGAACAGGAAGTAGCCGATGAAGAAGATCCCGGCACCCAGGCCGTAGATCGTCTCGCTGAACTGCAGGTCGTTGAGCATCTGCAGCTTGGCAAAGCCCACGTTGACGCGGTCCAGGTAGGCCACCACGTAGCACAACAACAGAAATGGCACGATACGCCAGCTCACCTTGCGGTAGGTGGCATCCTCGAAGCCGGCGTCGCGCGCGCCGGTGTTGACTGCGGTCGTTGTCATCCTTGTCTCCTCATTGGGTTCTGGATTTGTATTTTTAATGGCGGTAATGATTGCGACATGTCAGGCCGTCAGACGCAGCGTCCTCCATCGACCTCGATGCAGGTGCCGGTGATGAAGCTGGCTTCATCGGATGCCAGGTACAGGCAGGCGTTGGCCACGTCCTGCGGCGTCGACATGCGCCCCATGGGAATCGTGGCCAGGAATTTCGCGCGGTTTTCCGGGGTGTCGGGCATGCCCATGAACTGTTCCAGCAGGCCCGTGGCGCCGATCACCGGATTCACGCAGTTCACGCGGATCTTGTCGGGCCCGAGCTCGGCGGCCATGGCCTTGCTGGCCACGATGACTGCACCCTTGCTGCCGTTGTACCAGACCAGTCCGGGACGCGGCCGGATGCCGGCCGTCGATGCGACGTTGACGAAGTTGCCGCCGCCGCGTTTGCGGAAGTGCGGAATGAAGTGGTGGGCAGACCAGTAGATGCTCTTCACGTTGACCGCATAGACACGGTCGAACTCTTCCTCGGTGACTTCAAGGATCGGCTTGTTGCGATGGGTGGTGCCCGCGTTGTTGACCACGCAGTGCACATCGCCAAAGGCGGCAAGCGTGGCATCGCGCATGGCGGCCACATCGTCACCGTGCGATACATCGGCGCGCGCGGCCTGCGCCTGGCCACCTGCATCGCGTATCGCAGCGGCCACGCGTTCGGCAGCATCGAGATTCAGGTCGGCCACCATCACGCTGGCGCCTTCGCGCGCGAACGTATGCGCAATGCCTTCGCCGAACCCCGAACCACCGCCCGTTACAACCGCTACCTTGCCAGCCAGTCTGGTCATTGCCTGTCTCCTGTTATCGGTGAGACCCGGCGCGGTCTTGTGCCGCGCTACGGGCGGAACAACGTGAAACGTGAATCAGTGCGAGAACGGTCCGCGGCCGCGCAAAGCGTTGGCAACCATCATGATCGCCAGCAGGAACGGCAGCGCCACGTAGAGGCACCAGTGGACGCGGTCGCCCACGGTTTCGCCCCATTTGCGCTTGAAGACCTGCAGGCGGGGCATGCCGGACGGATTTGTGGCGCGCTTCTGCCTGACGTGCCAGGCCATCCAGAAAAAGAAAATGGCGAATGCGACCGACAGGAAATTGATATTACCCATGTTGAATGGCGATGGTTTTCAGAGTGGTGAATCCGTACAGGGCCTCGAAGCCCTTCTCGCGGCCATGGCCCGACTGGCCGGTGCCGCCAAACGGCAGCTCGACGCCGCCGCCGGCGCCATAGTTGTTGATAAAGACCTGCCCGGCGCGCAGCTTGCGTGCCAGGCGCATCTGGCGCGCGCCGTCGCGAGTCCAGACGCCCGCCACCAGACCGTACGGCGTACCGTTGGCCAGGCGGATCGCCTCATCTTCGGTGTCGAACGGCATCGCGGCCAGTAGCGGGCCGAATACTTCTTCCTGTGCCAGGCGGTGCGTGGGTGGCACGTCGCGGAACAACATCGGCACCTGATAGTAGCCGGACTCCGGCGCTTCGCCGACGATCTGGCCCTGTGCCATTACGGCGATGCCGGCATGCTGGGCATCGGAAACGAAATCCCACACGCGCTGCTGCTGCCTGCGGCTGATGAGCGGGCCGCATTCGAGATCGAGTTCGGACGGGCCCACGCGCAGCGACTCGAACACGCCCGACAGGCGGTCGAGCAGCGTCTCGTAGACCGGACGTTCCACCAGCAGGCGGCTGCCGGCCGAACAGGTCTGGCCGGCATTCTGCACGATGCCGTTGACTACCACGGGCAGCAACGCATCGAGATCGGCATCGGCAAACACCACCTGCGGCGACTTGCCGCCAAGCTCCAGCGTCACGGGCACATGGTTCTCGGCTGCGAGCTGCGCCACGAGCTTGCCGGTCTGGGGTGAGCCCGTGAACGAGATGTGCTGGATGCCGGGGTGTCGCGCCAGCGCCGCGCCGGCCTCATGGCCATAGCCGGTGACGATGTTCAGCGCGCCTTCGGGCAACCCCGCCTCGGCGGCCAGTTCGGCCACGCGCAGGATCGACAGGCAGGCGTCCTCGGCCGGCTTGACCACGCAGGCATTGCCGGTGGCCAGTGCCGCGCCCACGCTGCGCCCAAAGATCTGCAGCGGGTAGTTCCACGGGATGATGTGGCCGGTAATGCCGTGCGGCTCGCGCACGGTCAGCACGGTATAGCCGGCGTTGTAAGGAATGGTCTCGCCATGCAGCTTGTCGGCCGCACCGGCATAGAACTCGAAATAGCGTGCCACGGCACGCGCGTCGGCGCGGGCCTGGCGCATCGGCTTGCCGGTGTCGCGCGCTTCCAGCGCGGCCAGTTCGTCCTCGTGCTCGATCAGCTTGAGCGCCACGCGGTTCAGCAGGCGCACGCGGTCGGCCGGGTTCATCGTGCCCCAGACGCCCTCGGCAGCCTGGCGCGCGGCGTGCACGGCCACGCTGATATCGGTGGCATTGCCGCGCGCGATCTCGGCAAACGGCTCGCCGCTGGACGGGTCGAACACCTTGATGCGCAGCCCGGAATCGGGGGCGATCAGGCGGTTGGCGACGAAATGCTGGGCATGCATGCAGGTCTCCACGGCTCCGGTTATGGAGCAAATGCTGAAAATCGGGAATGCCGCATTATCGCGCACCGCGCCGGGCGCGCAAGGCATTGTGGGGCACATTGCCCGGTCAGGCTGTCAGCCTGCGGTCAGGCACGACCCGCTATAATGCCGCCCATCCCATTCCACAGGTATTCGGAGAACTCGCATGAGCTTCAACCTCGTCTCCCCGGGCAAGGACCTTCCCAACGACTTCAACGTCATCATCGAGATCTCGGCGCAAAGCGATCCGGTGAAGTATGAGGCCGACAAGGAAACCGGCCTGCTGTTCGTGGACCGTTTCATCGGCACGGGCATGCGCTATCCGGCCAACTACGGTTTCATTCCGCAAACGCTGTCGGGCGACGGCGACCCGGTCGACGTGCTGGTGCTGACCCCGTTCCCGATCCTGGCTGGTGCCGTCGTGCGTTGCCGTGCACTGGGCATGCTGAAGATGACCGACGAGTCGGGCGTCGACGCCAAGCTGGTGGCCGTGCCGGTGGACAAGCTGTCGCCGGCTACCGCCAGCATCAAGGGCCTGTCGGATGTGCCGCAAAACCTGCTGGACCAGATCAAGCACTTCTTTGAGAACTATAAGGCACTCGAAGCAGGCAAGTGGGTCAAGGTCGAAGGCTGGGCTGGTATCGAGGAAGCCCACAAGGAAATCACCGACGGCGTGGCGAACTTCAAGAAGTAAGCAGCGCGTACGGTTGTGCAGGAAACAGGAAACCCCGCCAGGCTGCGGGGTTTTTTGTTGGCGCAGGCTGGTACGGCCCCACACAAGAATGAAGAAGAACGAGTGCGCATGAATTTCCCGAAGATGTCAGGTACGGCCGAGATGGCTGCGGCGGCTTCGCCGCGTTATGGCGGCGTGGCGATCTTTCTGCACTGGGCGGTGTTCCTGCTGGTGGCCGTCGCGTACGCGGCAATCGAGCTCAAGGGACTGACTGGGCGGGGCACGCCGGCCCGTGCGCTGGCAATGTCGGCCCACGAGTGGGCCGGTGTCATGGTGCTGGCGCTGGCCGTTGCGCGTGTGCTGTGGCGCCTGGTGCGCGGTGCGCCGCCAGCCGAGCCCGGGCCGCGCTGGATGCAATGGGCCGGGCATGCCATGCACGGTGCGCTGTACCTGTTTATCGTGGCGCAGCCAGTCCTTGGCATCGTCACGCTCAATGCCGGCGGCCATTTGTTGCAACTGCCGGGGCTGGAGCTACCTTCAGTAGTTGGGCCAGACAAGGCGCTGCGCGACACGGTGAAGGCGATCCACGAAACCATTGGCACCGCGTTCTACCTGGTGATCGGCCTGCATGCCATGGGCGCGCTGTTTCACCACCATATGCTCGGCGACAACACGCTGCGGCGCATGTGGCCGCGCCGGTAATCAGTCTGCCTGTCGTGCGAACGGATTGCGCTCGTTGAGTTCGTCGAGATAGGCGTCCATGCCCTGGCGTTCGCGCGACAGGAAGCGCTCGACCGCATCCGCGAACGATGGATGGGCAAGCCAGTGCGCTGAGCGCGTGGCCACGGGCAGGAAGCCGCGCGCCATCTTGTGCTCGCCCTGGGCGCCGCCTTCGAAGCTGGCGATGCCTTCGGCAATGCAGAACTCCAGTGGCTGGTAGTAGGCGGTCTCGAAGTGCAGGCAGGGATGATGCTCGAGCGCGCCCCAGTAACGGCCGTACAACGTGCTGATCGCGGGATCGGCGTCAAACACCACCAGCGAACTGGCGATGTCGCGGCCGGCGCGTTCGGCAATCACCAGCAACAGGTTTTCAGGCATCGCCGCACCTATGCGGCGGAAGAAATCAAGGTTCAGGTAGGGCGAAGAGTGGTGTTCGCGATAGGTCTGCCGATAGCAGCGATTGAAGAACTTCCATGCTTCGTCGTCGATCTGCGTACCGCGCAGTTGACGGAACGTGATGCCGGCCTCGGCCACGCGGCGCCGCTCGGCGCGGATGTTCTTGCGCTTCTTCTGCGAAAGCGTGGCCAGGAAGGCGTCGAAACTTTCATAGCCGGGATTGGCCCAGTGAAACTGCACGCCGTGCCGCATCATCATGCCGGCTTCCTGCATCAGGTCCGCTTCATGGTCTGACGGAAACAGCACATGCAACGATGACAGCTCGCTTTCCTTGGCCAGGGCCAGCGCGAAGCGCAGCAGCACATGCCGGGCAAGATCGTCCTCGGCCAGCAGCCGCGCGCCGCGTACCGGCGTAAACGGGATTGCCGCGAGCCACTTCGGGTAGTAGTCGAGGCCATGCTGGCGGTAGGCATCGGCCCAGGCCCAGTCGAACACGTATTCGCCATACGAGTGCGTCTTGGCATAGAGCGGCATCGCCGCGGCCAGGCGATCGCGGCCGGGTCCATGGCCGTCGGGCACCCAAAGGGTCAGGAAGCGCGGCGACCAGCCGGTGTCGTCGGTGGCGCTGCCACTGGCATGCAGCGCGTGCAGGAACGCATGGCGCAGGAACGGCGTGGGCTCGGCCTGTACGGCAAGCAGCGCATCCCAGTCGGCCGCATCGATCTCGGCAAGGTCCTGCACGATATCCGTGCGGTAGTCGGGGCGCGATTCACTCATGAAGACGGACGAGGGCGGGTAGGGACGGATGCTTCCATGGCCTGGTGCTGGGCGAGTCTACCGGAAACAATGTGGCAGCGCAGACTGCCTGCCACGCGGGTGGCGCATGCGTCGTAGAATGCAGGCATCCGCAGCCCCTGCCGGGCAGATCCAGGGCCAGACATGACGCACCCGTTTTTCAATCTCTATTCCCACGGCTTCGCGCGCGTGGCCGTTGGCGTGCCCGAGTGCCGCGTGGCCGATCCCGCGTACAACGCGGAACAGACCATTGCGCTGGCCCGCCAGGCCGCCGATGGCGGCGCCGTGCTGGTGGCTTTTCCCGAGTTGGGCCTGCCGGCCTATACCTGCGACGACCTGTTCCATCAGCGTGCGTTGTTGCGCGAGTGCGAACTGGCGTTGCAGTCCATCGTCGAGGCTTCGGCCGGCATTCGTGCCGCTATGATCGTCGGCATGCCGGTGCTGGTGGAGCACCAGTTGTTCAACTGCGCGGTGGTGGTGGCCAATGGCATGGTGCAGGGCGTGGTGCCAAAGAGCTACCTGCCAAATTACTGGGAATTCTACGAGGCCCGCCAGTTCAGCCCCGCCGATTGCGCGGCCATCGACACGATCTCGTTGCTTGGTGCCACCGTGCCGTTCGGTGCCAACTTGCTGTTCGACATCGAGAACATCCCGTTCTTCCGTTTCCATGCCGAGATCTGCGAAGACGTATGGGTACCGATCCCGCCGTCGTCGTTTGCGGCGCTGGCCGGGGCCACGGTACTGGTGAACCTGTCGGCATCGAATATCGTGATCGGCAAGTCGGGCTACCGGCATCAACTGGTATCGCAGCAATCGGCGCGCTGCCTGGCCGCATACCTGTACACGTCGGCGGGCAAGGGGGAGTCGACGACCGACCTGGCCTGGGATGGTCAGGCACTGATCTATGAAAACGGCGAACTGCTCGGTGAATCGGAGCGCTTTGCCGATTCCTCGCACCTGCTGTTTGCCGATATCGACCTGGAACGCCTGTCGCGCGAGCGCATGCACCAGACCACGTTTGGTCATTCGGTACGTCGCCATCGCGACGAGGTGGAGCAGTTCGACGTGGTTGCCTTCCATGTCGAGGTGCCGACCGCGCAGGCCATGCCATTGCAGCGCAAGGTAGAGCGCTTCCCGTACGTGCCGGCCGACGCGCGACGCCGCGACGAGCGCTGCATGGAGGTCTACAACATCCAGGTGCAGGCGCTGGTGCAGCGGCTGTCATCGAGCCGGATCTCGAATGTAGTGATTGGTGTCTCGGGAGGGCTCGATTCCACCCATGCGCTGCTGGTCTGCGCCAAGGCCATGGACCGCCTGGGTCTGCCGCGCGCAAATATCCTGGCCTATACGATGCCGGGCTTTGCCACCAGCGACCGCACGCTGAAGCAGGCCCGCGAGCTGATGCAACTGGTGGGCTGCACCGCGCGCGAGATCGACATTCGCCCGAGCTGCCTGGCCATGCTCAAGGATCTCGATCATCCGTACTCACGCGGTGAGCCGATCTATGACGTGACCTTCGAGAACGTGCAGGCCGGCGAACGTACGAACCACCTGTTCCGACTGGCCAACCACAACCAGGCCATCGTGATCGGCACAGGCGACCTCAGTGAACTGGCGCTGGGCTGGTGTACCTACGGCGTGGGCGATCATATGTCGCACTACAACGTCAATGCGAGCGTGCCCAAGACGCTGATCAGCCATCTGGTGCGATGGGTGGCGGAAACGGGGCAGGTGGCCAAGGGTGGCCAGGATGTGCTGCTGGCGGTGCTCGATACCGATATCAGTCCCGAACTGGTGCCAAGCGGCGTCGCTGCCAACGGCCAGGACAAGGCGCCCGAACAGAAGACCGAACAGATCATCGGGCCGTACGAACTGCAGGATTTCAACCTCTACTACACGCTGCGCTATGGCTATGCGCCATCCAAGGTTGCCTTCCTGGCACTGCATGCCTGGGGCGACGTGGCGCGCGGTGAATGGCCGAACGGCCCGCATGTCACCCGTAACAGCTATCAACTGCCCGAAATCAAGCGCATCCTCGGGATTTTTGTCGACCGGTTCTTCCGTACCAGCCAGTTCAAGCGGTCGTGCATCCCGAATGCACCGAAAGTGGGGTCGGGCGGTTCGCTGTCGCCGCGTGGTGACTGGCGCGCACCGAGCGATGGGGAATCGGCGGTCTGGGTGCGCGATCTGGCGCGGATTCCGGACTGATTGGCACGCAGATTGCGGACAATATGGGTATGCCCGCAATCGCCGTGTGGTGTTTCGGGCTAGAATCTGTCATCTACCGACATCTTAGAGACAGGGGCCAGCCATGAAGCAGATTACCGCCATCATCAAACCGTTCAAGCTTGACGAAGTGCGCGAGGCATTGGCCGACGTGGGCGTGACCGGTCTGACGGTGACCGAGGTGAAAGGCTTCGGCCGTCAGAAGGGGCACACCGAGTTGTACCGTGGCGCCGAATACGTGGTCGACTTCCTGCCGAAGATCAAGATCGAGGTGGTTGTGGCCGAGAACCAGCTCGACACGGTGCTGGACTCGATCGTCAAGGCTGCCCACACCGGCAAGATCGGTGACGGCAAGATCTTCGTGACCGAGATCGAGCGCGTGATCCGCATTCGTACCGGCGAGCAGGACGAAGCCGCGGTGTAAGTGGCATCAGATATGCAGAAGGCCGGCACATGCCGGCCTTTTTTGTTTTGCGCGATACCGGTGGTTATGCATTCCCCTCGCCCACGATAGCGGCGAGGGGAGCGAACCCATTCAACTCGGCAGTTTCCAGCCGAACTGCACCGACAGCAGCCGCATTCCCATTGTCACCAGTGCGCCGGCCAGCAGCGCCACCTCCTGGTCCGCGCGCAGCCAGGTCAGGCCGACATAGACCCAGCATCCCACAAACGAACAGGTGGCATAGGGTGAGCGGTCGCGCAGGATCATCGGTACTTCATTGCACAGGATGTCGCGCAGCACGCCGCCGAACACCGCGGAGATGATGCCCATCATCACGGCCACGGTTGGCGTCATCTGGGCCACCAGCGCCAGCGAGGTGCCCGTGACCGAAAACAGGCCAAGCCCGATGGCATCGGCAATCAGCATGGTGCGGTCCGAGGCCACGCTGCTGACCACGCGGAAGACGATCGACGCGCCGATCGACATCGCAAAGATCAGCAGCACATAGTATTCGTGATCGACCCAGTAGAACGGCCGTCGATCCAGCAGCACGTCGCGCACCGTGCCGCCGCCGAAGGCGGTGGCGAACGCGACGATGAAAGTACCCACGGCATCGAGCCGTTGCTTGCGCGCATCGACCACGCCCGACACCGCGAACGCGAGCACCCCGGTGATCTCCATGATGTGGAGGATCAAGGGCAGCCGCCCCATCAGCAGATCGAACGGCAAGTGGAAGTGCATGGAGGTCAGGGTTTGGGCTGACGCAGCAATACCATCAGCGCGCCCGCTCCGCCCTGCGACTCACGGGCCTGGACGAAGGCAATCACTTCTTCCTTTTGCACGAGCCAACTGCGCACCTTGCCCTTGAGCACCGGCAGCTTGTCGGGCGAGCCGATGCCCTTGCCATGAATCACGCGCACGCAGCGCACGCCGTTGCGCACCGATCGGCGCAGGAAATTTGCCAGCGCCTCGCGCGCCTCGTCGCTACGCAGGCCGTGCAGGTCCACCTTGTCCTGTGGTACCCATTCGCCGCGGCGCAGTTTCTTGATCACATCCTCGCCAATCCCGGGGCGCCGAAACGACATCGTTTCATCGATATCGAGCAGGTTCTCGACGTCGAATTCATCGGACAACGAGGCTTCCAGCACGGCCTTGTCGTTCAGCTGGCTCTGCACGGGGATGGGTGAGGGGGCTTTCTGGGGGTGCTGGACGCGATTGCGCTCGCGTAGCGCGCTGACCGAGCCCACGCTCGATCGAAAGACATTGGCCTCTTCCTCGGCACGCTTTGCGGCGGCCTCGGCGGCCTTGCGCTCTGCCTCGCGGCGCTCGGTATCGGCCTTGAGGTTGTCACGCAGCGCGGCCAGGTCATTGAGGCCGAATCGCTTGGGGGGAGTTTTGGCGCCTTGCGACATAGGAGGACTCTCAAAATGCTCGGCGTCGATTATAAAGAAAACGGGGACGGCCGCGGCAAGGCGGGCGTCCCCGTTAGTCCTGATCGTCCGGATTGTCCCGGCGGCCAGGTAGCTTACTTCAGCGCTTCCACGAAGCGCTGTGCGTCCAGTGCGGCCATGCAGCCGGTGCCGGCGCTGGTGATGGCCTGGCGGTAGACATGGTCCTGCACGTCGCCGGCGGCGAACACGCCGGGGATGCTCGTTGCCGTGGCATCGCCCGACAGGCCGCTCTTGGTCACGATATAGCCGTTCTTCATCTCGAGCTGGCCTTCGAACAGGTCGGTGTTCGGCTTGTGGCCAATTGCCACGAACACGCCGGCCAGTTTCAGGTCCTCGGTCTGGTTGGCGTCCTTGGTGCTGCGGATACGCAAGCCCGTCACGCCCGACTGGTCGCCCAGCACTTCGTCCAGCGTATGGTCGTAGCGCAGTTCGATGCGGCCTTCCTGCACGCGTTGCAGCAGGCGGTCCACCAGGATCGGCTCGGCGCGGAACTTGTCGCGACGGTGGATCACGGTCACCTTGCTGGCGATGTGCGACAGGTAGAGGGCTTCCTCGACAGCGGTATTGCCTCCGCCGATCACCGCAACTTCCTGGTTCTTGTAGAAGAACCCGTCGCATGTGGCGCAGGCCGACACGCCGCGACCCATGAAGCTTTCCTCCGACGGCAGGCCCAGGTATTGGGCCGAAGCGCCGGTGGCAATGATCAGGGCGTCACAGGTGTACTCGCCCGAATCGCCAATCAGGCGGATCGGCTTTTCGGTCAGTTTGGCCGTATGGATGTGATCGAAGATGATTTCGGTGTTGAAACGCTCGGCGTGTGCCTGGAAACGCTGCATCAAGTCCGGGCCCTGCACGCCGTTAGCGTCAGCGGGCCAGTTTTCCACGTCGGTCGTGGTCATCAGCTGGCCGCCCTGGGCCAGGCCGGTGATCAGGACCGGGTTCAGGTTGGCGCGGGCCGCGTAGACGGCGGCAGTGTAGCCGGCCGGTCCGGACCCGAGAATTAGCACTTTTGCGTGTTTTGCAGACATGATGCGTTCCTGTAGGCAACAAGTGAGTCGACGCGGCGGTTACGCCGGTGTCACTCGAAACCGCCATTATATGTGGCACGGCGTTTGCCGACTGTTGCAAATTCCAATGGGTGCGATAGCTCCGGCAAAGGTTAAAATGGCCGCCATCGTCCACTTCGCACGATTGAACAGACCCTGACGCATGGCTCGCGCAACCACGACTACCCGGACCGACCCGTCGGCACTTCCATCGCGTATCGGCAAGCTGCTTGGCGAGGTGCGCTGGTTCCTGCTGCTCGCCGTGACGCTCGGCTTCCTGTGTGTGCTGGCCAGTTACAGCAAGGCCGACCCCGGCTGGTCGCACGCCAGCCAGGTGGCCGATATCCACAACCTTGGCGGCCGCGTGGGCGCCTGGGTGGCTGACGTACTGTTCTTCATCTTCGGCTTCTCCGCCTATTGGTGGAGCGTGCTGCTGATGCGCCGCTGCTGGCGTGGCTGGCGTGTGCTGACCGCCGAACTGCCCGAGCGCGTACCCGAACCGCACCACCACAGCACGGCCGTAAGCTGGATCGGCTTTGTGCTCACGCTGGTGTCGAGCATGGGCCTCGAGGCGATCCGCATGTATCCGCTACGGGCGGCGCTGCCGCGCGCACCGGGCGGCGTGCTGGGCGACCTGCTGGGTGGCTGGCTGCAACTGGCGCTTGGGTTCTCTGGCGCCACGCTGTTGCTGTTGCTGTTGCTCGCGATCGGCCTGTCGCTGTTCTTCCATTTCTCGTGGCTGTCGGTGGCCGAGCATGTGGGCGGCTTTGTCGAGACGCTGTTCATGGGATTCAAGGCGCGTCGCGAGAAAAAGCAGGACCGCATCATCGGCGCCGCGGCCAAGGTGGAACGAACGGAAACCGTAGAGGTGCAACGCGTCAGGCAGGAAGAGGCCGCGCCGGTGCAGATCGTACGTCCGCAGGCCGTGCCCAAGCACGAACGGGTGGAGCGCGAGAAGCAGCAGCCACTGTTCGCCGATATCCAGGACTCCGACCTGCCGCCGCTGTCGCTGCTCGATCCGATTCCCACGCAGCAGGAAACCGTCAGCGCCGAAACGCTCGAATATACCTCGCGCCTGATCGAAAAGAAGCTCAAGGACTTTGGCGTCGAGGTCAAGGTGGTGGCCGCGTATCCGGGCCCGGTGATCACGCGCTACGAAATCGAGCCGGCCACCGGCGTCAAGGGCAGCCAGGTGGTGAATCTTGCGCGCGATCTGGCACGCAGCCTGTCGCTGGTGTCGATCCGTGTGGTCGAGACGATTCCGGGCAAGAACTACATGGGCCTGGAACTGCCGAATCCGAAGCGCCAGACCGTGCGCCTGTCCGAGATCCTGGGCTCGCAGGTCTACAACGAGAGCGCGTCGAACCTGACCATGGCGCTCGGCAAGGACATCGCGGGCAAGCCGATGGTGGCCGACCTGGCCAAGATGCCTCACTGCATGGTGGCCGGTACCACGGGCTCCGGTAAATCGGTGGGCATCAACGCGATGATCCTGTCGCTGCTCTACAAGGCCAAGGCCGACCAGGTGCGCCTGATCCTGATCGATCCGAAGATGCTTGAAATGAGCGTCTACGAAGGCATTCCGCACTTGCTTTGCCCGGTCGTGACAGACATGCGCCAGGCCGGCAATGCGCTGAACTGGGCGGTCGGCGAGATGGAGCGCCGCTACAAGCTCATGAGCAAGCTTGGCGTGCGCAACCTTGCCGGTTACAACAAGAAAATCGACGAGGCCGCGGCGAAGGAAGAAAAGATTCCGAATCCGTTCAGCCTGACACCCGATGCGCCGGAGCCGCTGGACAAGCTGCCGGTCATCGTGATCGTGATCGACGAACTGGCCGACCTGATGATGGTGGTCGGCAAGAAGGTCGAGGAGCTGATTGCCCGGATCGCGCAGAAGGCGCGCGCGGCGGGCCTGCACCTGGTGCTGGCCACGCAGCGGCCGTCCGTCGACGTGATCACGGGCCTGATCAAGGCCAACGTGCCGACCCGGATCGCGTTCCAGGTCAGCAGCAAGATCGACTCGCGCACCATCCTGGACCAGCAGGGCGCGGAAGCACTGCTGGGCATGGGTGACATGCTTTACCTGGCGCCGGGAACCGGAATGCCGATACGCGTGCATGGAGCCTTCGTGTCCGATGAGGAAGTGCACCGCGTGGTCGAGAAGCTCAAGGAAGGCGGCGAAGCCAACTACATCGAGGGCATTCTTGAAGGTGGCGTGATCGATGGCGATGGCGGGGCCGATGCCTTTGGCGGCGGTGCCGGCATTGGCGGCGGCGGTGCCGAGGCCGACCCGCTCTACGACCAGGCCGTGGAAGTGGTGATCAAGAACCGCCGGGCCTCGATCTCACTGGTGCAACGCCATCTGCGCATCGGTTACAACCGCGCGGCGCGCCTGCTCGAAGACATGGAGAAGGCCGGGTTGGTCTCGGCCATGTCCGGCAATGGCAACCGCGACATCCTGGTCCCAGCCGGTGCCGGCGCGGGCCCGGGTGACGACTGACCCGCATCGGTTTTCCCACAGCACAGGTCGATGTGACGGGTAATATACCGTTACGCCCGTCACAGCCTGTCGCGGAATTGCCGATGCGCGGCCCGCTCTAACCAGACATTAGCGACTCAGAAAGGACCCGATTCCATGCGATCTCGCATTCTCGCGCCACTGTGCGCGACGCTGGCGCTGCTGGCCGCCGTGCCCGCCGCCCAGGCCGCCGCGACCGACCAGTTGCAGACCTTCGTGACCAGCGTGAAGTCCGCGCGGGGTGAATTCACGCAGAAGCAGGTCAAGGGGCAGGGCGCCAGCGCCAAGGTTTCCGGCACGTCGAGCGGCACGTTTGCATTCGCGCGCCCGGGCAAGTTCACGTGGCGCTATACCAAGCCGTACGATCAACTGCTGCAGGCCGACGGCCAGACGCTGTATATCTACGACAAGGACCTGAACCAGGTGACCGAGCGCAAGCTCGATGGCGCGTTGGGTTCCAGTCCGGCCGCGATCCTGTTCGGCAGCAACGACCTGAGCAAGAACTTCGATGTGAAGAACGGTGCCACGCGCGACGGCGTGGAATGGCTGGAACTGACGCCCAAGGCGAAGGATACCCAGTTCGAGCGCATCGGCATTGGCTTCAAGGCCGGTAATCTCGAAGCCATGGAATTGCGCGATGCGTTTGGCAACACCACGCTGCTGTCGTTCACAGGTATCCAGAAGAATCCGCCGCTGCCCGCGGACGCATTCCGCTTCACGGTGCCCAAGGGCGCGGATGTGATGAAGCAGTAATTCGCCCAAGGACCGCCATGAAAAACGCTCACCCATCCCTGTTCCGTCTGCATCGCGGAAAATTTGCCGCCCCGGGCAGCGCGTTGGCCGCCGCATTGGTGTTGTCGGCGTGCGCGCACAGCCAGGCCAGCCGGTTCGATGTCGATGCCTTCCTGCGTGGCTCGGACACGGCATTGCCTGAAGTGCTGGGCAATCCCGACTTTCTCAAGGCGACGCAGATCACCGCGAACGATTGCGCCGCACTGCTGCAGTCGCCACATAGCGGCGCCCTGGAAGACCTGCCGGCCAGCAATACGGCGCGCGGGCCGGCATGGGTACTCCATCCGGCCAGTACACCCGACAAGGTGTGGCTGATCGTGGGTCAGTCCGGCGGCGAGCGCACCTGCCATGGTCCGCTGCCGGCAGACGCCATGAAGGTGTTGACCGACCGGGCCAAGGGCTGAGGTCCAAGGCCCTGCCGTCAGCGTGAGGCGCTAGGCCAGCGCCTCGCGCGCATAGCGTTGGCGCGGCTTGGGCAACGCCTGAAGCTTCTCGCGCCGGATGCGGATCGCTTCCTCGTCATTGCGCTTGATTGCGGCGCGCAGTTTCAGCACGGCTTTCTTGTACTGCTTTTTCTTGCGCATGCGGGTGGTGATGGCCATGGCGGTGACGTCCTCCTGGTTTGTCAGTCCCCCATGGTACGGCCCGCATGCCGCCGCCAAGCCCGATGTCGAAAGAATTCAGATCTGGCGGCAAGGATGCTCAATGAGGCGGTGCAGCATGATCAGAGCAGGAACCGCCGGTTGTCGTTTTCCTCGTAACGCGGCTCTATCTTGCGGAAGGTGAGCTTGGTGCTGCTCTTGAGCTTGCGCCCGGCCGTCTTGCGCTGTAACTGGCGATGCACCGCGCGGATATGGCCTACCGAGTCCTGCGCATAAGGTTTGCCGTCGGTTGCACCGGCCAGGCCGCCGCCGGCTGCCAGTGCATCGTTGTGAGCGGCCGCTGACTTCGCGATCAGCACATCAAGATACTGGCGCGCACGCACCGCGGCATGCAGTTGGCCATCGGCCGGATTCTGCTTGGCGCGGACCGCATCCTGCGGCAGGCGCACATTGCCCGCCACACGGCGCAATGCTGCGCGCAGTTCGGCCCCGTCGAGCGTCGCGTCCTGCACGATCCAGACCGCATCGTGGCGGATCCAGCCTTCGGCGTCGGCCATGCGGCGCAACAGCGCCGGCAGCAACACTCGGCCGCCATAGCGGTGCGTGCGGCGGATCGCGGCCAGGCCGATACGACGCACGTGCGCGTTTTCATGGTCGAACAGGTCGGTGATGACACGGTCGGCGTCTTCCTGTGATTCGATCAGTTCGGCGAACTGGCCGGCCAGCGAGATCTCTTCCACGCCATTGAGCTTGTTCTTGCTCGCCAGGCGGTTCAGCTTGAACATCAGCATGCGGTAACGCAGCATACAAATCCCCGAAATTCGAAAACAGTCGTTCTGCGGTGAGCTGCCGGTCGTGACGCCGGCGTCGGATTTCCCGCGTGGCTTGAAGCGCGGGCCATTGGGTGCTATCGGCGCAGTTGAAGTCGGACTTGAGCCCGCCGGTCAAAAAATCCGCGCACGCGGGATCGTCTACACTGTGGCGTTCCGTGCCGCGTTGGCGGCCGCACCCGATTGAAAGGCTTGTACACCGTGGCGGATTCGCTGTTCTCCGACCCCCCTGACCGTTCCCGGCAACCGCTCGCGGAGCGCCTGCGCCCGCGCAATATCGACGAAGTCATTGGCCAGCAGCACCTGCTGGGCGCCGGCAAGCCGCTGCGCGTGGCCTTTGCATCGGGCGAACCGCACTCGATGATCCTGTGGGGCCCGCCCGGTGTGGGCAAGACCACGCTGGCCAGATTGATGGCCGACGCCTTCGATGCCGAGTTCATCGCGTTGTCGGCCGTGCTGTCGGGTGTCAAGGACATTCGCGAGGCCGTCGAGCGCGCCGAGCAGTTCCGCGCCCATGGCCGTCGCACGCTGGTGTTCGTCGATGAGGTGCATCGCTTCAACAAGAGCCAGCAGGACGCGTTCCTGCCGCACGTGGAAAGCGGGCTGTTCGTGTTCATTGGCGCGACCACCGAGAACCCGTCGTTCGAGGTCAACGGCGCGCTGCTGTCGCGCGCGGCGGTCTACGTGCTCAAGAGTCTCGACGAGAGTGAACTCAAGCAATTGGTGCTGCGCGCCAGCGAGGAGCTGGGCGGCGTGACATGGGACGACGAGGCCATGGGCCTGATCGTCGGTTCGGCCGATGGCGATGGCCGCAAGCTGCTCAACAATATCGAAATCGTGGTGCGCGCCGCGCGCAATGCCGGCGTGCAGGCCATCGACACCGCATTGCTGGGCAGCGCAATCTCGGAAAACCTGCGCCGTTTCGACAAGGGCGGGGATGCGTTCTACGACCAGATCAGCGCGCTGCACAAGTCGGTGCGTGGCTCCGACCCGGACGGCGCGCTGTACTGGTTCTGCCGCATGCTCGATGGCGGTGCCGATCCGCGCTACCTGGCGCGGCGCATCGTGCGGATGGCGTGGGAAGACATCGGCCTGGCCGATCCGCGCGCAGCGCGCATCACGCTCGATGCGTCGGAAACGTACGAACGCCTTGGGTCGCCCGAAGGTGAACTGGCGCTGGCCCAGGCGCTGATCTACCTGGCCGTGGCGCCCAAGTCGAACGCCGGTTACAACGCCTACAACGCGGTACGCGCGTTCGTTGCCAAGGACAAGTCGCGTCCCGTGCCCGTGCATTTGCGCAATGCACCGACCCGGCTGATGAAGGAACTCGGCTACGGTCACGCCTACCGCTATGCGCACGATGAACCGGAAGCCTATGCGGCCGGCGAGCACTACCTGCCGGACGACCTGCGGCGCCAGGACTGGTACCAGCCTGTACCGCGCGGGCTGGAGGGCAAGATTGCCGACAAGCTGCGGCATTTGCGCGACCTCGATGCGGCGTGGCATCGCGAGCACAAGGACCGCGAAAAGGGCGGCAACGGCTGAGCGCGCGCGCCGATCCGGCGAACAGCCGGTGAAAACGGCACAGATTCGGCGCCGTCCGGCCATGGCGGTGCAGTAAAATGTCGCGTTCGCCGGCATGTTGCCGGCACCGCACACCGATTTGCACACCGACTGCAATATGCTCGACATCCAGCTGTTCCGCAAAGACATCGACGCCGTGGCCCAGCGCCTCGCCACGCGCGGATTCCAACTCGACGTGGCTACGTTCCAGGGCCTGGAGGCCGAACGCAAGCAGTTGCAGACCCAGACCGAGGAGCTGCAGGCCCGTCGTAACACGCTGTCCAAGCAGATCGGCATGCTCAAGGGCAAGGGCGAGGACGCATCGGCCCCGATGGCCGAAGTTGCCGGTATCGGCGATACCCTGAAGGCCTCGGCCGAGCGCCTGGCACAGATCCAGGGCCAGCTCAACGACGCCATGATGTCGATCCCGAACCTGCCGCATGAAAGCGTGCCGGTGGGCAAGGACGAGACGCAGAACGTCGAAGTGCGCCGCATTGGCACGCCGCGCACGTTCGACTTCGAGGTCAAGGATCACGTCGACGTTGGCGGGAAGCTCGGTCTCGATTTCGAAACCGCATCGAAGGTCACCGGCTCGCGCTTCGCATTCCTGCGTGGTGGCGTGGCGCGCATGCATCGCGCGCTGGTGCAACTGATGGTGGATACGCACACGCTGGAGCACGGCTACACCGAGATGTACGTGCCGTACATCGTCAATGCCGCATCGATGCGTGGCACCGGCCAGTTGCCGAAGTTCGAGGACGACCTGTTCAAGGTGCCGCGCAAGGTGGGTGGCGAAGATGGCCAGGACACCATCGAGAACTTCTACCTGATCCCGACCGCCGAAGTGCCGCTGACCAATATGGTTCGCGATGCGATCGTGGCTGCCGAAAAGCTGCCGCTGCGTTACGTGGCCCATACGCCGTGCTTCCGTTCCGAAGCCGGTTCGTACGGCAAGGACACGCGCGGCATGATCCGCCAGCACCAGTTCGACAAGGTCGAGATGGTGCAGGTGGTGCCGGCCGACCAGTCGATGGATGCGCTCGAGCAAATGACCGGCCATGCCGAAACGATCCTGAAGAAGCTCGAACTGCCGTTCCGTACCGTGGTGCTGTGCACGGGCGACATGGGCTTTGGCAGCACCAAGACCTACGACATCGAGGTGTGGATCCCGGCGCAGAACACCTACCGGGAAATCAGTTCGTGCTCGAATATGGGCGATTTCCAGGCGCGCCGCATGCAGGCACGCTCGCGCGCCGGGCAGGGCAAGCCAGAACTCGTGCATACGCTGAACGGTTCGGGCCTGGCCGTGGGCCGCACGCTGGTGGCGATCCTGGAAAACTACCAGAATGCCGATGGCTCGCTGACGGTGCCCAAGGCACTCCAGCCGTACATGGGCGGCATCACGCGACTGGAACCGGAAGCGTAAAAAAATGTTGTAGAGGGGGCTTGCGTTGCAGGTAGCAATGTCCCTATAATCTTGGTTTCGCCGCTCACCAAGCGGTCGACCAAGTTACCGGAGAGGTGGCAGAGTGGTCGAATGTACCTGACTCGAAATCAGGCGTACCGGCGACGGTACCGTGGGTTCGAATCCCACCCTCTCCGCCACTTCGGAACAACGATGGGCACTCCGCCCGCCGCCGTGGCTACGCCATTGGCGGCCAGCACGCGGAGCAGGTTGCTCTTCGATCCCATGATGCGGACCTCGCCGCGATCGACCTCGACCCGCTGCGCCAAGGCGCGAAGATGGTCGCGGCGATAGCCGCCGCCTTCCGTGCGGATGCGCCGCCGCGCCGTTGACGCGAACTTTCGCAACGTGGCCGGCGTGATGGCCTGCTGCGTCGAGTTGAGCAGGAGGGCCGAGGCCCGCTCGGCATCCGCCCGCGCCTGATCGCGAGTCGCCTTCAAGGCGACGATGCGATCCCTGAGCGCCGGATCGTCCAAATCGGCGACGCCGCTTTCGATCGCGTCGTAGAGCCGTTTCAGGCGCAGCTCGGTCTCGGCGGATCGCCGGTTCAATTCCGCGATATGCTCGCGGCGCCGGTCGCTGCGCTCCTGTCGACGATCCAGAACCTCGGCTAGTACATCCTCCAGCCGGTCGGGATCGAGCAGCCGGTCGGCCAGATAGTTTGCGACCAGATCGTCCAGCCGCTCCATCGAAACCGTCATGCCCTCGCAGGCGGTCGCGCCCTGCCGCGCCTTCATCGAACAGGTGTAATAGCGATAGCGCCCACCCTTCCCGGTGCGAATCGTCATCGCGCCGCCGCACTTCCCGCAATGGATCAGGCCCGTCAGCAGCGTCGGGCCACCGACGACCTGCGGATGGGCGACCTTCGGGTTGCGCGCCTTGAAATGTGCCTGCACCGCATCGAACGTGGCCTGGTCGATGATCGCCGGAACCTCGACCGCGATCACTTCCTCGGAGGGCTTCAATTCCTTGCTCTTGCCGCGCTTGTTGAACTCGTGGCGGCCGATATAGGTCGGCCGGGTCAGCATCCGATGAACCGTGCCGATGCCCCAGCGGCCGCCGTCGCGCGTGAAGATACGGCGCTCGTTGAGATGCTTGGTGATCGACTTCACGCCCATCGGGCCGGATGTGCCGTCGCCTTCCAGCGCCAGCTTGAACGCCAGCCGCACCGTGTCGGCGTGGATCGGGTCGATCTCCAGCTTCTTCTTCATCTTCGCGCCGCGTTGCTCGGCATCGACCACGCGATATCCGATCGGCGGCAGCGAGCCGTTCCAGAAGCCTTGCCGGGCATTTTCCTTGAGCGCGCGAAGGACGTGCTTCGCATTCTCCTTCGACTGATATTCGTCGAACAGCGCCATGATCTGACGCATCATGACGTGCATCGGATCGTCGCCCATTTCCTGCGTGATCGACAACAGCTTGACGCCGTTCTTGGCGAGCTTGCGAACGTAGAACTCCAGTTCGAAGTGATCGCGGAAGAAGCGCGAGAAGCTGTGGACCACCACTACGTCGAACGACGCGGGCTTGCTGGTCCCGGCCTCGATCATGCGCTGGAACTCGGGCCGCCGGTCGTTCGTCGCCGATGCGCCGGCCTCGACGAAGGTATCGACCAGCTCCAGTCCCCGCGACAGGCAATAGGCTTCGCCCTGCTTGCGCTGATCGGGGATCGACACGTCATGCTCGGCCTGCCGCGCCGTTGAAACGCGCAGGTAAAGGGCGGCGCGCAGCGGCACGGTCATGGTAGCGAACTCCTCACATCATTGGCACGGCCCGAACAGCTCGTCGAAAACGTCGCCGAACCATGCCTCGAACACATCCACTTCCGCACTCGTGACCGGCACGCGCTCGGGCCAGTCGTCGGTGACGGTCCAGGTCGAAAGATCGTCCTTCGGGCTTTTCCCCGCGCAAGGACGGAGGCTGCCGACCGGCAGCGTGGCATAGTCGAACAGGTCGTCCGGGCATTCGGCCCGGCGACGATGGGGGCGACGATGGACTTTGCGGGCAAGGGCCATCCCGACAGGCTGCTTCGCGCTCGCGCCTCATGCAAAGCCTCTGTCGCGGCGAAGCGCAGATAGGGGCGAAGGGCGGCGCGCTGCATCGTAGCGTTCGATGCGGCCGGCCTCATCGTCAGTCGTCCGACTCGAAGCTGCGCTCCTCGCGGCAATGCCACAGGCGCAGGATGAAGATCGTCGCATCCGCAATCTCGTAGCGCAGCTCGTAATTGCCGACGATGATGCGCCGAACCTCGCGCGGCTCGTAGGCGTCCAGCTTCTCGCCGATCCGGGGATAGTCGAGCAGCCGATCCGGCGCGCGCGAGAGCTGCTGCACGACCCGCGCCGCCGCCTCCGGGGCAACCGGACGCAGATGCTCGTGCAGCCGCACCAAATCCGAGGACGCCTTGCCGGTCCACTTGATCCTCATGCCGAAGGCGGCGGCAGCGGGGTGTCAGTGCCGAGGCTGTCCGCCCAAGCGCGCACGGCCTGATGGTCGATCACGCGCCCGGCATCGACATCTTCCATTGCTTCGAGCGTCATGCGGTGACGCTCCTCCTCCTGATCAACCCAGGCGGCGAGCGCCTGTTTCATCACCCAGCCACGCGAGCGTTCGAGCCGCGAGGCCATTGCTTCAACCTTCTCCGCGAGGTGCAGCGGGACGTGTGCGGTCAACACTTTTGTCTCAGTCGCCATGTTCATCACCTGCTATCAACCCGATTAAAATATAATCGAAATAGGCTGGAAAAGCAAGGTCAGCAGAATGGCTTGGCGCCTCCCTACGGGACCGCCGCTCTATCTCCGCTGCGCTCCGACCGAGCCCCTGACGGGTCTCGTCCCTGCCGGGTGACGATCAGCATGGCGGGGTGGCGCTGCTGCGCCGTTCGGCAATCCGCTGCGCGGATTGTTGTCTTTCCGATCTGCGGAGATCGAGCCAGGGCTGCGCCAGCCCGATCGCATCTGGTCGTTTCTCTCCCCGTCGATGGGGTGGGCGACGCTTCCCTTTAGGCCCGCCGCGCCGGGCCGCAACGCGCTGTTGGCGCGTCCTCCACTGCGTTCCGGTCCTGCGGATGCTGCCCGGCTCCGCCAGCGGGCCAACGGCAAGCTTCTTCGCCGCCCACCCCATTCCGGGGTGAGTGTGGTTTTTAGGAGAAGTGTGATGAACGCTGTTACCGAAATCCTAGCCGCCGAGCCTGTGTCGGGCGTCGAGATTTTCGTGCCGCTCGCCAAGCTCAAGAAGTCCCCGCGCAATGCCCGCAAGGTGCCGCATGGGGAAGCCGCTATCGAGGCGCTGGCCGCTTCGATCCAGCACAAGGGGCTGATCCAGAACCTTGTCGTAGAGCCGGAAACCAAGGAGGACGGGACGCCGACCGGCAACTATCTCGTTACCGCTGGTGAAGGCCGCAGGCTGGCGATGTTGCTGCGCGCCAAGCGCAAGCAGATCAAGAAGTCGGAAGTCGTGCGCTGCTGGCTCGATACCGCCAACGATCCGTCCGAAATCAGTCTGGACGAGAACGTGACCCGGACCCCTATGCACCCCGCCGACCAGTTCGAGCGGTTCCGCGAACTGTCCGAAAGCAAGGGCTATGGCGTGGAAGAAATCGGCGCGCGGTTTGGCGTGTCGGCTGGCGTGGTGAAGCAGCGGCTTCGCCTTGGCGCTGTCTCGCCCAAGCTGTTGCAGGTCTATCGGGAGGACGGTCTTACGCTGGATCAGCTTATGGCCTTCGCTATCACCGAGGACCATGACCGGCAGGAGCAGGTTTTCGCCAACCTGCATCACAACCGCGAACCGTGGATCATCCGGCGCGACATGACCGCAAGCAATGTCGTGGCAGAGGACCGGCGCGCGATATTCGTCGGAGCCGAAGCTTACGCGGAAGCGGGCGGCAACATCATCCGCGACCTGTTCAGCGAGGATCGTGGCGGGTTCTTCGAGGATGCGGGTTTGCTCGATACGCTCGCCGTCGAGAAATTGCGCGAAGTTGCCGAGCGCGTTCAGGCCGAGGGCTGGAAATGGGCCGAGGCGCATATCGACTATCCCCACGCCCACGGGATGCGGCGCTTCTATCCGCAGACCGTCGCCCTGTCCGACGAGGAGGAGGCGCGGGTCGATGAGGCATGGGCCGAGTACGACCAGATCGTCGACGGCTATGACTCGCTGGATGAAATGCCCGAGGATTTGGCGGCGAAAGCCCGTGCGCTGGACGCCGAAATGGACGCCCTGTCCGCCAAGCGTTCCGCCTACGACCCCAATGTGATCGCCAATGGCGGTGCGTTCGTCGTACTTCAACATGACGGCACGGTCAGGGTCGAGCGCGGTTTCGTGCGGGCCGAGGACGAGGCGTTGGCGGACCCCCAGCCGGAGCCGGAAGAAGGCGATGCGACCGAGCCGCAGATGGGCGACGACGAGCAGCCGGAGGACGGCGACGAGGACGTGCAGGATGCCGACGAGGACGAAGACCCGGGCAAGCCGATTTCCGACAGCCTCACCCGTGACCTGTCCGCCTATCGGACGCTGGCGCTTCGCGTGGCGCTGGCCGAGCAGCCCGATATGGCCCTGATCGCGCTGACCCACACGCTGACCGCGCAACTTTTCTACAGCTATGCGGAGGCCGGTTGCCTTGAGGTTCGTCCGACCGTGACCCCCTTGGGGAGCCATGCGGACGGGATCGAGGACACGCCATTGGCGGCACGGGCGAGCGAGCAGCACGAGGCATGGGCCGAGCGGATGCCGCGCGACGTGGCGGACCTGTGGGGCTTCATCGTCGGGCTGGACGAGGCGAAGCGGATTGCGTTGCTGGCGCATTGCGCGGCTCGCACCGTCAACGCTCTGCGGTTGCCGTGGGACCGCAAGCCCCGGTCGCTGCAAACGGCGGACAGGCTGGCGGACGCGCTGGCGCTGGACGTGGCGAAGGACTGGACGCCGACCGTGGACAGCTACCTTGGCCGCGTCACCAAGGCGCATATCGTGGACGCTGTGACCGAAGGCGTGTCCGAGGACGCCGCTCGCCGCATCGCGGACATGAAGAAGCCGGACATGGCGCAAGCCGCCGAGCAGCTTCTTTCCGGGACCGGCTGGCTTCCTGCCGTGCTGCGGACGCCCGAACCGGAGGGAGCGGACCCCGCGCCTGCGGAGCCGGAGGACGCGGATAGCGTGGAGCAGCCGCCCGAAGTGGAGGACAGCGAAGCATCCTTTGCTGTCGCCGCCGAATAGCGGCACGGGGCCGGGACCGCGCGAGCGGTCCCGGCTTCTTTTTGTGACCGGCGAAAAATCGCGGCCGCGCCCGTTGGGGCGCGGCCGCTTTCCCATTGCACAGGCGCCCCGCTCCGAGGACGCGGGGCGGCGTGCTGATAGCGGATCGACCGTTGCATTTCTGGAGGTGGGTTCGTCGAGTAAAGTTGCAGACCCACGCGGCGGGACCGCTCGGCGACTATGATGCGGGCGATGAGCGACGGTCTATGCCAGCCTCGCGCGGGATCTCGGCGAACACATAGGGAGCGTCAGCGGCGTTCGCTCTCCTGTAGTCTTTGCGAAGGATTACTTGCGAGGTGAGCCTGGCGCGGTCCAGCAAAGAAGCGAATGCCCTCCGACTGACGATGCCCATCATAGCCACGGCGTAGAATTTCCGGCTCGGCGACAACCGCGCGGCCTCTCGATTGGCTTGATCTAACCGGGGCCGGCTTCGCCTTGATCGGCCTGGCGCAACGGCGCCGCGCGGCTTTTTTCCGCCGCCTTCGGCTTTGCATCGCGAAACAAAAAAGCCGCGCGTCGCCATCCTCCGCTGTGCTTCGGCCGCAAGCGGTGCGCGTCCGATCATCCCCGCTTCACCGATCGCCATCGAGGCCGCGGCGGTCGTGGCCCGAAGCAAAAGGAACTTCGACATGGCCACCATCGGCACCTTCACCCAGGCGGGCAACGGCTCCTTCAGCGGAACCATCAAGACGCTCACCCTCAACGCAAAGGCCACCCTCCGTCCGATCGAGAAGGAGAGCGATAAGGCCCCCGATTTTCGTCTCGTGGTCGGCACGGTCGAGTGCGGCGCGGGATGGAAGAAGACCAGCCGCGAGAACCGCGACTACATCTCGGTCAAGCTGGACGATCCGACCTTCGCGGCTCCGATCTACGCCACTCTGGTCGAAACCGAGACCCCCGGCGAATACGCTCTCATCTGGTCGCGCTGACCTCGACACGGCGCCCCGCTCCCTCTGAGCGGGGCGCCTTCGTGTGTTGGTTCGCCAGTTCATAATATGGACGGGCCATCGGCCCGGCATGTTGTGAGGTGCTTGGGGCGCCGCCCCCAGCGCCCTTCGGAGCGGCTTCCGCCCAGCTTCCTTCACGCGCGAGCGCGTTCCGTGCAGCCGGTTCCCCGCGAAGCCGCCCACTCCGGTTGCACCCCCGGTCTCGCCGACGGGCAGGGTTTCAGCGCGGCGTTCCGCTGCGCGGAAACCCAAGCCCAAGGAGTTCAGCCATGTGTCATCAGCTTGCCACCCGGTTCGGCCGCAACGCCCATCAGATCAGCGGCCGTGAGGCGCTCGACAACGAGGCGCTGTATCGGCACGTGCCGTCCATCTTCGCCCGCGAGGCGCACGACAGCCGTTCGGAGCGCTATGTCTATGTTCCGACCATCGACATCGTGGAGGGGCTGCGCCGGGAAGGATGGTTCCCTTTCTTCGCGGTTCAGTCGGTTCCGCGCGACGGCAGCCGCCACGGCCACGCCAAGCACATGCTGCGCCTGCGCCGGGACGACGGTATCGGCAAGCCCGAGGCGGCCGAAGTCATCATCGTCAACAGCCATGACGGGACCAGCGCCTATCAGATGTTCGCCGGGATGCTGCGGTTCGTCTGCACCAATAGCATGATCGCGGGCGAGCGGTTCGAGGAGGTCCGCGTGCCGCACAAGGGCAACATCCAGCACGATATAATCGAGGGTGTTTACACCGTGGCGGAGGACTTCCCCCGGCTGATCGACGCCAGCGAGACCATGAAGGAGGTTCGGCTTTCCGAGGAAGAGCGCCGCTTACTCGGCGAGGTCAGCCTGGTCGCGCGCTACGGAGAGGACGAAAGCCCGTTGCGGCCCGAGCAGATCATCGAGCCGCGCCGCCGCGAGGACATGGGTGACAGCCTGTGGACCACGTTCAACGTCATTCAGGAGAATGTCGTTCGGGGCGGATTACAGGGCCGCAAGCGCAATGCCGAGGGCCGTATCCGCCGCAGCCAGACCCGCGCCATCAACGGCATCGACCAGAACGTGACGCTCAATCGCGCGCTTTGGACACTGGCCGAAGGGATGCAGCGCCTCAAAGCCTAACTATCGCCGCCGCAGGGCCGAGCTCGGCCCTGCGGCTTCGCCATTTCCGCGCCGATCCGCTGCGGCGGATCGGCGGCGGCCGCGCGTCCCCAAGGTCCGCGCGGCCGCAAAGGTTCGCTCGCCGGGCTGCCGCCCGGCTCGCTTTGGGTAGTCATTTCGGCAGTGCTGTTCTATGAAGTCCTCGGGCCGCTACGCGGCGGCCTGGGGTGTGGAAACCCCGGATTAACCGGTTCGGCGCCGGCCGTGACGGCGTCGCGATCCTTGACCATGCGGTCGGGGAGCCTGCGACGTATGTCCAGGTGCCTCGGTGCTAAAGGTCGTAGGAACCGAGTTAATCCGGTTTTCCAACTCCCCGATCACGGGTTCAGGAGCTGTTTGCGGGGGCGCACCGCAAATCAGCAGCCCTGTGAATTGTCGAGGCATTGCAGATTCCGCGCGCAGTCATGCAGAACGAGCGCATCGAAAATGCTCCGACATTGGCTTATTGGTTAACGCGGGCGGGAAGTCGGGGGCATCATGGTCAAGATGGGATTCGATGAATGCGCGCCTGATTCGCAGCAGCTCACCAGCTATGACGAGGGTCATTTGGCGGACTATCTGCGCTTGTTAGATGCTAACGCAGATGGAACCGATTGGCGCGAGGCAGCGGGACTGATTTTCGGCATCGACGCCGCCGTGGAGCCGGATCGTGCGAAGACGATGCATGACACTCATCTAGCTCGCGCGCGGTGGATAACAGAGGTGGGATATGCTCATCTGCTCGGCTGTCAGCCCCCGCTAAACCGTTAAAATTGAACTCCAATTTGGATCGAGTTCGGTTGTTATGGTCCCGCCCGCGCGACATGGTTGTGCGCGATCTTCGCTCTATCCTGTAGGTAAGGCGGCGACGATGTTGCGTTCTCCGAAATCCGCGCAGAGCGCGGCGGGGAGGATGCAATGCCGACGCCACCTGGGCGTCGCCAGCGGCGCGCCGGCGGACTGTCCGACGCCCTCGGGCGCGCCGATTTAGCAGCTGAGTTCCTACGCCGAAACCGCACCTATCGCGCCGAACACACGCAGATGCAGCAGCGCATCGCGAGCGGCGCCGTCGCGAAGAACGCCGCCGAGACGGCGTTCGCGCGGCGCTGGGGGTTGTCCTTTCGCCACGGCGCCGGATGAGCTTTTAGAGTCGGTCATCTGGCGCCCGGAGCTGACCGCCGTCACGGTCATTCTCGACGCCGCGCCGGAGGGATTTGAGACCGCCGCCCCGGTCCCTCCGCGCGCGCTGGGCGCGCTGCTCGCCGACCTGGCCGGGATCGACGGCCGCCATGTCGTCGTCGCCGACGCGGCCGGCGAGCATCGGCTGTGGCTGCGCGATCCTGCACCGGGCAAGCCGCTCGCCGCGATCATTCCGCTCGACAAGGACTTCATCACCCGGATCGCGAGCCTGCTGCGCTTTCACCGGCGTCTGCTCGGCCGGACAGCCGGGCCGCTGCCGCGCGGCTGGCCGCTGACGGCCTATCGGCTCGCACGGCTCGACCTGATGCTCCGCGCGATAGACCTCCGTCAGAACGGCGCAACCTACCGCGAAATCGCGACAGCGCTGGGACGCGATGACGCTGCCCGTCTTTCCGCGAGCGACTGGAAAATGTCGGCCTCGCGGTCATTCGTCGTGCGCCTGGTCCGCGACGGCATCGCCATGATGAATGGCGACTATCGCAAGCTGCTCCGCATTCGTTGATCGTCCTAAACGGCCCCTCGAAATTGGATTATAGGACTTTCACGCAATATAAGGTCGCGCAGTTTCCGGCGCGGCGGCGTTGCGGCAGCAAAGTAACGACCTAACATCAAGAACGAGCATTGAGAGCGGTGGCTATTAGGGGCAGGTAGCGACTAACTTGATCGCGGTCGCTTTGCTTCTCTTTGGCGCTGAGATCATGGTAGTCCGTCGCCGCTTGCCGATCCCATCGTTCCACCAGTTCGGCAGGCAAGACGAGCGAGCCGTCTGCTTGCCTGACGCCCTTTGAATGCATGTATCGCTGCCAATGTGACCAGCGCTCATGCTCGATCGCAGCCAGTTCGTCCATGAGACCGTACAAGACGGCATCGACGTCGATCGGATCGCCCATCGGTTAGATGAGCCCGTCAGCGACAAGCTGCCGATAATGCTGTCCGAGAACCGTCAACTCGCAGGACTTGCTGTTCATCGCTGCGTGCCACATGTGGGCTTCCCCGACCGGACGAACCAAATTTACCTTCACATAGCGCTGTAACACCGCAAAGACCGCGTTCTTTTGGGGGTCTGGTGGCGGTAGATTTGGGTCAGCCTTCTGTTCCTCCGTGCGTTCCGGCTCGTAGCTGGGATCTAGGGGAAAATCATAGTCCGGGCGGGGGAAATATGTCGCCAGCACTTGCAAATCCGCAAGCGGGATCGGTGCTGCAGCCTTACGCAATGACACGAAGGTCTTCACATTGGTCTTGAACATAGGGCGTTGTGCCCAAGGGCCAAGAGATTGATCGATATGCGCATAGACGCTGCCGGGCGTTACGTCGCCAAGTAGATTTGCAGCCGCACCGCCGAGTGCATCGACGAATAGGCTCGTGAAGACACCGGCCCCACCTCCGGGAACTTCCATCGCATATTGCTCTGCGGTTGAAGCCGTCAGAATGGTCATGCCTTCCTTCACTTCGGCAATCATCTGCTCCGGCCGCGTGCCTGCAACGCCACTGTGGCAACTATCGAGAATGACGATCTTGTTCTTTGCGGGAGACTTCCCTGCGAGAGTCATCAACTCGGAGAGCGAGAGACCATCGTCGCCAGACTTGCATTCCGTGCCACACAGAAAACCGCCAGTATCTTCAATGTAGCCATGACCGGCAAAATAGAAGAGCGCGATTTCCGAATCGTCAGCAAATAGTTCTCTAACCGCGTCCTTGAGCCGCCCCTTTTCGACTCGATCCGTCGCGCTGGTTCCAGTCAGCAACATCGGCGTGGCGAAATTGACAGTGCCGTCGGCATGCCGTTCGAGCACGCTTTTCACCGAGTGAGCGTCATTTACGCAACCACTCAGGCCGCCAATGTGGTCGTAGTGGTCGATACCGACAATGAGAGCCTTACGCACAAATGCACCTCATCAAAGCGAGTCGATGAAGCCGCTGATATTCGTGTCGCTCCAGACGTACGTGGTCACGCCCGCCAGACTGGTCCGGTCATTGGAGTAGGCGTAGATGCCTCGAATAGGCTTACCCTCTTCCTGAGCGCACTGAATCTCCCATTTTTGGCCGCTCGAAGTCAGCGAGTTTTTGCTTACGAGGACGATCACACCGTCTGAACGACGGATGCGAGTGCGCACCTTCGTCTTCCAATCATTGTCGTAAGCCTGCTTCACCGACATGTCGATGAACTCATACGGAGCGCGGGGATGAAGCGACTGCCCCTTCAAGAAATCCCGCTGGCGTTCGTCTTCGATTGCGAACGCGATGAACACCACTTTCTTGTCAGCCATCTCTGCCCCCAAGTGATTCTGGATAAGCCAGTAAACCTGTGATTGCATATAGCGGCTGGGACGCAAGGAAGACATAGTTCATTCCGCTTCCGGCTGAGGCCGATCGCCCTCGCGGGGTGGTCGCGTCCGTGCAGCCGCACATCTTCATACCCCACCCGGCCGCCTCAGTTCTGACAATTACGCCTCCTGCCGCCACCGCCCGCAGGAGCAGTCACTTGTCCGATACGCCTCCCAATCTGCCGCCCCGCTTCCTGCGCACGCCGGAAGCCGCGCGGTTTCTCGGCCTCTCCGGCCGGACCCTCGAAAAGCACCGCTATTTCGGGACCGGCCCTGCCTACCGCCGGATCGGCGGGCGGGTGGTCTATTCGGTCGATGACCTGCGCGCCTGGGCCGACATCGGCATCAAGCACTCGACCTCCGATCCGGGGCAGGACGACCTCATGCCGCGTGCGGATTCGGCCATCGCTCGGAGCCGGCGATGACCGTCCCACCGTCGCCCATGCGCCACCGCCAGCCGTCCGATGACGGCATGACCCGCGTTGAACTGACCTGGATCGAGAAGCGGATCGAGCACTGGATCAGGTTCGGCCGCGTCGCGGTGGACGAAATCGTTGATCGCCGCCGCCGCATCGTCCAGTTCCGTCCCGGCGCGATCTTCGCGTTCGTCCGATGGGCGGCGAACGACTACGGCACGGTCAGCTCGCGCATTGACATCGTGCGCGCGGTCGGCGCGAACGAGCCGTTCACGACGCTCCCGTTCGTGCGGCCGGGCGGCGACATCCTGCTCAAGATCGAAGGCTGGCCCAAGGTCAGCCAAGTGCTCGCCGCGATCGACGCTACCGAGGCGGCCGGCGTCGATCCATGCGACGCCGCGCCCGATCACTGGCGGCATGTCGCCAACCGGATCGCGGCCGGACAGCAGCCGCGCCCCTACACGATTGAGCGTCATCGCGCCTGGCTTAAGCGCCGGGAGATCGAAGGATGACGCGCCGTGGATGGGCCATTGCGACAGCATCCGCCGCGTCGCTGTTCGCCGCGTCGTTCCTCGCCGTGGCGGTGTTCGACCCGTTCCCGCGCGTCGTCTGGAACGCCAGCGCCAGCGCGCCGATCGGACTATACCGGATCGAGCCGCTGCCCGATCCGCCGCACGGTGCATTGGTCGCCGTGAAGCCGCCACCAGCGCTGGCGCGATGGCTGGCGGAGCGCGGCTATCTCGGCGAGCGTGTGCCGCTGTTGAAGCATGTCGCGGCGCGGCCGGGACAGATCGTGTGCCGCATCGACGCGGTGGTAAGCGTCGATGGGCGGCCCGTCGTCGTCGCCCAGCAGCGTGACGGCCGGGGCCGCACGCTGCCGGTCTGGCAAGGCTGCCGCACGCTGCGCGCCGGTGAGCTGCTGATGCTCAACCCCGACCACGCCGACAGCATGGACGGCCGCTATTTCGGGCCGCTGCCGGCCTCGACGGTGCTCGGCCGCGCCACGCCGATCCTCACCCGCAACACGCCCGACGCGCCGCTCACCTGGCGCTGACCCGCTTTCCCGCCCGCCAACCCAAAGGAGATTCCCATGCAGATCGGCAGCTTCTTCCGCACCGCCAAAGGCTACGAAGGCATCATCGAGACGGCGACGCTCGACATCCGTATCTCGATCGTTCCGGCCGAGCAGAGCGACGCCGACAAGGCGCCGGACTGGCGCGTCCATCGCGGCGATGACGGCGAAGGCCCGGAGATCGGCGCCGGCTGGAATGAGACCGGCGAACGCGCCGGGGATTACGTCTCGCTGCGCATCGACGACCCCGCCTTCGCGCAGCCGCTTCGCGCCGCGCTGTTCCAGAGCACCGCCGACAAGTCGGCTTGGTCGCTGCGCTGGAACCGTCAGCCGAAGTCGCGCGAGCAGGATTGATCCGGTGCGCTTCCCCATAATCCCTTTGTTCGCGGGAAAACCGTCTCATCCCTCCGTCCCGCTCGGTCGCAGGCCGGCCGGCGCGCGCAGCGAAGGTCAAGGGCGGCCAAAGGCCGGCGCTCCGCGCGCACCCTTGAGCGTAGCGAGCACGCTGGCAGGCTGGCGGCGGAGTGGAGTGGGATCGGCAGTGGCGCCTGCCGTCATGCTGCTGTCCGGCGGCGTCGCGTCTGTCCCGGCGGTGGCGCAGGAAGTGCCGGCGGCGCGATCGGCGGCCGTCCATCCCTATGCCGGTCATGTCGCCGGGGCCGCGCGGCGGTTCGGCATCCCGGAAGCGTGGATATGGGCGGTGATGCGCGTCGAGAGCGGCGGCAATGCCCGCGCCGTATCGCGCGCCGGGGCGATGGGCTTGATGCAGATCATGCCCGCGACCTGGGCGGGGCTTCGCACCCGCTACGGCCTCGGCTCCGATCCGTTCGACGTGCGCGATAACATCATGGCGGGCGCGGCCTATCTGCGCGAGATGCACGACCGCTACGGCAACGCCAGCGCTATGCTGGCGGCCTATAATGCGGGACCGGGCCGCTACGACGACTTCGTGTCGCGCGGCCGTCCGCTGCCGCCCGAGACGGTCGGCTATCTGGCCCAGCTCGCGCCGATCACGGGCGCATCGAGCGCGGTGGAGGCGGCGACCACTGCTACGCCTGATCCGTTCGCATGGCGTCGTGCAGCGCTGTTCGTCCGCACCGCTAGCGCCGCTTCGGAAGCTGTCGTCGGGCAGTCGGACGGAGAAGAAGCCGCGTCCGAGCTGCCAACCGACCGGCCGACATCTGGCGGCGTTCGCGCTGCCGATCCGTCCGCCAATGAGCCGCGCGAAACGCTGTTCGTGTCCCGCGCCCGCGCGGGCCGACCGCAATGATCGGCCTGTCGCCCCCCTCATCCGTCCGAAGCAGTAAGGGGGCTGGGGAGGAGGAAAACGGCAGGGACAGACGAGGGCAAGATATAAGCCGCACCCCGTGTCGTCGAAAAGCCAAGGCTTTTCCGTGGCTTCACGCGGGGGCGTCGGTCGGCACGCGTGCCGCGCGGAAGGAAAAAGGCAGCAATATCAATGCGCCGAACGGCACCAAGGGCCGTTTTCGGCGGAAAGCGCCCCGGCCGTGAGCGAGGACAGCGAGTTCTGCGTCCGGCCGGGCAAGGCCAAGCGTAGCAAGGCGCAGGGGCGCAATGCGCGCGGTCTGGTGGCTGAGGTGCTGCGCGTCGCGGCGATCCACAGCAGCGGCAGGCGCACCGGGGGCGGGCCGCGCCGTGGCGGCCAGTCGAGTTTCGGCCGGGGCCGCACGGCGTTCGCGCGCAGTCGCCTGTTCGGCTCGGGCCGGCGAGTGATGGTCAAGATGCTGCCCGTCACCACGCGCAGTCGAGGCGGGCGGCGCATGGCGCCGCTGTCCGCGCACGTCGCCTATCTAAAGCGCGAGGGCGTGACCCGCGATGGCTCGCCGACCCGGATGTTCGACGCGGCCGGCGACAACGCAGACGATCGCGCCTTCACTGACCGTTGCAAGGACGATCGTCATCACTTCCGCATCATTGTATCGCCAGAGGATGCGGCCGAGCTGACGGACCTGCGCGAATACACGCGCGACCTCATGCGCCAAATGGAGACGGACCTGGGCACGCGGCTCGATTGGGTCGCGGTCGATCATTGGAACACCGACAATCCGCACGTCCATCTGCTTGTGCGCGGGCAGACCGACCAGGGTGCCGATCTCGTCATCTCCCGCGACTACATCAGCCACAATCTCCGGTCGCGCGCGCAAGACTTGGCTTTCGCCGAGCTGGGGCCGAAACCCGAACATGAGGTGCAGCGCGCGCTCGACCGCGAGGTGACGGCAGAACGCTGGACCCGGCTCGATGCCGAGATCCAGCGTTCTGCCGACGAGCTGGGCGTGATCGACCTGCGCGCCGAGCGGCCCGGCCCGGACGATCCGCGCCTCCGCCGGTTGATGGTCGGCAGGTTGCAGCATCTGGAAACGATGGGCCTCACTGCCGAGGGCGAGCCCGGCCAATGGGCCGTCGCCGAGGGCGCGCAGGCGAAGCTCCGCGAGTTGGGCGCGCGCGGCGACATCATCCGCACGATCGGCGCGGCGCTCAAGGACCGCGGGCAGGACCGGTCGCTCGACAGCTACGCGGTCCTCAGCGGCGCGCCCGACAAGCCGATCGCCGGCCGGTTGATCGACAAGGGGTTGCACGACGAGCTGACCGGCACGGCCTATGCGGTGATCGACGGCACAGACGGCCGCACGCATCATGTTCGGCTCCCCGGCATCGAGGCGCTAGAGCATAGCCCGGCGATCGGCGGTATCGTCGAGCTGCGCGCAATCGGCAAGCCCGGTGAGCCGAAACCGACCCTGATCCTTGCCACGCGGTCGGACCTCGACCTCACCGCGCAGATCAAGGCGCCCGGCGCGACGTGGCTCGACCATCGGCTGATCGAGCGCGGCGCGAGCGTCGCGGACAGAGGGTTCGGCGCCGAGGCGCGCCGCGCGATGGACGCGCGCACCGATCATCTTGTCCGCGAAGGACTGGCGCGCCGCTACGGCGAGCGGACCGTGTTCGAGCGCGGACTGATCGACACGCTGCGCCGCCGCGAGCTGGACGCCGTTGGCGCGAAGATCGCCAGCGAAACCGGGCTGGCCTATCGGCCGACGCAGGCCGGCGAGAAGATCGCCGGTGTCGTGCGGCAGCGTCTCGTGCTCGCCTCCGGCCGCTTCGCCATGATCGACGACGGTCTCGGCTTCCGCCTCGTGCCCTGGGCCAGCGCCCTCGAACAGCAGCTTGGCCGACAAGTCGCGGGCGTGATCCGCGATGGCGGCGGCCTCGACCTCGCGCTGGGCCGCAAACGCGGCCTCGGTCTGTAACCCCGAAAAGGAGTCCTCAATGTCCGCCACCAAGATTCTTTGGGGCCAGGTCTTCGCCGTCTTCCTGATCGTGCTCGCCGGGGTGTGGGGTGCGACGCAGTGGACGGCCGCCGCGCTCGCCTATCAGCCCGAGCTGGGGCCGCCCTGGTTCGCTGCGTTCGGCTGGCGCGTCTATCCGCCCCCGGCCTTCTTCTGGTGGTGGTTCTCGTTCGACGCCTATGCGCCCGCGATCTTCCAGACCGGCGCCTTCATCGCCGCGTCGGGCGGCTTCGTGTCGATCGCGGTCGCGATCGGCATGTCGGTGTGGCGGGCGCGCGAATTAAAGAACGCCGAGACCTATGGCTCGGCTCGCTGGGCGACCGAGCGGGAGGTGCGCGCAGCCGGGTTGCTAGGGCCGAACGGCGTGGTGCTTGGCAAGCTCGCCGCCGATTATCTGCGCCACGACGGTCCCGAGCATGTGCTGTGCTTCGCGCCCACGCGCAGCGGCAAGGGCGTCGGCCTTGTCGTGCCGTCACTGCTGACCTGGCCGGCCTCGGCGATCGTGCATGACATTAAGGGGGAGAACTGGACGCTGACCGCCGGCTTTCGATCGCGCCACGGCCGGGTGCTGCTGTTCGATCCGACCAACGCGGCGTCCGCTGCCTACAACCCGCTGCTGGAGGTGCGGCGCGGCCAGTGGGAGGTGCGCGACGTGCAGAATGTCGCCGACGTGCTGGTCGATCCCGAAGGCAGCCTCGAGCGTCGGAACCACTGGGAGAAGACCTCGCACTCGCTGCTGGTCGGCGCGATCCTCCATGTCCTCTATGCCGAGCCGGACAAGACCTTGGCGGGCGTCGCCGGGTTCCTGTCCGATCCCGGTCGCACGATCGAGCAGACTCTGGCCGCGATGATGGCGACGCCGCACCTGGGCAAAGCCGGCGTGCATCCTGTCGTTGCTTCCGCCGCGCGCGAGCTGCTGAACAAGTCCGACAACGAGCGATCGGGCGTGCTCAGCACGGCGATGTCGTTCCTTGGCCTGTATCGCGATCCCGTCGTCGCGCAGGTCACGCGCGCTTGCCAATGGCGCATATCGGATCTGGTCGAGGGCGATCGGCCGGCAACGCTCTATCTGGTCGTGCCGCCCAGCGACATATCCCGCACCAAGCCGCTGATCCGCCTCATCCTCAACCAGATCGGGCGCCGGCTGACCGAGGAGCTGACCCCGAAGGGCAACCGGCATCGGGTGTTGCTGATGCTCGACGAGTTTCCCGCGCTCGGCCGGCTCGACTTCTTCGAATCCGCCCTGGCGTTCATGGCCGGCTATGGACTCAAGGCGTTCCTCATCGCGCAGTCTCTCAACCAGATCGAAAAGGCTTACGGCCCGAACAACGCGATCCTCGACAACTGCCATGTCCGCGTGAGCTTCGCCACGAACGACGAGCGGACCGCCAAGCGTGTGTCGGACGCCCTCGGCACCGCGACCGAGATGCGGGCGATGAAGAACTATGCCGGGCACCGGCTGTCGCCGTGGCTGGGGCACTTGATGGTGTCGCGGTCGGAGACCGCCCGCCAGCTCCTCACGCCGGGTGAGGTGATGCAGCTCCCGCCCGACGACGAGATCGTGATGGTGGCGGGCGTCCACCCGATCCGCGCGAAGAAGGCGCGCTACTATCAGGACCGGCGGCTGTCCGAGCGGATCATGGCGGCGCCGGCGTCCGTGGCTGCCACGATCCGTCCCGACGATTGGACCGGGCGGCAGGCGGCCGCCGATCCAAAGCAGGTCGCGCGGATTGTCCGCGATGCGGAAGACGCGGCCAATGCCGGTCTGCGCCGGGAGCCCGAACTGCCCGAGCATGTCGCCATCGCGCCCGAAACGGCAGCACCGCCAGCCCAGGAGTTCGCCATCGTCGATGACGAACGGGACGACGCGGCGCGGCAGGCGGCCGTGCGGCGCCGGATGCAGGGACTTGCGCGGCAAGCGTCGCTCGACCCCGGCGACGGCATCGAGCTGTAGGAGGCGATCATGCGGACCCGGCTCAACGTCTATTTCCCGCCCGCGCTCGCCAAACAGGTTGACGAGCTGGCGATCCGGCGACGCATATCACGCTCGGCGATCGTGGAGGCGGCGGTGGCGTCCTACCTGTCGCCGGACGGCACCGACCGGATGGAGGCGGCGTTCGCGCGCCGGCTCGATCGCCTGTCGCGGCAGGTGCAGCGGCTGGAGCGCAATACCGGACTGAGCACCGAGGCACTGAGCCTGTTCGTCCGTTTCTGGCTGTCCGTGACCCCGCCGCTGCCCGACGAAGATCAGGCAGCGGCGCAGGTCAAAGGTCGTAAACGCTACGAGGGTTTTATCGAGACGCTTGGTCGGCGCTTCGCCAGCGGCAAGACCCTCATGGACGAAATACCGGAGGATGTCTGGCCGCGGTCAACATCGCCCGAGTCGGAGTAGCAGAAGCGCGCCGACCTTGATGTAGTCTGCAAGAGACTTCGCCTCCGGCACCGTATCTACCGCCCCCTCTACTACGCCGATAACTAGCTGTTGCGACGCGAGCATTGCTGCGTCTCTTGATGTGCCCCTGACGCCGGGCGGCGGTTCGCCCGGCCCAATCGAGGGGCCAGTCGTTGACCGTCCAGCCAATCCGATCCGAGGCGAAATCACGCGGCGCGCGGATGCTGCGCACGGCGCTGGGACCGTCGATCACAGCCTGGCTCGACGACCCCGCCGTCATCGAGGTGATGCTGAACCCGGACGGCCGACTTTGGCTCGATCGGCTCGGCGAGGGGATTAGCGATACCGGCGAGATGCTGTCCGCCGCAGACGGCGAACGCATCGTCCGGCTGGTCGCGCACCATGTCGGTGTCGAGGGTCATGCTCGCAGCCCCCGCGTCTCGGCCGAACTGCCCGAGGGGGGCGAACGGTTCGAGGGATTGCTGCCACCCGTCGTCGCGGCGCCGGCCTTCGCTATACGCAAGCCCGCCGTCGCCGTATTCACGCTCGACGATTACGCACGCGCCGGGATCATGTCGGCAGTTGAGGCCGAGGCGTTGCGCCACGGCGTCGAGACCCGCGCCAATATTCTCGTCGCTGGTGGGACCGGCGCGGGCAAGACAACGCTGGTCAACGCGCTGCTCGCCGAGGTGGCAAAGACCGCCGATCGCATCGTCCTGATCGAAGACACGCGCGAACTGCAATGCGCCGCGCCCAACCTCGTCGCCATGCGCACCAAGGATGGCGTGGTGTCTCTCGCCGAGCTGGTCCGCTCATCACTGCGCCTGCGTCCCGACCGCATCCCGATCGGCGAGGTGCGCGGTGCCGAGGCGCTCGACCTCATCAAGGCGTGGGGCACCGGCCATCCCGGCGGGGTCGGCACGATCCACGCCGGCACCGGGCTAGGCGCGCTGCGCCGCATGGAGCAGCTCATCCAGGAGGCCGTCGTCACGGTCCCGCGCGCGCTGATCGCCGAGACGATCGACCTGATCGCCGTGCTGGTGCGCGACGCGCACGGGCGTCGGCTGACCGAGCTGGCCCGCGTTGAAGGGCTCGATCCCACGACCGGCGATTACCGCCTCGCATCCCTTTCCACCACCCAATCGGGAGACCTGCCATGATCCATGCCATTCGGCATGGCGCACGCCGCGCCATGCTTACCACCACCGCCGGCGTGGTCGCGCTGACCTTCGCCGTTCCGGCCCGTGCCGGTGGATCGTCGATGCCCTGGGAAGCGCCGCTCCAGTCGATCCTCGAAAGCATCGAGGGGCCGGTGGCGAAGATCGTGGCGGTCATCATCATCATCGTGACCGGCCTGACTTTGGCGTTCGGCGACACCAGCGGCGGGTTCCGCCGGCTGATCCAGATCGTGTTCGGCCTGTCGATCGCGTTCGCAGCCAGCTCCTTCTTCCTGAGCTTCTTCAGCTTCGGCGGCGGGGCGCTGGTCTGATGCTCGACGTGGCCGAACCGATCGCGGGTTTCCATGCTCCCGTTCACCGGGCGCTGACCGAGCCGATACTGCTCGGCGGTGCCCCGCGGGCGCTCGCCATCGTCAACGGAACGCTGGCGGGCGCGATCGGCCTCGGCCTGCGGCTGTGGATCGCAGGCCTGGTCATCTGGGCCATCGGCCACGGGCTGTCCGTCTGGGCCGCCCGCCGCGACCCGCAATTCGTGGACGTGGCCCGCCGCCACCTCCGCTTGCCTGTTTGGATGCGGCCATGATGAGCTTGCGCGAATATCGTAGCAAAGCTGCAAACCTGCCAGACTTCCTGCCCTGGGCCGCGCTGGTCGGCGAAGGGGTCGTGTTGAACAAGGACGGCTCGTTCCAGCGCACTGCGAGGTTTCGCGGCCCCGATCTCGACAGCGCGACGCCGGCCGAGCTGGTCGCCACGACTGCGCGATTGAACAATTCGCTGCGTCGGCTTGGCTCAGGCTGGGCGATCTTCGTTGAGGCGCAGCGCACGCCTGCGCTCGACTATCCGGAAGGCCACTTTCCCGATCCTGTGTCGTCGCTGGTCGAGTTCGAGCGCCGCGAACAATTCCGCGAGGAAGGCGCACACTTCGAGAGCCGCTATTTCCTGACGCTGCTGTGGATGCCGCCCGCAGAGGAAGCGGCGCGCGCCGAAGGCTGGCTTTACGAGGGCCGGGCCACGACCGGCGTCGATCCGTGGGAACTGCTCAAGGGCTTTACCGATCGCAGCGACCGCGTCCTCAATCTGGTCGAGGGATTCGTGCCCGAGGTCCGCTGGCTCAATGACGCCGAGACGCTGACCTACCTGCACAGCACGGTCTCGACCCGCCGCCAGCGCGTGCGCGTGCCGGAAACGCCGATGCACCTCGACGCCCTCTTGGCGGACGAGCCGCTGACCGGCGGGCTGGAACCGCGCCTGGGCGACCATCACCTCCGCACGCTCACCATCGTCGGCTTTCCGAGCGTGACGTTCCCCGGCTTGCTCGACGAGCTGAACCGGCTCGCCTTCGAGTATCGCTGGGCGACGCGGGCGATCATGCTCGACAAGACCGACGCGACCAAGCTGCTGAGCCGCATCCGCCGCCAGTGGTTCGCCAAGCGCAAGAACGTCATCGCGATCTTGAAGTACGTTATGACCAACTAGGCGTCGGTAATGAGGGAGCGCGACGCCTCGAACAAGGCCGCCGACGCCGACACCGCCCTGCAGGAACTGGGTGCCGATTATGCCGGCATGGCCTACGTCACCGCCACGGTGACGGTGTGGGACCGCGATCCCGCCATCGCCGCCGAGAAGCTGCGGCTGGTCGAGAAGGTCATCCAGGGCCGCGACTTCACCGTCATTCCCGAGGGCATGAACGCGATCGAGGCGTGGCTGGGAAGCCTGCCCGGCCACATCTACGCCAATGTCCGCCAGCCCCCGATCTCCACCATCAATCTCGCCCACCTGATCCCCCTGTCAGCAGTATGGGCGGGGCCGGAACGGGACGAGCATTTCGGTGCGCCCCCCTTGCTCTATGGCAAGACCGAAGGCTCGACTCCGTTCCGGTTTTCCCTTCACGTCGGCGACGTCGGCCACACGCTGATCGTCGGCCCGACCGGCGCCGGCAAGTCGGTGCTGCTCGCGCTGATGGCGATGCAGTTCCGCCGCTACGAGAACGGCCAGGTCTTCGCCTTCGACTTCGGCGGCAGCATCCGCGCCGCCGCGATCGGCATGGGCGGCGATTGGCAGGACTTGGGCGGGATGCTCGCCGACGAGGCGGGTGACGGCGTGCAGCTCCAGCCTCTCGCCCGGATCGACGATCCGTCCGAGCGTGCGTGGGCGGCGGAATGGCTCGCGGCGATCCTCGTCTCCGAAGGCGTCGCGGTCGATCCGCAGGCGAAAGAGCATTTGTGGTCGGCGCTCGGGTCGCTTGCCAGTGCGCCCGCGCCGGAACGCACGCTGACCGGGCTGGCCGTGCTGCTCCAGAGCCAGCAGCTCAAGCAGGCGCTCGCTTCCTATTGCCTCGGCGGGCCGTGGGGTCGGCTGCTCGACGCAGAGGTCGAGCGTCTCGGCGAGGCGTCTGTCCAGGTGTTCGAGACCGAGGGCTTGGTTGGCGCCGGATCGGCCGCCGCTGTCCTGTCCTATCTGTTCCACCGGATCGAAGGCCGGCTGAACGGCTCGCCGACGCTCATCATCATCGACGAGGGTTGGCTAGTTCTCGACAGCCCGCAGTTCGCCGCGCAACTCCGCGAATGGCTGAAAACGCTGCGCAAGAAGAACGCCAGCGTTGTGTTCGCCACGCAGAGCCTCGCCGATATTGAAACCTCGAACATCGCGCCGGCCATCATCGAAAGCTGCCCGACGCGCATCTTCCTGCCGAACGAGCGCGCGGCCGAGCCGCAGATCGCTGCCATCTACGAGCGGTTCGGGCTCAACGCCCGACAGATCGAAATCCTCAGCCGGGCGACGCCCAAGCGCGACTATTACTGCCAGTCGCGGCGCGGCAACCGGCTGTTTGAGCTGGGGCTTGGCGAGGTCGCGCTGGCCTTCGCCGCCGCTTCTTCCAAGACCGATCAGCTCCGCATCACCGAACTCGTCGAGACACACGGTCGCGAGCACTTCGCCGCCGAGTGGTTGCGCCATCGCGGCTTGGCCTGGGCGGTCGATCTCCTTCCCGACCCCCAACCTGATCCGCTGGCCGGTCGCCGGGAAGATGCCGGCCAGCTTCCCCTTGCCTTGAAGGACATGACCCCATGAAGCCCAATATCCTGCGCCGCGCCATGCTGGCCGGCGCCATCGCCACGTCGAGCATGATCGGCATCACCGCCGCCACGCCGGCGCACGCTCAGTTCGGCGGGATCGTCTATGACCCGACCAATTACGCGCAGAACGTGCTGACGGCCGCGCGGTCGCTCCAGCAGATCAACAACCAGATCCAGCAAATCCAGCAGCAGGCGACCAGCCTCATCAACGAGGCGCGCAATCTGGCGTCGCTGCCGTTCAACTCGCTCCAGCAGTTGCAGCAGCAGGTGCAGCGCACCCAGCAGCTTCTCGGCGAAGCCCAGCGCATCGCCTACGACGTGCAGAACGTCCAACAGGTCTTCAACGGCCGCTACAAGGGCGCGGCGCTCACCGGCACCCACGCGCAGATGGTCGCTAACGCCAATGCGCGCTGGGAGGATAGCGTCGGCGCGTTCGAGGATGCGCTGCGTGTGCAGGCTGGCGTCGTCGGCAATATCGACGGCGCGCGGACGACGATGGACGGCGTGGTCACGTCTAGTCAGTCGGCGACCGGCGCGCTCCAAGCCGCGCAGGCGGGCAACCAGCTTCTCGCGCTGCAATCGCAGCAGCTCGCGGACCTGACGGCGCTGCTCGCCGCGCAGGGCCGGGCGCAGGCGCTGGATTCGGCGCGCAACGCGGCCGTTGAAGCCGAGAGCCGCGAACGTCTGCGCCGCTTCCTGACGCGGTCCACCGGCTATCAGCCGGGCAACGCCCGCATGTTCCACGACTAACGCCCGTGGACAGCAAGCTCCTCGCGCGCATCGGCGCGGTCATCTTCGTCGCCATCGCCATCACCATGACGGCGATCGAGATGAGCCGTGCGCCAGAGCCACCGCGCGCGGGGCCGGCGGCCGTCGCCGAGACATCGGCGACGGACCCGCTGCTGATCGAGCTGCGCCGCTGCCAGTCGATCGGCGCGGCCGGGGCGAGTGACCCGGATTGCCTGCGTGCCTGGGCCGAGAACCGTCGCCGGTTCCTCGCGCCCGGTGCGCTTCCCGCTGCCCGCATCGCCGATGGCGCGACCCCACAGGAGAACTGACATGGGCGGCACCGGCGTCGTCGATCGCTTTCTGGATGTCTTCACCCGCTACATCGACAGTGGGTTCGGCCTGCTCGGCGGCGAAGTGGCGTTCATCGCCACCACCCTGATCGTCATCGACGTGACCCTGGCCGCCCTGTTCTGGACGTGGGGAGAGGGCGACGACATCATTGCGCGCCTTGTCAAGAAGACGCTGTTCGTCGGCGTCTTCGCCTACATCATCGGCAACTGGAACAGCCTGGCACGCATCGTCTTCGAGAGTTTCGCCGGGCTCGGCCTCAAAGCGTCGGGCACCGGCTTTACGGCGGCCGAACTGCTCCAGCCGGGCCGCGTCGCGCAGGTTGGCTTGGAAGCGGGCCAGCCTATTCTCGAATCCATCTCCGACCTTATGGGCTGGGTCGCGTTCTTCGAGAACTTCATCCAGATCGCGGTGCTGCTGATCGCCTGGCTGCTGGTCATCCTCGCCTTCTTCATTCTGGCGATCCAGCTTTTCGTGACGCTGATCGAGTTCAAGCTGGCGACGCTCGCCGGATTCGTGCTCATCCCGTTCGGCCTGTTTGGCAAGACCGCGTTCATGGCCGAGCGCGTGCTGGGGCTGGTGATCTCGTCAGGCATTAAGGTGCTGGTGCTCGCCGTCATCGTCGGCATCGGTTCGACCCTGTTCGACGAGTTCCGCGCCGGCTTCGGCGGCGCGCAGCCCAGCATCGAGGACGCGCTGGCCGTCGCGCTCGCCTCGCTGTGCCTTCTCGGCCTTGGCATCTTCGGCCCGTCGATCGCCAATGGCATTGTCTCCGGCGGCCCGGCGCTTGGCGCAGGGGCCGCAGCGGGGACCGTGCTCGCGGCCGGCGGTGCGCTGGCCGGTGGCGCCGCTGCGGCCCGGCTCGGCGTCGGCGCTGCGGTGGGCGCGGCCGGTGGCGCCGCGCGAGGCGCCGCCTTCACGTCCGGGGCCGCAAACAGCGCCTATGCGCTTGGTTCGGCTGGCAAGTCCGGCGCGGCCGCAGTCGCTGGCGGCGCAGGCGGCGTCGGACAAGCCGCCGTCGGCGCAGCCATGTCGCCGCTGCGCAAGGCGGCAGCCTCGCTCAAGGATAGCTACCGTTCCGGCGGACGTGCCGCCGTCACCGCGACCGGCGGGACCATTTCGGGCGGCAGCTCCACGCCGTCGCCGGACGCACCGGCCGGCGCGCCCGCCTGGGCGTCCGCGATGAAGAACCGCCAGACCATGACCCACGGCGCGACCATCGCTGCCCACACGCTGCGCTCCGGCGATGGCGGCGGCAGCGGCGCGTCCGTCGACACCAGCCAGAAGGATTGACCCATGTTCAAGCGACCGAGCATCCGCTACGGCCAGACGCCCGCGCCGACCACCCCTTATCAGCGCGCGGCGCAGGCATGGGACGACCGCATGGGCTCGGCGCGCGTGCAGGCGAAGAACTGGCGGCTCGCCTTCTTCGGGACGCTGTCCCTCTCAGGCGTTCTGGCCGGCGGTCTGGTCTGGCAATCGACGCGCGGCCATATCGTCCCCTGGGTCGTGCAGGTCGATCGGCTCGGCGAGGCCCAAGCGGTCGCGCCGGCCGAGGCCGGCTACCGTCCCACCGACCCGCAGGTCGCGTTCCATCTCGCCCGCTTCATCGAGCAGGTCCGCGCGATACCGGCCGATCCGGTCATCGTCCGTCAGAACTGGCTTCGAGCATACGATTTCACCACCGATCGCGGCGCGCTCGCGCTCAACGATTACGCGAGGGCCAACGACCCGTTCGCCAATGTCGGTCGGGGGCAGGTCGCGGTGGAAGTGTCGAGCGTCATCCGCGCCTCACCCGACAGCTTCCGCGTCGCCTGGATCGAGCGCCATTATCAGGACGGCAGCCTTGCCGCCACCGAACGCTGGTCGGCGATCCTCACCATCGTCGTGCAGCCGCCGCGCACCCCCGACGCCCTGCGCAAGAATCCGCTCGGCGTCTTCGTCAACGCCCTCAATTGGTCGAAGGAGCTGTCGCAATGACCGGCATACTCATCCGCCGCGTGGCCACGGCCGCGCTCTTCGTCTCCGCATCCGCGCTCGCCGGCTGCGCCACCACGTCGGCCAGGCCGCCCGTGATCGCGTTGGACGATCCGCCCCCGGCGATCGCCGCGACGCCCGCGGCCGAGCCGCCCCGCGCGGTCGAGATCGTCACGATCCCCGAGCCGTTGCCGCTCCCCGGTCAATTGAAGCCGGTGACGGAGCGCGCGCGACCGCCGGAGCCCGCCGATCCGCGCCGCCGTGTCGGCGACGCCAACGATGCCGCGCGCGTCCAGCCGGTGCGCGACGGCTTCCTCAACGCCATCCAGCAATACCCGTGGACCGAAGGCGCGCTCTATCAGGTCTATACCGCGCCCGGTCAGGTGACAGACATCGCCTTGCAGCAAGGCGAGCAGCTTGTCGGGCCGGGGCCGGTCGCGGCGGGCGACACGGTGCGGTGGATCATCGGCGATACGGTGAGCGGCAGCGGAGCAGCTGCCCGCGTGCATATCTTGGTAAAGCCCACCCGACCCGACCTCGCCACCAACCTCATTATCAATACGGATCGGCGCACCTACCATCTGGAGCTGCGCGCCACCCCCGTGACCTACATGGCGTCAGTGTCCTGGACCTATCCGCACGACCAGCTCATCGCCTTGCAAGGCCGCAACGCGGCTGCTGCTGCGGCTGCACCGGTAGCGACCGGCGTGGACGTGGCGGCGCTCAACTTCCGCTATCGCATCGACGGCGATAGAGCGCCGTGGCGTCCGGCCCGCGCGTTCGACGACGGAAGGCAGGTCTTCATCGAGTTTCCCGCCGGGATCTCGCAGGGCGAGATGCCACCGCTTTTCGTGACCGGCGTGGCCGGCGACGCCGAGCTGGTCAATTACCGCGTGCAAAGCCGCTACATGGTGGTCGATCGCCTGTTCGCTGCCGCCGAGCTGCGCCTGGGCGACCGGCGCACCGAGCAGCGTGTCCGCATCGTGCGGGACGATGGACGGAGGGGGCGGCCGTGACCGACAGCCACGATCCGTCCGTCGAGGATCGGCCCGCCGCACAGTCGGCCCGCCCTGATCCGGCGGCGTTCCAGCTTCGCGGCGATCCGCCCCGCGTCATGCGGCTTTCCCGTAAAGCGCTCGCCGTCGTCGGCGTCGCCGCCGGCCTCGGCATAGGTGGTTCGCTGATCTATGCGCTACGACCGCCGAGCGATCGGGCCGCGCAGGAACTCTACAACACCGATAGCCGCGCCACGGCCGAGACTATCACGTCGGGGCCCCGCGACTATGCCCAAGCGCCCCGGCTCGGCCCGCCGCTGCCCGGCGACCTCGGCCGACCGATCGTATCGGCACAGCAGCGCGGCGAGGATGTCACCGTGCCGCCGGTCGGCGCGCAGCCAGGTCCGCCCGATCCGCGCGCTCAGGCGGCGGAGGCGGCTCGGCAGCGTGCCGCTCAGGAGCGCGACGCGGCCCGCACCAGCTCGGTCTTCCTCGGCGGCAGCGGAAGCGCCGCATCACCGGACACCCCGGTTACGCCGGTTCTCGCAGCGCCGACTCCAGCGCCTGCGGCGACGGGCGATGCGTCGGCGCAAAGCGATCAAGCGGGAAGGCGCACCTTCATGGCGCAGGCGCCGAACCAGCGCACGGTCAGTGTCGAGAGGCTGACCACGCCGTCATCACCCAACATCGTGCAGGCCGGCAGCTTGATACCGGCTGCCCTCATCACCGGCATCCGCTCCGACCTTCCCGGCCAGATCACCGCGCAGGTAACGGCCAACGTCTATGACAGCCCTACGGGGCGCATCCTCCTCATCCCGCAGGGCGCGCGGCTGATTGGCGAGTATGACAGTGAGGTCGCCGCGGGTCAGACACGCGTGCTGCTGGCCTGGGACCGGCTCATCCTGCCGGACGGACGTTCGATCGTTCTCGAGCGCCAGCCCGGCACCGATGGCGCAGGGTTTGCGGGCCTACAGGACCGCGTCAACCAGCATTGGGGCAATCTCCTGAAGGCGGCGGCCGTTTCGACGCTTTTGGGGGTCGGTGCTGAGCTGGGCGCAGACAGCGAGGACGACCTGACCCGCGCACTGCGACGCGGCTCGCAGGACACCATCAACCAGACCGGCCAGCAGATCGTGCGTCGGCAGCTCAATGTGCCGCCCACGCTCACCATCCGGCCGGGGCATCCGCTGCGCGTGGTGCTGACCCGCGACTTGGTGCTCGAACCCATCGGAGTAACGCGATGACGAAGTTGAAGCTCGGGCCGCTGGCCGACGATCGCCCCGTCAAGCTCACGGTGGAGTTGCCTGCCGCTGTTCACCGCGATCTCACGGCCTACGCCGCCGCGCTTGCGGCCGAGACCGGCGGGGATGCTATCGTTCCTGAGAAGCTCGTCTCGCCAATGCTGGCGAAGTTCATGGCGAGCGACCGAGGATTCTCGCGGCGACGGGATACCTCGAAGAGCTGACCGCCTCGCTGCCATCAGTTACCCAGGAAGCGTCGGCGGCGATCCTGAGCATCCACCTTGATGATCGCTTCTTCGGCCGTGGCGCATTCGCCGCCACGGACCGAGCCGTCACGACATCCGGCCACCAACTGTCGAGCCTCGTCGATATGAGCGACGAAATACTGTGTGCCGCGTGCGTCGTCCGATGCCTTGGCCACCGCTGCCCCGGTGGCGGTAATCCTCGCTTGAGGGATCGGCGCAATCAGCGGTCGTAAGGCAAAGCCTCCCGCAAAACCGATGGCCAAGTTGACTAACACGATAATGATTGTCTTGCTGTGAGACATAGTAGATATCTCCAGAAAATTCTGTGTAAATTACTGTATTTTTGTCGAGAAATCAAAGGTTAGCGCGTAGCGACTCTTGATGAATCCGAGGAAACGGTGAATAGTCGGATTGATATTGTCTTCGCACCAATAGGCGGAAAAGCCAGTTAGTGCCGGCCCTTGTTCCCCGTGTATTGGCCGATACACAACATCAGGGTACAGTGCGCCGGTCGAACCTTCGCAAACGATGCTCACGCCAGAGCTAACGCCTAGCATGCTCAACACAGTCTCTCGGCTCGACCGCAATACTCGAATATCGGGCTTACTGCCGGACAACGCCAGACGGCCAAGCAGCATATCGCGAATAGCTGGGCCAGGGTCGGTGATTGGTAATAGGAAGCGCTCTTCCCGAAGATCAGTCCAGTGCACGACATCTTGGTTCGCGAGTGGATGCGACTCGGGTAATGCAACGAGCATTCGCTCGCTCCACACCGGTTCGCAGCGAAATCCGTTCTGCCCCGCAACGCCCATCAAGATTGCGATGTCAATTTCTCCAGTATTCAGTCCGGCCAGAAGTAGACTTCTGTCGGATTCAACGCACTCCACATCAACATCCGGGTGAGTTTCGATCCAATTCAATATCGTTGCACGCAAATTGCCGGCAGAAACGGAACTGTTGTGTCCGATCATCAGGCCACCAGCACGGCCCTGACCTGCTGCACGCATCATTTTTACCAACTTATCGGCTGTGTCTACCATCGGCTTAGCGCTGCGGATGAAGGTGCTTCCAGCCAGCGTTGTTGTGACACCTGAACGCGAGCGCTCAAAAATAGACATGCCGATAGAGTGTTCCAGCTTCAGGATAGCCCGGCTCAGAGTCGATTGCTCGACATCTAGGGCACGTGCCGCACGATAGAAGGAACCGTGATCTGCTGCCGCGATAGCGTAGCGAAGTTGCCGGATATTGAACGGCAAATTAATGCCCGGACGAGGTTGAGAAGACCTGCATAACGACCACGCCTGAAACGATCAGGCCGATGCCAATGATCGCGGCCACATCCAAAGCCTGGCGGAGCACAACAACCCCCACGATGGCAGTGAGAACGATGCCGCATCCAGCCCAAATTGCATATGTTATGCCAAGAGGGATAACGCGGAGCGCTTGCGTCAAACAGTAAAATGACATCCCAAAGAATAATGCCATCAAAAGTGTCGGAATTGGCCGAGTAAACTGCTCAGATTTTGCCATGAAAGTCGAGCCGGTCACTTCGCATATAATAGCAGCCGTCAACGCAGCATAGGGAAAGAAAGGATGCATTTTTAGTTCCCTTATTAAATGACGTCGTTGAATGATGGTTCATTGCACCACGGGATTTTGATTATTGAACTTAAGGGCGGATGTCGCGCCAGCCTGCTCCCAACGCGAGCTGCGCGGCTATCCAGCCTTGCGTTTTCTGAACTCGCCGGGCCAAGGCGGTCGACTTTGCATCCAGTGCTTCGACTTGCGCGCCCAACCGTGCACGAGCAGAAATCTGACCCGCATTTTCCCGAACTGTCGCCAATTCAGCGCTTTGCTCGGCAGAGCGCGCGGCAATTTCTGCCTCATTGGCGGCCCACCGACTTGAGTTCCAAGCCTCCAAGGCGCTATCGGACTCTTCGAGTGCGGCCAGAACCACGGCCTGCCACTGTGCAAGCGCGGCTTCCGATCTAGCATCAGCAGATTTCACCCGGCGTAGTAGCCGGGGCATATCAAACAAACCCCAGATCAGGCTCGGCCCAACCGCAAATCCTACGGCGCCATCATCGCCGAGCCGGTCAGGCCGAGCTGAAAGCGCGATATTTCCGGCTAGCGAAATACGTGGATAGAGATCTGTGACCGCAATACGCGCTTGTGCCACAGTGCCAGCAAGCCGCTGCTCGGCTGCGCCGACATCGGGTCGTCGGCGCAGCATGGCTGCCGGATCGCCGGCATCAAGCACGCTGGGAGCGATGGGTAGACTGCCTGGCGCCAGATTGGGGTCAGGCACGCGCCCGCCAAGGATCGACAGACGTCGTGCGCTATTGCGGCGTGAAGCGACAAGGTCAGGTAACTGACCTCGCGCCAGGGCAAGCGCACTAGTTGCCGCCTCGCGATCTATGCGTGAAGCGGCACCGAGCGCTTCCGCTTTATCGACACTCAGTGAAATTGCCTCCAGCGCGGCGATGCGCTTCTGCACCAGCAGCTCTTGCTCGGCAGCGTAGCGATTCTCCACATAAGCGCGGACAACCGACGCCGCTACCGCAGCCTCTGTCTGCCGGCGCAGCCATAGAGCTTCACCTTCCTGAGCGCGTGCTGCTGCGAGGTTCGCGGAGATGCGTCCAAACAGATCGACTTCCCACCCGAGCGTGACTCCGACATTTGCCAGATTCTGGTCCGGATAGCGATCAGGCGCCCCCGGAAATGGGGGCTGGGCTAATCCCGCAACGCGCCTGCTGGAGACGCCAGCTTCAACCGATCCACCTGGCAGAGCGCTGGCCTTCGCTTCGCCAACCAGTGCCTGAGCCGCTTTGAGGTTTGCGGCAGCGGCGGCGAGATCGGCATTGCGCGCCAACGCATCGCTGACCAATGTATCGAGCACCGGGTCATTAAATGCCCGCCACCAGTCCAGAACGACCGGCTGGGCACTCTGTCCTTCTGCAATCACCGTCCAGGTCGGCATCACCGGGGGAACTGGTGTTCGCTCAGAGAGACTGACACAACCGCTTAGCGCGAGCGCAGCCGAAGCGAGTAAGACAACTTGCGATCTCATGACAAAGCCTCCTGAGGCGGGGCAGAACGGGTTCGCAAAGCCGGCAGGCGGTGGAACAACAGCGAATAGAGCGCCGGGATCAGGACCAAAGTGATAAGCGTGCCGAGCGCCAGGCCTCCGATCATCGCGGCTGCCATCGGTCGCCAAAGATCGCCGCCGAAGGCGAACAGCGGCAGAAGACCGACAATGCAGGTAAGCTTGGTCATGATGATCGGGCGCAAACGGACCTCCGCTGCACGGACGATGGCATCGACATGACCGGCACCGTTGGCCCGCTCCTCGACTACTCGTTCGAGCAGTAGAACCGCATTGTTGACGATGATTCCAGCCAGCGCCAGCAGACCGAGCGTGGCGGTGTAGTTCATCTCCTGACGGGCGAGGAACAGACCCAAGGTCGCCCCAATGATGACGAATGGGATCGAGGCCATGACGATCATCGTCTTCCTGACGCTACCAAACTGCCACAGGAACAGTCCGGCCATGCCGAAGAGTGCTATCGGCAAATACTGGATCAGGCCGCCATTGGCTTCGGCAGATTCTTCGATCTCACCCCCCGGGATCACCGAATGCCCGGCTGGCAGGTCGAGGCTGGCGACCGCGTCGGCGACCTTGCTGGTCAGTGCCTGGGCCGTCAGAGTGGGGTGGCGCGCACTAACCATAATCGTGGGGTATTGATTGCGGCGATTTAAAACGCTGTCCTGATCGGCCAGGCGCACTGTCGCGATATCGCCAAGCGTAACGCCCGGCTTGACCAGCGTCGCCGAGATTGCGTCGGGCGAAAGGCGCAGCGTCGCATCGGCGCGCAATACGACCGGGGTCGTGAGTTCGCCACGGGTCAATGTGGTGACCGTTACCCCCGAGTAAGCCGCTTGCAGGGCACGCGCCGTGTCGGCCGGCGTGACGCTGGCGGCTTCCGCGCGTGCGCGATCGATATCTACGACAAGGCGCGGGATCACCGTTTCAGCATCATCTCGGACGTCGAGCGTCCCCGGCACTGTACGCAGTGCCGATTTGAGCTTCTCGGCAGCCTTGCTCAATGTGTCGCGATCGGGCCCTGTAAGAATGAACACCGCCTTGCCGGCTTCCGACATCCCCAGGGAAAAGCGCTTGGGCTCGATACGCGCCTGCGGAAAACGGGTGGTGAGATCGTCGCGCAGTTCGCGCACGACAGCATCGCTATCAGCGCCCTTGGCAAGATTGACGACGGCGTAGGCGCGGTTGCCAGCCGGCAGAGGCGGGTTGAGGCCAAGAATGAACCGCGGTCCACCGTCGCCGACATAAACCACGTTGCTGACGACTTCCGGATGCGCCTTCCGATCGCTTATCCTTGCCGAGATTTCCTGAGCCACCCTCAGGCTTTCCCGAGTGGCGCCTCCGGGGGCGATCTCAATCGGAATCTGTACCTGGGCACGGTCAGACGGACCCAGCAGCCCTTGAGGCAGGAGGCCATTGAGGACGGTCGCCCCTGCGAGGAGCGCAACCATTGCGACAGCTACAGTTGCTGGACGGCCGACAATGATTAGTACTTTGCGCCCGTACCAGCGCCTGAGCCGCCCGATCCAGTCGTCCTTCTCATGCTCCTCGTGAGGGGCTTTGATGTACATCTTGCAGAGTAGTGCCACGACCGTCAGGGCGAGAAACAACGACAGGAGTAATGTGACGCCGAGAACAATAGCGAGGCTGCGCATGTATTCGGCAGTTTCACTCGACCCGGCCACCAGCGGGGTAAAGGCCAGGATGATAGCCAGAGACGAAACCAGCAGCGGCGCGGCCATAGTCTTGCCCGCATGGATAGCAGCGGATTCGGCGGCTTCGCCATCTCCAATACGTCGCTGATAATCCTCGACTACCACGATGGCATTGTCGACGAAGATACCAAGCGCGATGATGATGGCGGCGATTGAGATCTGGTGCAGTTCGATCCCAAGCACGCTCATCACCAGAAGAGTGCCGAGGACCGTTAGCGGCACAATCACACTGGTGACCAATCCAGCACGCCAACCGAGAAACACGACGACGACACCCATGACGATGACGACCGTCTCCGCGAAAATCTTGCCGACCTTCTGCAGATTGTGGCCCACGACCTCCGCCTGATCGGTGATCGGGGAAAGGGTCATCCCGATCGGGAGGTCTGCTTGTGCGGAGGCGACTCCCGCGCGGAGCGCGTCAGCGAAATCGACGACGTTCAGGCCCGTGCGCATCGAGACGCCGAGTACGATCGCCGGTTTGCCGTCGAAAACGGCAGCAGCCGTCGGAGGGTCCTGGGGGCGTTGTTCGATCTTGGCGATCGTGGAAAGCGGGACGGAACCTCCGCCTGGAAGGGCGACGGGTACAGCCCCGACCGCAGAGGCTGTCTTGAGCTGACCGGAGGCATCAAGCATCAGAGTGCGTCCGGACACATCGAGCTCGCCGGCCGACACCACCATGTTCCGATCACCGATCGCCTTGGCGACGGCTTCCAGGCTGATGCCAGCCGCAGCGAGGCGCGCTGGCAATATTTCAATGTAAATTTGTTCTTCACGCACACCGTGAAGCGAGACCTGCTCAACGCCGGTCACGCCTTGCAACCGCAATCGTGCCGCGCGCGCAGCTTCCTGTAGCTGACCCTGGCTGTAACTTTCGCCAGTAAGCGCAAGGGTCATAACTGATACCCGGCCCCAGGAATCGTTGAGGACTGGGCCGATCGTGCCTGCCGGGAAGAGCGCTGCGGCCTCCTGGCTTCGAGCGCGCAAGGTCTGCCAGACCTGGTTTACGCGCTGAGGACTGACATTGCTGTGAAGCGCAATGGTCATGATCACCACGCCAGGGCGCAGAGTCGTTTCCATTTTTTTGACTTCGGCAACGGTTCGCACACGCTCTTCGAGCGGCTTGGCCACTAGGCTCTCCAGACGCTCAGGTGTTGCGCCCGGAAGATAGGCTTCAATTGTGGCAGCCCGAAACGGGACGGTCGGCTCCTCGGTGGCGGGGAATCCGATCAGGATCACCAAGCCTGCGATGAGCAAGGCGACGGCGCCGGTCAGAGTGAAGCGTGACCGCTTCATGGCGATTTCAGTGAGGGACATGATGCCTACCGCGTTCAAGGCGTGAAGGTGAGCGGGCGAACACGTTCGCCAGCCTTGATGAGTTCAGCGCCAGTGGCAATGACGCGCTGGCCAGGAGATAACCGTCCCCGCACCAGCGCGCCCGCAGAGGAGACGCTGATGATCTGAACCGGTTCTGCCGTCGTTCGACCGTCCTGACCGACAACGACAACCCGGCGGGCACCGGAGCGGTCAGCGATGACGGCCGACAAAGGCAGCATCAAATCGCCGTTGGTGGCTCCTCCGGCTGGCAAGCGAACTTCGACGGCCGCTCCGGGTGCTGCGGTGCCTGAAACGATGGTGAACCGCGCTGTCTGTGCATCCACACCGGCAGATCGCGGAGAAAGGCCGGACAATCGAGCTTGCCCGCCCGAACCACCGATATTGAAACGCACGATCGTTCCGATGCGTAGCTGTTCGGCCGTCGCGCTGGAGACCGAAGCAACGATCTCGCGTTCACCCGCACCTTCCAGCGAGAACACGGGGGCCCCAGCCGGAAGTATGGCGCCAAGCTCGCCTTGACGAGCCGTAATCACCCCGGCCACGGGCGCGCGTAATTGGGTTTTTGCCAAGGCACGGGCATTCAGCGCAGCTTGGTCGGAGGTAGCCCGCTGCTGTGCTTCCGCACGGCTGACGTTTGTCCTTGCGGCATCAAGATCCTGCCGCGCCGCCGCGCCAGCCTCAACAAGCCCTTCAAGACGTTTTGCCTCACGGCGGGCAGCATCCAGATCAACATTCGCGGCCTGCATCTGCGCTCGGGACTGGGACGCCTGAAGTCGGAATGGCTCCGCGTCGAATTCTGCAAGAATTTGACCCTGCGCGACCCTATCGCCGATGTTTGCTCTTAGCCGAACAAGCCGCCCAGGATTCTCGGGGGCAATATCATAAGACCCCAATGATCGGACGATGCCAGTGATCTGGGTGTCGCTTGAACTAGCTTGCTGCACCGTCGCCGTGAGAGCCGTCCTGAGCGGCGCAGGTTCTGGCTGGGATGATCCACACCCGGCGAGTTGCCCTGATGCCAGCACAACTGACCCTATCATCAGCCAGCGGCGAACTGATATAACTGAGGCCTTACTAATATATGGCACGCAATCTATGGCCGTGTTTGACATGTGTTAGTCCTTAGAAATCAGATTGGTACGGCGGCGCGGCGCATCATATCGACGCAAGCAGTCACTAACTGAGCGCGAGCGTAACCGGGTAAACAAATGCGCCCGAACAGCCCATCCATTATACAGTTAAATGCGATCGTTAGCTCATACGGATCGACTGAACTTGCGATCTGGCCTTTTGCTTGTGCCAAAGTGACGGCTCGAACCATCGCCGTGGTAAAACGCTGGTCGCAGGAGATCGCAATCTCAGCAATTTCCGGTTTGCGGCTCGCTTCAGCTATAATTTCTAGCCGAAGGCGCGACATGGCTTGCTGCCGTTCGTCCTGCATAGCCAAGAGGAGTATGCTTTCAGCACCATCAAAAAAGTTCTCACTGGCCATCAGAACTTCGATGAGGCCAACGCTTTCGGCGAGATCTAACTCGATCAGAGCTAGAATGAGATCGTCTTTGCTCGGAAAATACTGATAGAGGCCGGCAACACTTATCTCGGCTTCAGCACTGATCTCCGCGGCGGTCGTAAGGTGAAACCCTTTCCGCGCAAAGCATCGATGCGCAGCCTCCAGAATCTGTGAGCGACGCTTAGCACGTGCCTGAGGATCGGCCGGTCGGCCACGGCGTGCAGCGATATTCGATTTGGACATTCGATTTATGTGAGCTATCACTAACCTAATGTCAATCTGGAGATCGTTTATGAATGTCGACAGGCGGCGCAGAAGGATCGTTGTGGTGGGTGGTGGAGTAGCAGGGGTCGAAATTGCCACCTCGCTCGGACGCCGGTCGAAGAACGATCAGAGTATGCCGGCTGTCATATTGGTCGATCGTGATTCCGCCCATATCTGGAAGCCGATGCTTCACACGATCGCGGCAGGTACACGTGATATATCTCAACAGCAGACGCCTTATCTCGCACAAGCCCGAGATGCTGGCTTCGAATATCAGCCTGGCGAGATGTGCAGTCTCAATCGGGCCAATCGCACGATAGGCCTCGCTCCGCTCCATGCTCCAGATGGTCGGTTGCTCGTTCCTGCAAGGGAAATCGCCTACGACACTCTCGTCATATCGGTTGGAAGCGAGGCCAATGACTTCGGAACACCTGGTGTACAGGAATATTGCTTCAAAATTGATTCCCGCTTGCAGGCTGACGCATTCAACCGTGAAGTCCGTATTCGGATGCTGCAATCCGTCGCGCAGGAACAGGACTTATCCATCGCAATAGTAGGCGGTGGCGCGACCGGCGTCGAACTCGCGGCCGAACTAATGCAACTCACGCAGATCGCGGAGGCCTACGGCGCCCCAGCACTATCATCCCGGATCAGGATCACCCTGATCGAGAGTGGGCCACGCTTGTTGCCGGCCTTTCCAGACGACATCTCGCAGGCAACGGAGGAGAGGCTTGAGAGTATCGGCATCAGGGTGATGACTAACTCTAAGGTCAGTGCGGCAACGACGGAAGGCTTCGAGCTTGACGATGGCCCAACGGTCACCGCGTCTCTCAAAGTATGGGCTGCCGGCGTGAAAGCGCCCGCTTTTCTGACCAATCTCGATGGACTCGAGAGCACCCGAGGCAACCAACTTGTCGTGCTGCCGTCACTGCAGACGACACAGGACCCAAACATTTTTTCACTCGGAGATTGCTCAAGCCTTACCTTGTCCCAAGGGGAACGTCCCCTGCCGCCAACGGCGCAGGTCGCCCACCAGCAGGCGCAGCATTTGATTCGTCATCTTCCCGCCGTCATCTCGCGTGGAAAGCGGCCGCCTGATTTTAACTATCGGGATTTCGGTTCTCTCGTATCGCTTGCCGAATATGATGCTTTTGGCTCACTCGGAAAATACGGATTATTCAAGGGAACGACGATAAGAGGAAGACTGGCCCAGTTGAGCCATGCAATGCTGTACCGCAGCCATCAGGCACGGTTGTACGGTTTTTGGCGCGGAAGTCTTGTCTGGATGGTGGATCGTCTCAACATGCGGCTGCGCTCGGCGATCCGCCTCGATTGATCTTCTGGCGGCTTAGTTCGGTAAATGCATGACCGTCTCAAATACTCCGTGCCGAGTAGCGCAATGAGTTTGTCGGCATCCGCCGATGTCACTTGAACTGGATTGCAGCCAGGAGACGCGCCCTGCGGTAAATCACCGAGATCTATGCCAGCGCGTGTCGGTCGCGACGATGTACCCAGCGACACCACGGCCGCGTTGTAAGCAACCCGCTTTCCATATTTCGCCGGAGGCATGGCGACATGACGATAGAATCTCACGATCTAACGGCCAGGCAAGAATTCACGCTCGACCTTGCAGCAGCGGGCAAATGTTATCGCCGAAAGAACCGGCCCGCTAATCGCCGCCGGCAGAAGATTGTCCGCTTCGTTGGACGTGAGGGCGACGTCGAGACCTTTACGGTCCAGCAGACGTTCCCGGTCGTTGGTAGTCTGAACTCCGATCTTCCATCAGATCGCCAAATCGAAGCTGTGGAGCAGTTTTTCAGACACCGCCCAGAGACACGTTGGCAAGCTCACACCATGCTGAGCGCGCGCGATTACGGATTGGAGCTTTCAAGCCGCTATCCGTTTACCGCCATTCGACGGATGGTGATCGGTGTCAGCGTCGCAGCGTTCATACTTAGCGACCGGGCGCTCCGCGACAATGTGCGCCGATGGTGTGAAGATCGCTATCAAGAATCGTGCCCCGGCATCAGCTCGGGAATAGCAAATCATGCTCCTCATCGAATAGCGAGCCGGTTCGCCGAAAAGCTCGTGATGGATATGCGTGGTGCAGGCTCGGAGGTATTCGGCTAAGGCCAGTCACGATCGCGGGGACTGACTGGGGGAATATTATGACGACCGTGCCGCCGGCACCTATCGAATATCAGCTCATTGGCCTCGCTGAAGACGGCGGCATCGGGAACCTACTGGCGGGTCTCGATCAGAAGCAGGGGCGTGTCCGCCTTCAAGCGCTCATATCCGAATGGCTACGAATGGAGAATCTCGTCGTTCTGACGGGATCGGGCACGTCGGTTTCCGTCGGCGGTAAGACGATGGCCAATCTCGAAACGGCTGTATTCGCCACGATCCAGGCGCTGCCCGACATCCCCGCCTCGGTCGCTGCTATCATCGAAGCCCGCAAGAACGCTGTCCTTCTCGCCGCCTTCGACGATGATGACCCGATCGGTTTCGAGGCATGGCTTTCGTTCGTCGCCAATGCTCTGGTCGTCGCGGAGTCTACGGGCGGACCATTTTCCGCCGTGACGTGGCCCAGTACGCCGGCGCCCAGCGTCGCCGATCTGCGTTGGCTCGTCGATCGCCTTCGCATGGCGATTTTCGCCGAGTGCGCGCTTTCGCTCCCTGATACGGGGCTGGCCGCGTCCGCTGATGGCATCGTGCCGCATCTTGCATTTCTATCCAAACTCGTGGCTCGCGATAGCAACCTCGGACGCACCCATCTCTTCACGCTCAATTACGACACGCTTTTCGAGCAGGCATTGGAGCTGCTCGGCGTCCAGTATTTTGACGGTTTCACCGGCCGCGCAGCCGGCCGGTTCGACCCTTCCGTTTATGGTTTGGACATCTACTATCCGGGCGAGGTGGCGGAGGGCCGTGTACGGCGCTTCGACAAGTTCCTGCATTTCTACAAGCTCCACGGCTCGATCCACTGGTTCGAGCAGGGCACCGAGATGCGCGCGCGTCATCCTGATCTGACCCCTTTTCAGACCTACGCCGCCATGACGGCCGAGCAGAAAGCCGCGTCGCTTCTGTCTCTGGTCGGAGGGACGCCTTCGGTCGGGATTCTACCGACCGCGAACAAATTCGCTCAGACGCTTGCGATGCCCTACGCTCACCTCTTCCGGTCCTTTCAGGTGCGGCTCGGCATCCCCCAGACCTTCCTCCTCGTGCTGGGCTATGGCTTCGGCGACGATCATGTCAGCCGGATCATCGAGAATGCGCTCATGAATCCGTCGCTTGTGATGCTGGTAGTCGAACCAAATCCGAACAGTCCGGTGATCGCACGCATCCGGCGATACAAGGATCTCGGTAAGCGCGCCTTCGTCCTATGTCCGACGACGGATGCCTTCTCAGCAACACCATTCAAGCTCGCGACCTTCGACGACTTTGCGCGAACGGTGATGCCCGACGTGCAGTGGCTCGACGACTTCCTTCGCTTGCGCCGCTTCGAAAAGCAGATCGCTTCGTCCGCAACATCAGCCGGAGCGGACACGGAGGGCGCGGATGGATAATCCGCGCCTCGTCGGGCACATCGTGTCGGTTCAAGGCTTCCGAGTGAAGGTCGAATTGCTGCCCGAAACTCGGTCGGCGTTACGCGCCACGCTAGACGGCGTGCAGGCGGCCATCGCAATCAACGCCTATCTGACCTTCTCGCTCGGTGCGGGGGAAACGGTCATCGGCATCATCACCGATCTGGAAGCTCGCGAGACCTTCGATCCCGGTAGCGGGGACGATCTAAACCTCGAACTGATGAAACCACGCCGCGTTGCCAGCGTACAGCTGCTGGGCACGATCGAGCACAAGGACGAGGAGCCTACCTTCAGTCCAGGCATCTCGGTGCTGCCAACACTCGACACTCCCGCGGAGATCGGATCGCCGGACATCCTTCGCGCGGTGTTCGAGATACCACCGCGGCGCAACAAGCCAGAGGACTATGACGCGAAGGATTTCGATTGCGATCTGAAGATCGGATTCCCGACCGGCCAAGACCGCAACGTCGTGCGGGCCTCCTATAACGACCTGTTCTCGCGGCCGCTCGCGATCGTGGGCAATACCGGCTCGGGCAAATCCTTCTCGGTGTCGAGCCTGATCCAGAAGGCGATGGCTGCGCTCGATGGCGCGGCCGAGGAGCCGCACGTCTTCATCCTCGACATCAATGGCGAGTATGCCAAGGCCTTCCCGACGGCTGAAGCGGCGCAACGCTTGCCGGATCGCATCTACCTCAATGGCAAGGAGTTCAGCCTTCCGCTCTGGTTTCTGAACGCCGAAGAAATCTGTGCGTGGCTGAGCGCGTCGGAGCAAACGCAGGAGCCCGTGCTGAAAGACTGGTGGGCGATTGCCAAGGGCGGCAGTGCCACCGCCGCCGCCAGCATGGGAGCGTTTCAGAATGGCATGAGCGCGCTCGACCAGCTCTTGAGCGAACTGACGAAGATCAAGAAGAAGGCAGCCGGCTCCTATTGCGATGCCGTGGTCGGCCACCTCGCCGATACAGACATTGATACAGACCCGTTCGCTGGCCTGTTTACCGCTCATAGGTCAGCTAACGATTTCAACACCGAGGTCATGAACAATCAGGCCGCCATAGCTGCGGAGGCGGAGAAGCTGAAAGACGCGATTCGCGCCAAGATCGTCGGTGGTAGCGGCACGGCGGAGGCCGGTGCACGCACTGCGGACTCTCCGTTGCCGATCGCCCGCGCAACCCTGACCGATCCATCGCTTATCAATCGGGCCGTATCCAAGGAGGATACGTTTCGCGTCGATGCCCACCTGACGACGTTGAAGCTGCGGCTGAAAACCCGCCTCGACGACAAGCGATGGCGCGCCTTCCTCAACTATGAGGAGACCGATACGAAGATCGAGAAGCTGTCCTCATGGTTCGCACGCTTCGGGCTTGGTGCTGCAACGGGACCGAAAGTCTCGGTGCTCGACCTGTCAATGTTGAGCAACGAGGTTCTTCCCTATGCTTGCGCGGTGATCGGGCGGGTGTTGCTGGAGGCGCGTGAGCGCCTGCCCGCAGCCTCGCGCTATAAGCATCCGTGGGTGCTTGTTCTCGAAGAGGCGCACAACTATGCCCGCCCGGCCCGCTCAGACGAGGATCGCGGTCATCGCCTAGCGCGGTTGACATACGAGCGCATCGCCAAAGAGGGGCGCAAATTCGGCCTTTCACTCATCATCGCCAGCCAGCGGCCGAGCGAGATCAGCCAGACGATCATCAGCCAGTGCGCCAACTTTATCAGCCATCGCCTACAAAATCCTGACGATATCGACCATTTCCGGCGCATCATTCCAATGCAGGCGAGACGGCTGCTCGATCAGGTGACTATCCTGTCGTCAGGCGAGGCAATCGTATTCGGTAGCGCCTTTCATATTCCGACGCGGGTTCAATTCGACCGGCCTCAACCCGGCCCTTATAGTCAGACGGCCGCGCCCTATCATGAGTGGCGCAAGGAACAGAATCCGTTCCCGCTGTCGCAGGTCATCGATGCGTGGGGTGCCTGACGCGCAGGTTTCGCCAGCCCTGCTCATGGCATTGTGCAGCGGCTCATTTCAAAACACTAGAAATGGGGACCACCTAGGCGAACAGGCCGCTGCCCTCTACGGCGACAATCGGCGGAGAAAGACGCTACACGGTGGCCCAATCATAGTGCGATAGCGTAGGTATAGTGCCCATCCTCATCGGGCGTGGCCCGCCAAACAAGAAGCTGCTGACGGATTCGACCACCAGCAGACAAAAACAGCGTAGTAAAACTCAAGCCGACGTACTGTGAAAGCAGACGTCGGTTTTGTTTTTTGGCGGGTCAAGTCAATTGCTGATTGTTGCTCCCCTCTCCCATGCAATGGGAGAGGGGCCGGGGGAGAGGGTCGGCGTATCAAGATGCGACTATCGCAATTTGAACCACTGGCCCTCACCCCCAACCCCTCTCCCGCTGTGCGGGAGAGGGGAGCAAAAACACACACTATCCATCGGCCTGCGCGGTCGATTCCACTGCCGTCGGCAGTCGCGACACCAGCAACTGGTCGATCTTGTGATGGTCGATGTCGAGCACCTCGAAGCGGAAGCCGGCCACGGTGATCGACTCGGATTTCTTCGGGATCCGTTTCAGCGAATAGATCACGAGTCCCGCAGCGGTGTCGACATAGTCTTCTCCCGGTAGCGTGTCGAGTTCCAGTGCCTTCTTCAGGTCCACCAGCGGAGTCAGGCCGTCCACCAGCCATGACGAGTCGTCGCGGCGTACGATCTGCTCGTCTTCGGTCGTGTAGAGAATGTCGCCCATCAGCGCGCCAACAATGTCGTCAAGCGTGACGATGCCCACCACCAGCCCATACTCGTTCATCACCACGGCAAAGTTCTCGTGCATTTCGCGAAAGCGCGTCAGCGATTCCGACAGCGTGAGCGTGTCCGGTATCACGAGTACGTTCTTGTCGTAGTGCTTGCCAAGATCGTCGAGCACGGCCGCGCTCTCGTTGGCGAGCAGCAATTGCAGGATGGCCTTGGAATCCATGTAGCCGAGCACGTCGTCGATGCTCTTGCCACAGACCGGGTATTGCGCGTGCGGTTGCTTGACGAGCTTGCGGCGGATGCTGTCGGCGGTCTCGTCGAGCGTCAGGAACACCACGTCATCGCGCGGCGTCATGATCGCGGTAATGGGTTTGGAGTCGAGTTCGAATACGTTCTCGATCAGGTGGAGTTCGTGCTTGTGCAGCACGCCAGCTTCGGCGCCGGCATCGACCATCGCGGCGATATCTTCCGTGGTGATCTGGTCCACCGGTTTGGTCGGGATACCCATTAGCCTGAGCATGGCATCGGCAGCCGCATTGAACACCCACACCAGCGGCTTGAAGACCTTCAGTAGTGTCAGCATCGGGCCGATGACCTGCACGGCGCAGGCCTCCGGAAACGTCATCGCAATGCGCTTCGGAATCAGGTCGGCAAACTGGATGAACAGCAGCGTGACCACCAGGAATGAACCGATATTGGCCACGCGCTGCGCCATGCCGGCGTCCATATAGCCAAGCAAGAGTTCATAGACCAGGTCGGATACGTGTTTCTCGCCGAGGATACCGGCCAGGATCGCCACGCTGTTCACGCCGATCTGTACCACCGTAAAGAAATTGCCAGGCTCTTCCTTGAGCAGCAATACCTTGGTCGCACGGCGGTCGCCGCGTTCGGAGAGAACCTGGAGTTTGGTACGCCGGGCGGCTGTGAGTGCAATCTCCGAGATCGAGAAGAACGCGCTCACCAGCACGAGAAGGATCAGGGTCAGGACGAACATGGATGTTTCATGCGCCTATCGGTGCGTGTTGATAATGGTGCACAGCGTGGTGCGCTGTCAATTGTCTGCTCAATTACCGACTGGCGGCATCGAACATTGCCGCCGGCGCTTCTAGCCGTTCGCCGAGTGTGGCCGCCAATGTGGCTGCGGCGGCGGCAAACTGCGCGTGCATGTCATCGACCAGGCTCGACGCACCACGATGGCTGGCGCGCAGCATCTGGATCTCGAAGGCCAGTTCGGGTTGCACATCGTGCAGGGCCACGTTAGCCGGATTGGCGCTCAAGGCGGTGTACTGGTCGAGCAGCGTCAGGCCAAGCCCCGCATCGACCAGCGCCAGCGCCAGCGAGTATGTCTGCACTTCAAGTGTGGAATGCGGTTCCAGCGCGTGGCGCGCCAGCGTCTGGCGCACCAGCAATCCCAGCGAGCTGTCATCGTCGTAGCCAATAAATGGTCGCTCCATGACCTTGCGAATCGGCACCACGCCGCGCCGGCCCCCGGCGGGCAGCGGTTGCGCACGCGGCACGGCCAGCAACATGCGCCCGGCCGCCACGGGCTCGCTGGTGATCGCTTCATGCCGCGGCGGCGAGAACGCAAAGCCGACGTCGATCTGGTTGGCCAGCAACGCGGCCACGATCTCATTCGTATGGTGGGTCAGCACCTGGACCTGGGTCTCCGGATGCCGTGCGCAGAAGCGGCGCACCGCGGGTACCAGCAACGGGTTGGCCAGGCTCGGGGTCGCGGCTACGCGCAGGCGCCCGGCGCCCTTGTGGCGCAGGCTTTCCGATACGCGCCGCACGCGTTCGATCTCGCCATATAGCCTTTCGACATCGCCGTAGAGCGCCACGGCTTCGGGCGTGGGTTGCAGGCGGCCACGCTGGCGATCGAACAGACGAAACCCGAGAGAGGCCTCGGCGTGCTGCAGCACGCGTGTCACCACGGGTTGGGAGACATGCAGCAGGCGCGCGGCTTCGCTGACGGTGCCGGTCAGCATCACGGCACGGAACACTTCGATCTGGCGCAGGCGCATCGTTATGGTGCTGGGAAAAGCCGCTTCTGGTGCGGCGGAATGGCGGTGAAATGGTGCTATGCACTACGGGTAGACCCGGGTGGCGCGACCCATAGCCTGAGGACATATTCTGGCACGTATTGGCATTGGGCAAGCGGCGCCCGGTGTTCTACGCTCTGGCCCATCGTTGGTAATGGGAAGGCAAGGCAAGTCAGATGCGCGTAGCAATAGTGGGTGCCGGCGTGGTGGGGATGACTACCGCGTGGCGGTTGGCCAATGACGGACATGAAGTCACGGTGGTCGAGCGCCACGATGGTCCGGGCGAGGAAACCAGCTTTGCCAATGGCGGGCAGCTTAGCTACAGCTATGTGGCGCCGCTGGCCGGGCCGGGCGTGTTGTCGAAGGTGCCGGGCTGGCTGCTCGACCGTGATTCGCCGATGCGCTTCCGGCCGTCGATGGATCCGGAGCAATGGCGCTGGCTGATGGCATTCGTACAGGCCTGCAACGCATCGACCAGCGAAGCCACCACGCGCAAGCTGCTGCGGCTGGCCTTTTATTCACGCGACCTGATGCAGGCGTTCACCAACCGGCGCGAGGCGCGCGAGGAGGGTGGGGGATTCGATTTTGCGCGGCGCGGCAAGCTGGTGGTGCATCGCGACGCCGCGGCGTATGCGTCGGCATGCCGCTTGCTGGACTACCAGGCGAGCCTCGGCTGCGAGCAGCAGGCACTGGACCGCACCGCGACCGTGGCGCTGGAGCCCGCGTTGGCAGGCATTCGCGACGATATTGCCGGTGCGATCTACACGCCAAGCGAGGAAGTGGGCGATTGCCATCGGTTCTGCGTGTCCCTGGCCCATCTGTTGCAAGGCAACCCTGCCGTGACGCTATGCTTCGGCACGCGGGTCTCCGAGCTGATCCGCAGCGGGGATCGCGTGACGGGCCTGCGCACGGATCGGGGCGACATCGCGGCCGATGTGGTGATCGTCTCGGGCGGTATCGGTAGCGTGCCGCTGCTACGGCCCACCGGTATCAGGCCGATGCTGTGGCCGCTCAAGGGCTACAGCATCACCGTTCCGATCGCGGATGGTGCGGCGGCGCCGCACATCAGCGTGACGGACTTCGCAAACAAGATCGTCTATGCGCGGATTGGCAACACGCTGCGCGTGGCAGGCATGGCGGACATCGTGCGTGGCGGCGCGGTGGTCGATCGGGAGCGCGCCCAGACGCTGGTCACGCAAACGCGCCTGGTGTTTGGCAACGTGATGAATGGCGCCGACCTCGATGCGCTGCAGCCGTGGGCGGGTCTGCGCCCGGCGACGCCGACGGGCCTGCCGATGATCGGGGAATCACGCCTGCGTGGACTGTGGCTGAACCTAGGCCACGGCGCGCTTGGTTTTACATTGGCCATGGGTAGCGCGGGCCTGCTGGCGGACCAGCTGGCGGGGCGCAAGCCGGTGCTCGACGCCGGAGATTTCAGTGCAGCAGCGGCCTAGCCTGACCGGGCCGATGCAACACGGGTTGTGCTGGAAGTGAAGTCACAAGTTTGGTAGTGAGATTTGCCTCAAGTCTGTCTATTAATCCAAGCCCCTTGAAGGAGCGAAGCATGAAGTCACTGTCTGTCCGTCAATTCCCCATCCATCGCCTGTTGGCTGCTGCCGTGCTGGTGAGCGCCGCGGCCGGCGCCCATGCCGCCGATGGCGACACGCTCAAGAAGATCAAGGACAGCGGGGTGATTTCGCTGGGCTATCGCGAATCGTCGATTCCGTTCTCGTATTCGGACGGCAAGGAGGTAATGGGCTATTCGCACGACTACCTGCTGGCGATCGTCGACAAGGTGAAGTCGACGCTGAACATGCCGAACCTGCAGGTCAAGTTGACGCCGATCACGTCGCAGAACCGCATTCCGCTGATGCAGAACGGCACGATCGATATCGAGTGCGGCAGCACCACCAACAACACCGAACGCCAGAAGCAGGTGTCCTTCTCGAACAGCCTGTTCATCTACGGTATCCGCATGCTGACGAAGAAGGATTCGGGCGTGACGGACTTCCCGCAGCTCAAGGGCAAGAACGTGGTGACCACGGCCGGCACCACCGGTGAGCGCCAACTGGTCAAGATGAATGGCGATGGCATGGAAATGAACCTGACCAGCGCCAAGGATCACGGCCAGGCATTCCTGATCCTGGAGTCGGGCCGTGCCGTGGCATTCGTGATGGACGAGCCGTTGCTGTACGGCGAGCGCACCAAGGCCAAGAACGCCGCGGACTGGGTGGTGGTCGGCACGCCGCTGCAGACCGAGAACTACGCCTGCATGTTCCGCAAGGACGATGCATCGTTCAAGAAGCTCGTCGATGACGTGGTGGCCGACATCCAGAAGAGCGGTCGTGCAGAGAAGATGTACACCAAGTGGTTCCTGCAACCGATCCCGCCGCGCAATATCAATATGAACTACGCGCTGTCGCCGGAAATGAAGCAACTGTTCGCCGCGCCGAACGACAAGGCGTTCCAGTAATCCGCCGGCGCGGGCGGTAGTGGTTGTCTCCCCTCTCCCGCAAAGCGGGAGAGGGGTCGGGGGAGAGGGCCAGCGGTGCAAGCTGACAAGTCGCAATTTGAACCGCATTGCCCTCACCCCCAACCCCTCTCCCACCTGCGGCGGGAGAGGGGAGCGAAAACAAGCAAGTGTGAACGGCCTTGCGAGTTATATAGCCATATCGAATCGTTATTTCGTCGTCGATAGTGTTTGCGGTACTGTGATGCCCGTTATAGGCTCATAGAGTTGCCGGAATTCCCTCAAAAGGGGAAACCGGCGATCAAACCGCATCCCACTGGAGAACATATGCGAACGATTCGATCGGGTTGGTTCAAATCCCTGCTGGCTACCGCACTGGTGGCAGGCGCCACCGGTATTGCCGCAACTGCCGCAACTGCCGCACATGCTGCCGACCTGCTTGATACCGTGAAGCAGGCGGGCGTGCTCAAGGTTGGCCTGGAAGGAACCTATCCTCCGTTCGGATATCGCGGCGCGAACAATGAGCTCGATGGTTTCGACGTCGACGTGGCGCGCGCGGTGGCGGGCAAGCTTGGCGTCAAGCCCGAGTTCGTGACCACCGAATGGAGCGCGATCATCGCGGGCCTGCAGGCCGGCAAGTTCGACATCATCGTCAATCAGGTTTCGGTGACCCCGCAACGCAAGCAGGTGCTCGATTTCTCGACGCCGTACGTCTACTCGGCCGCCCAACTGATCCAGCGCAAGGACGACAAGCGCGAGTTTGCTTCGCTCGACGCATTGAAAGGTCACAAGCTTGGCGTGAGCCTGGGCAGCAACTACAACGAACTGGCCAAGTCGGTGCCGGGCATCGACGTAAAGACCTATCCCGGCGCGCCCGAATACTTGCGAGACCTCGCCGCACAACGCGTGGACGCCGCGCTCAATGACCGCCTGATGGTCAACTACCTGATCAAGCAGGCCAATCTGCCGCTGCGCCCAGGTGCCGTGCTGCCGGGCGCCAATAGCGAAGTCGCGATTCCGTTCCGCAAGGACAACCCCAAGTTCGCCGCCGCGATCGACAAGGCGCTCGACGACCTGCGCCGCGACGGCACGCTCACCAAGCTGTCCAACAAATGGTTCGGTTCGGACGTGACGAAGGCGGCTAAGTAAACAGCAGTCGCCGAAGCAGGCGCGGGTCATAGATCCACTTGCGAATCTTCCTGAAAGTGATTTTCTTCGCGTCCGCATGACTGGGATTGATCAGCACGTTCGGCTCTTCCGGAATGATCGATGACGGGACGATCAGGATTGCCGAGCGGAGCTCAGCAATCCATTGATCTCCAAGGTCAAGACTTGTCTTCCCGTGAGGCACTGCATCCCATCCTACGGGAGCAGTCGCTTCGGAGAAATGGATTGCCTGGCACCACAATTCGTCTGGGATATCGACCCGTGACAGGTACCGATTCATCAAAAGATCATTCGGCCGAAGGCGGATCAGCGTCTCAAGGCAGGCCAGGGAAATCGACTCGGCGCAATACGTGACGGGAACGCCTTTGCGGTTCCAGCGTCCCCCATCCCGGGACGCCCCCGTTCCGCTCGAGTCGTCGGCAGCGTATTCTTCAGCTTCCTTTGAGATCCTCCAGGCGGTCTTCATACGTAGAGTCCGAATATCGGGGCGACGAGGGCATCCTCGACGTGCTCCTGGCGCTCGACTGTGTTCATGTAGTCGGCGCCGTAGCTGCCACCAAGACAGTGGTGCCGGCGAAGCAGAAATTGCCCCATCCACCGCTCCGGGTTGAAGGTCGCATCGTATGCCTTTTCAGGGTAGTAGCGATGGACGAACCGGATCATTCGTTTCAGTCCGTGAAACAACTCACTCTGCTTCTCGTTCAGGTAGGCTCCATCCTTTGCCTTACGAACCAGTTCACCACGTGAGTATCCCAGGGCATGGATCAATTTTTTCTTGGCAATGCCCATTCTGCGCGCCATCTCGACAACCTCGATAGCGCGTACTTCGGGAAGTGGTTCGGCCGGCGTTTCAGGTTGCCTGCCCCAGATTTCCTTAGGCCCCCAGGTCATCAGGAAATATTCTTCCAGCGTACCGCTCCAGAGCACGTTTTCATCCGACATCGTCACCACCTCCGTCCAGAAACAGATTCCATTCATATGCCGGTGCCCTGATCACGTATGATCGCGTCATCGCGGGTTTCCGCCGGCTTCCGACTGACCTCAGCCCCTCCCATGTCCGCCCTCCAGCTCGTCATTGATTCGCTGCCCGTATTGCTGCAGGGCACGCTGCTCACGCTGAAGTTCGCCGTGTTGTCCATGGTGTTCGGACTGCTGATTGGCATTGTGGTGGCGCTGATGGGCATAAGCCATCAGCCGATTCTCAAAGTGCTGGCGCGCGTGTACGTCAGCATCATGCGCGGTACGCCGTTGCTGGTGCAGATCTTCGTGGTGTATTACGGTTTGCCGGGCATCGGCATTACGCTGGAGCCCACGCCGGCCGGCGTGCTTACGCTGAGCCTCAACGTCGGGGCATATCTGTCGGAGAGCATGCGCGGTGCCATCCAGGGCGTTGCGCGCGGGCAGTGGCTGGCGGCATACAGCCTCGGCATGACGCCGGTACAGACGCTGCGTTACGTGGTGGGACCGCAGGCGTTGCGGCTGTCGGTGCCAAGCCTGTCGAACAGCCTGATCAGCCTGATCAAGGACACCTCGCTGGTTTCGGTGATTACCGTCACGGAGTTGTTGCGCACGTCGCAGGAAATCATCGCGGCCACCTATCAGCCGTTGCCGCTGTATCTGGCCGCCGCGGCGATCTACTGGGTGCTCAGCACCGCGCTATCGGTGCTGCAGCATATGCTGGAGCGCCGGCTGTCACTGCCGGGACGTCATTGAATGTATGGGGACAGGGTAGGGTAGAGCGGGAAAGAGGGAGAGTGGAGAGGACCAGCGGCTCAAGCCACTACAAGTTGCGGTTTGATGCGCCTTGCCCTCTCCCCCAACCCCTCTCCCGCGCCGCGGGAGAGGGGGGCGAACAGCAGGAGCCTTACTTCCCTGCGATTCGCTTGGCGATGTGGTCCAGTGCTTCTTCCACCTGGTCGATCAGGATCAGGCACAAGTCACCGGGCTGCAGGCGTGCCAGCGCGGTGTCGATGGCCACGAACTCGCCGCGGATTTCCTCGGTGTAGGTCGTGCGTTGCGCACCGACCAGGCCTTCGCGCAGCAGTGCCAGCACTTCACCATCTTCACGGCCGCGCTGGCATTGGTCCTGGTACAGCAGTACTTCGTCGAATGCGCCGCCAAGGATCTGCGTCTGCTTGCGGATGTCCTCGTCGCGGCGATCGCCGGCGCCGCTGATCAGCACCACGCGCTTGTTCGACGGCATGCCCTGAACGGCGTTGCACAGTGCCTGGATCGCATCGGGATTGTGGCCGTAGTCCGCAATCAGCGTGGCGCCGTTGTAGTCGAACACGTTGAAGCGACCCGGCGCGGTGGCGGCGTCATTGACGAACGTAGCCAGCGCGCGGCGGATCACGGGCCAGTCGATGCCGAGCGCCCAGGCGGCGGCGATCGACGACATCGCGTTCTCGACCTGGAACCCGATCGAGCCATTGCGCGTGAGCGGAATGTCGGCCAGCGCAAAACGCACGCTGGTTTCGCCTTCGGTGGCAACGATCTCGTCACCCTCGACGAACACCACGCGCTTGCCCTGGGCGCGATGCAGCGCCATGGTCGGCAGACCGGCATCGTGCGCGAAGAACGTGACCGAGCCGGGGCACGCGTCGGCCATGCGCGCGACCATCGGGTCGGCGGCGTTCAGCACGGCCATGCCATGCGGCGCGACGTTCTGCACGATCACGCTCTTGAGCACGGCCAGGTCCTCGACGGTGCTGATGTACGACAGCCCGAGGTGGTCGCCTTCGCCGACATTGGTCACCACGGCCACGTCGCAGCGGTCGAACGCCAGGCCTTCGCGCAGCAGCCCGCCACGCGCCGTTTCGAACACGGCGGCATCCACGTCCGGGTGCAGCAGGACATTGCGTGCGCTACGCGGACCGCTGCAGTCGCCGGTGTCGATGCGCTGACCCTGGATGTACACGCCATCGGTGCCGGTCATGCCCATGCGCAGGCCGTTCGACGCCAGGATATGCGTGATCAGGCGAACCGTAGTGGTCTTGCCATTGGTGCCCGACACGGCCACCACGGGAATGCGGCCGTCGTCGCCATCGGTGAACATCGTCGAGATAATGGCTTCACCAACCGCGCGACCCTTGCCGTATGACGGCTGCAGGTGCATGCGCAGGCCCGGTGCGGCGTTCACTTCGACAATGCCGCCGGCCTGTTCCTCGAACGGCTTGAGCATGGTCTCGCAAACGGCATCGACGCCGCAGATGTCGAGGCCAACCATCTGTGCGGCGGCCACGGCGCGCGCGGCGATGTCGGGGTGGACATCGTCGGTGACGTCGGTAGCACTGCCGCCGGTGGACAGGTTCGCGTTATTGCGCAGTACCACGCGCGTGCCCTTGGCCGGCACCGCGTCGGCGCTCAGGCCCTGCTTGGCCAGCGTGGCCAGCGCGATGTCGTCGAAGCGGATCTTCGTCAGCGATGTGGCATGGCCTTCGCCACGGCGCGGATCGCGGTTCACTTCCTCCACGAGTTGGCGCACCGTGTGCGAACCGTCGCCAATCACCTGCGGCGGATCGCGGCGTGCCGCGGCCACCAGATGCTTGCCCACCACCAGCAGGCGGAAGTCGTGACCCGGGATATAACGCTCGACGATCACGTCGGAAGAAATGTCGGACGCTACCTCGTAGGCCGTCATCACTTCCTCGCGCGTACGGATGCGCACGGCCACGCCCTTGCCCTGGTTGCCGTCGCGCGGCTTCACCACGACCGGGCCGTTGATTTCCTGCGCGGCGGCCCAGGCTTCCTCGGCGCTGTCCACGGAGCGGCCCATCGGCACCGGCACGCCTGCTGCGTGCAGCAAGGCCTTGGTCAGTTCCTTGTCCTGTGCGATCGATTCGGATACCGCACTGGTCATGTCGGTTTCCGCGGCCTGGATGCGTCGCTGCTTGCTGCCCCAGCCGAACTGGACCATCGAGCCCTGCGTCAGGCGACGATACGGAATGCCACGCGCCACGGCGGCGTAGACGATCGAACCGGTACTCGGTCCCAGGCGCACGTCTTCATCGAGATCGCGCAAGCGGTGCAGCGCATCGTCGAGGTCGAACGGCTGGTCGTCGCGTGCGGCCAGGCACAGGCGCTCGGCCAGTTCGAAGGCCAGGCGGCCTACTTCCTCTTCACTGTATTGCACCACCACCTGGTAGGTGCCCGGTTCCAGTGTGGGCGCGGTGTAGCCAAACGTGACCGGACAACCGGCCGCGGCCTGCAGGCCCAGTGCGGTAGCTTCGAGCGCGTGGGCCATCGATAGCGAACCGGTTTCATCGTCGGGACGCATCGGGCCGATGCCCGGGAAGCGCGCGCGCAGCCGATCCTCGAAACCGGGCAACTCGGCCAGCAGGTGGGATTGGTCCGAACACGCGATGATGGCTTCGATCGCAGTGTGCCGGCACCAGAGATTCGGGCCACGCAGGGCCCGGATGCGAGAAACTTCCATAGAATCTTTTTTCCGTTGTTCTTCCGGAACTACGCGCGGCGTCCGCTGCGGCCCATCCACTGGTGTACCTGTTCGACGGTGCTTTCAGTCGAGCCTTCATCGCACTGCAGTACCAGCAGGTCGCCGGCCACCAGTTGCGACAATGCGGCTTCCACCGCGGCACGGCGTGAGCCTTCGTCGATGATCTTGGTCACGCGGCGGCCTTCATAGAGGCCCTTCTTGATCTGCGCGCGCGCTTCGGTATCGGGCAGGTCTCGACGCACGCTATGGTCCTCGCACAGGAACACGCGGTCGAAGGCCTTGCCAATGACCTTGCCCTGCTGCACCAGGTCTTCATCGCGGCGCTGTACGCCGGCGCCGAAGACGAGCATGCGGCGCTCGGCCGGGAAGCGGTCCAGTGCGGCGGCCAGCGCCTCGATTGCCGGGGCGTTGTGCGCGTCGTCGACGACTACCGTGGCACCCTGGCGCTCGAACATCGTGAAGCGGCCCGGCACATCCACCTGGCCGACGTCGAACGTCACGATGCCGGCGCGAATCAGGTCATTCGAGATGCCGAGTGCCCAGCCCGTGGCCACGGCGGCCAGCACGTTCTCGATCTGGAACGCAACGCGGCCAGCGTAGGTCAACGGGATCGCCGAGACGTCGGTCAGGGCGGTCTCGCTATGGCCGGTGGCCATCACGACCTTGCCGTCGCGCACGAACACGGCGCGCTTGCCGGCCGCACGATGTTCGGTAATCGCCGGCAAGTCGGCGGACAGGCCGAAGAAGATCACGTCGCCATCGCACAGTTCGGCCATTTCGACCAGCCGGGCGTCGGCGGCGTTGAGCACCGCGGCGCCATTCTTGAGCACTACGTCGACCTGGGTGCGCAGCACGTTGTACATGCGGTCCTCATCCTCGACGTAGTAGTCGCCGAGGTGGTCGGGCTGGCCGAAGTTGGTGACCACGCCAACCTGGCAACGATCGTAGGGCAGGCCTTGCGACAGGATCATGCCGCTGTCGTTCTCGAACACGGCGGCTTCCACCGCGCGGTTCATCAGGATGCGATGACCGGCATCCCAGCTGGCCTTTTCGCCACGGTCGCCCTTTTCCACCTGACGGCGGTCCAGGAACAGGCCGTCGCTGCAGGCCAGGCCGGTATGCTTGCCCGACAGTTGCAGCAGGCGGGCCACGAGCTTGGCCACCACGGTCTTGCCGTTGGTGCCGGTGATGCCCACCACGGGAATGCGGCCGTCGTCTTCCACGCCATTGCGGGTCGGGAACAGGTGGTCGACGATGGCACGACCCACCGGGCGCGGCTCGCCGTCGGCAGGCTTGATATGCATCAGCAGTCCCGGACCGGCATTGACCTCGACCACGGCGCCACGCTGGTCAGCCAGCGGACGCGAGATGTCTTCGGCAACCAGGTCCACGCCGGCGATATCAAGACCCACCACGCGTGCGGCCAGCGCGGCGTGTGCTGCCACGCTCGGGTGCACGCGGTCGGTGACGTCGAACGCCACGTTACCGTTGCGCTGGATCAGTACCGTACGGCCCTCGGGCGGCACGGCAGTGCCGTCGGCATAGCCCTGGCGCTTCAGCTCGAGGCGCGCGGCGGAATCGAGCCGGACGCGGTTCAGCGGATGATCCTCGGTGCTGCCGCGGCGCGGATCGGAGTTGATCTGCGATTCGATCAGTTCATCGATGGTCTGCTTGCCATCGCCGACGACCGAGGCGGTCTCGCCCATCGCGGCGGCCACCAGGCGGCCGCCCACCACCAGCAGGCGGTGTTCGTTGCCAGGGATGAAGCGTTCGACGATCACGCCGTTGCCCTCGTCGATGGCCACCGCATAAGCGGTTTCCACTTCCTCGCGCGTCATCAGGTTGGTGAAGACGCCGCGGCCATGGTTGCCATCGTAGGGCTTGACCACCACGGGCACGCCGATGCTCTCGGCTGCATCCCAGGCGTCTTCGGCGCTCTCGACCATACGGCCTTCCGGCACCGGCACGCCGCACGATTCGAGCAGGCTCTTGGTCAGGTCCTTGTCGCGCGAAATCGATTCGGCGATGGCGCTGGTGCGGTCGGTCTCGGCGGTCCAGATCCGGCGTTGGCGCGCGCCATGGCCGAGCTGCACAAGGTTGCCGTCGGACAGGCGGATCGACGGGATGTCGCGATCATCGGCGGCATCGACAATACATGCCGTGCTCGGGCCCAGGCAGTGTTCGTCGACCAGGTCGCGCAGGGCCTCGACGGCAGCGGGCACGTCGAACGGACGGTCCTCGATCGCGGCCATGACCAGGTCGCGGGCGGTGAACAGCGCCGCGCGCGTCACCTGCTCGTGCCAGGCACGGACGATTACCTTGTAGACGCCGCGTACCGGGGTCTCGCGCGCCTTGCCGAATCCGCCCGGCATGCCGGCCAGGTTCTGCAGCTCAAGCGTGACGTGTTCCAGGATATGGCCCGGCCAGGTGCCTTCCTTCAGGCGCATCAGGAAGCCCCCGCGCACGCCGGGGCTGCAGCGGTGCTCGATCAGCGTCGGCAGCCATGCCGACAGGCGCTCGTAGAAGCCCGGAATCTTGTTGGAGGGGAAATCCTCCAGTTCGCCGATATCGACCCATGCCTCCAGCACTGGCCGATATGTCCACATATTCGGGCCGCGCAGCGACATGACATCGAAAATCTCAATGTCCTTCTTTTTCATCGATTTAGCTTGAGGCAGTGGGCGAGTGCCCGAGAAATGGAAGCCTAACCTTTCAGTAACGTTACAGTAGCCTCAGGGTTGACCCTTGGTACCCATTTTGAGACTACCACTCGTTGTGCAGCGCACCAGGCGCCCCGCTTGTTTTGCGTTATGTATACTTGCGGGCAAAATTGCGGGCCGCCAGACGGCGAACCGCTTAAATTGTTTCAAGTTATGTCCGTTTTCGATCCGTTTTGGGGCCTGCGGACGCGCTTTTGCGGCTTGTCTTACCAATTGTCTTACCGCTCGTTTTACCGATTATCGCGCCAACAATGACCCAGTCCTCCCCGTCTGCTTCCATCCACCCCGGCTCGCAAGGTCCCTGGGTTGCCGAACTCGGCACCAGCCTCCTGCCAGGTGAAACCGTCCTGGCCGGGCTGCAGCTGGACCTGGACGCAAGGCTGCATTTTACCCAAGGGTGGCTGGTTGTGACGGATCGTCGTCTGATCTCTCGCTTTCCCGGTGAAAAAGACCTGCGCCATTGGGAGATTGCCCCGGGCCTGACGCTGTCCCATGGCGACCACGCCGGCGTGGGTACGCTGGAACTGGCCGATGGCCAGAGCCGCCTGGCCAACTGGCGTTATACGCTTGGTTACAATCCAGACGCATTGCGGCTGGCCGACCAGTTCGAAAGCCAGCGCGACGTGCTGGCGACGGGGCATGCCGCCCAGACCGAGGCCGACATCTGCCCGACCTGCAAGGCACCGATCCCGCCCGGCGAGGAGCAATGCCCGCAATGCAGCCGCGAGCTCGAAACGCCGCCGTCCACATGGGCGTTGCTGCGGCTGTGGCGCTTCGCCCGGCCGTACCGCTGGGAGCTGCTGGCGGGGTTTGTCCTGCTGCTGCTTGGTACCGCCGCCACGCTGGTGCCGCCGTACCTGACCATGCCGCTGATGGACAAGGTGCTGATTCCGTACCAGAACGGCGTGCCCATCGACCATGACCTGGTCAAGCTCTACCTGGCCGGTCTGCTGGGTGCCGCGCTGGTGGCCTGGGGGCTGGGCTGGGCGCGCACCTACCTGCTGGCGCGCGTCTCGGAGCGCATCAGTGCCGACCTGCGTACCACCACATACGAGCACCTGCTCAAACTGTCGCTCGAATACTTCGGCGGCAAGCGCACCGGTGACCTGATGGCTCGGATCGGCTCGGAAAGCGACCGGATCAGCGTGTTCCTGTCCCTGCATCTGCTCGACTTCGCCACCGATGTGCTGATGATCGCCATGACCGCGATCATCCTGATCTCTATCAACCCGTGGCTGGCACTGGTCACGCTGGTGCCGCTTCCGTTCATCGCCTGGATGATCCATCTGGTGCGCGACCGTTTGCGCCACGGCTTCGAGAAGATCGACCGGATCTGGTCGGAGATCACCAACGTGCTGGCCGATACCATTCCCGGCATCCGCGTGGTCAAGGCTTTTGCGCAGGAAAAGCGTGAAGTGGCCCGTTTCCGCGATGCCAACCGGCATAACCTGCTGATCAACGACCGCGTGAACGCCGTGTGGTCGCTGTTCACGCCAACCGTGACGCTGCTGACCGAAGTGGGCCTGCTGGTGGTGTGGATCTTCGGCATCTGGCAGGTCAGCCACAACGCGATCACGGTGGGCGTGCTGGTGGCGTTCCTGACCTATATCAGCCGCTTCTACACGCGGCTCGATTCGATGAGCCGCATCGTGTCGGTCACGCAGAAGGCCGCCGCCGGCGCCAAGCGGATCTTCGACATTCTCGATCACGTATCGAGCGTGCCCGAACCGCGGAAGCCGGTGCATATCGACAACGTTCAAGGCGCCATCGAGTTGCGCGACCTCGGGTTCCGCTACGGCAATCGCGCCGTGATCCGCGGCCTGAACCTGACCATCAAGCCGGGCGAGATGATTGGACTGGTGGGGCACAGCGGCTCGGGCAAGAGCACGCTGGTGAACCTGATCTGCCGTTTCTACGATGTGTCCGAAGGTGCGATTCGTGTGGACGGCGTGGATATCCGTTCGCTGCCGGTATCGGAGTTCCGCCGCAATATCGGCCTGGTGCTGCAGGAGCCGTTCCTGTTCTTCGGCACGATCGCCGACAACATTGCCTACGGCAAGCCCGATGCAACGCGCGAGGAAATCGTCGCCGCGGCACGCGCGGCGCACGCGCACGAGTTCATCCTGCGCCTGCCGCATGGCTATGATTCGCTGGTGGGCGAACGTGGCCAGGCGCTGTCGGGCGGTGAGCGGCAGCGGATTTCGATTGCGCGTGCGCTGCTGATCGATCCGCGCATCCTGATCATGGATGAGGCGACCTCGTCGGTGGATACCACCACGGAGAAGGAAATCCAGAAGGCGCTCGACAACCTGGTGCAGGGCCGTACCACGATTGCCATCGCGCACCGTTTGTCGACGCTGCGCAAGGCCGATCGCCTGGTGGTGATGGATCGCGGCCAGATTGTGGAAGTGGGCAACCACGACGAACTGCTCGCGCGTGAAGGTGCCTACTACAAGCTGTACCAGGCACAGGCGCGCAATGTCGATGCCGAAGCCGAAGAAGCCAGCGATGGCGATCGGGTGCAAACCGCGGAGCCGGTCAGTGCGCAGTAATCATTCTCTTGAACAAACCACCATGCAGACGCCTGATTTCACCCTGAGCCGCAACAGCCTCGGCAAACTCGTGCTGACGACGGCGGATGGCACGCGGCATGAAGGCGTGGTGCCCGTGCGTGCATTCCCGATTTCCGCCGCCGACGATGGCGTGGGCATGATGAGCACGGACGGGCGCGAGCTTGCCTGGATTCCGCGTCTAGACGGCCTGCCTGCGCCAACGCGAGCGCTGATCGACGCAGAACTGGCCGGCCGCGAGTTCATGCCGGAGATCCGCGCAATCGATAGCGTATCCACATATGCCACGCCGAGTGTCTGGACCGTGCAGACCGACCGTGGCCGGACCGAACTGGTGCTGCGCGGCGAGGAGGATATTCGCCGGCTCACCGGTAACACGCTGCTGATCTCGGACAGCCACGGCATTCATTACCTGATCCGCGACCAGCTTGCGCTGGACAAACCAAGTCGGAAGATTCTGGACCGGTTCCTTTGAAGAACGTGAACCACGGAGCAGCATGAAAAAACGGCACGCCAAGGCGTGCCGTTTTCTTTGCCGGATGCGTACTTAGTGAAGAAGAGTAGGGGACTCTTCATCGTCGTCGCCCTCGTCCCAATCCTCGTGTTCGATGGGAGCCTCCGGGGCCATGTCCCAGACCATCGAATGGAGGCGGGGTGTGAACCATTCGCGAAACATCGCCAAGGTCAGCTTCTCGGGCCATAGGGAAATGTCGAACCACTCACCGAGCAGAAATTCGAAGAAGTAGCGCCAGCGCTTTTCCACCCAGCGCAATGCATCTTCGTCACTCTCGGCCACTTCACCCGGGAGCAGGAATACGCTGGCGTCATCGCGTACGCGATCGAGCGAGAGCGAGGGAACCGGCTCCGGATCCACGGCCTTGATCCAGTCCAGAAATGGTTGCTCGGGCATCAGGATGACCACGGAGCGGTTGATGGTGAAACGAGGATGGTCGGACATGGGGACAGGGCAGTGAGCAGCGACACCCTATTGTAGCCCCGACCAGCCCGGCTACCTGCATGGATTGGGTCGCATAGTCCTGATAGCGGTCCGTGCATTGCAATCTTTCGGATGGATCCGATTGCCTGATGGTGTCAGAACGGTTGAACTCGTGCCGCCATTGCAACAAATGGAATGGCGCGAAGAGAGCTACTACAACACGTCAAGGAAATCGATATGTCATTGAAAGCAATCTCGCTCGCCGGGCTGGCAGTTGTGACTGCGGCAGCTTTGCCACTACGCGCATCGGCACACGGTACGCTGGAACTGCCGGCCAGCCGTGCACTGACCTGCCATGCCGAGAGTGCCGACTTGCCACGGTCGGCGGCATGTCAGGCTGCCAGGGCAGCCGGCGGTATCCAGCAGGTCCATGACTGGAATGGTGTGCGGATCGGCAATGCAGCCGGTAACCACCGCAACCTCGTGCCGGACGGAAAGCTCTGCTCCGCAGGCTCCGCGAATTTCCGCGGCCTCGATCTGGCGCGAGCGGACTGGCCGCGGACCTTTATTGCACCGACGCCGGATCGCGCCTACACGTTTGTGTGGCGCGCCTCGACCCGCCATGCCACGCAATACTTCAAGTACTACATCACGCGCGATGGATGGCGTCCCGACACGCCGTTACGCTGGAGCGACCTCGAATTGTTCGCCACGGTACCAGGTTCGGCCGCGAATGAAGCCGGGGGCCGCTATCGCATGACCGTGCAGCTACCGCAGCGAAGAGCAGGCAATCATCTGATTTTCAGTGTGTGGCAGCGCGGTGATAGCCCGGAGGCGTTCTATGCATGCGCCGACGTTGCGTTTCCCGAAGATGGCCTGCCGGTGTCGCCAGCCAGTTGGGAAGACCAGGGTTCGGTCGGCGCCGTTGGCAAGCTGGCGGTCGGCACGCGGCTCACATTCCGTGTCATGGATACAGACGCGCGCGACGTGGCGAAGCATGTGCTGGAGATCGCCGCAGCCAATGCCGAGGCCGATGCATGGTCATACGAACTGGCGCAGAAGGTCAATGCCGAGTCGCACTTCTTCCGGATTGGCAAGCTACAGGCGAACGGTGCAGTGGCCAGCGTCGTGCCGCAGGCAGCGGCGAACAGGAACCGTGTCTACGTCAGCAAGAACAATGTCGGCTACCAATTCGAGATCGACAAGGAAACCGAATTGCCGGATGCCGCCAACGTGTGGCTTGAGGGAAAGACCTATGAAATAGATCATGTTGTGATGTACAGGGGGCAGCAGTACCGCTGTCTGCAGCGTCATACCGCATGGCGTGGCGCCGGCTGGAATCCTGTCGCCGCGCCGGCGCTCTGGCACGCCGTTCGCTGACCACAATGAAATGAAGGGGCCGCCAGGTCACGTCTTGGCGTCCTCTTTTCCTTACCGGTATGAGCGCCGGCAAGGCAACTGATCTTTTGAGAGATCTCTGATTTCCTGATCGTGTCGCAGCGGTTCAAATCGCGCCGCCATTTCAATGAATGGCGATGAGACCTATCTCAACACATGAAGGAAACACTATGTCTTTAAAAGCGATCCCAGGCGCATGGCTGGCACTCGCTGCCGCTGCGACGCCATTGGCGGCACAGGCGCATGGCACGATGGAACTGCCGGTCAGTCGCGTGCTGAACTGCTATAACGAGGGCGCACAACAACCGAAGTCGGGCGCGTGCCAAGCTGCCAGGGCTGTTGGTGGCGCACAGCAATTCTATGACTGGAACGGCGTACGCCAGGGCAATGCCGCAGGCAATCATCGTGCGGTCGTGGCCGATGGAGAGTTGTGCTCGGGTGGATCGGCCAGCTTCCGTGGCCTTGACCTGGCCCGCCTCGACTGGCCGCAAACCTCGATCGTGCCGACCGCGGGCGGTGACTATGCATTTGCGTGGCGCGCCTCGGCTGCGCATGCCACCCAGTATTTCAAGTACTACATCACTCGCGATGACTGGGATCCCGGCGTGCCATTGCGCTGGAGCGATCTTGAGGAATTTGCCACGGTCACCGGAGCGCAGGCGGTGCGTGACAATGGTCGCTACCAGATGAACGTGCGCTTGCCGCAAGGCAAGAAGGGCAGCCACATCATCTATAGCATCTGGCAACGTGCCGATAGCCCGGAAGCGTTCTACGCTTGTGCCGACGTCAAGTTCCCAGGCGACGGCCAGCCGGTTCGCGACATTGGCTGGGAAGACCAGGGTGCGGTGTCGGCAATGGGCGATCTTGTGACAGGTACCAAACTCACGTTCCGCGCGATGGATGCCTCCGGTCGCGATGCCGGCAAGCAGGTGCTGGCGATTACCGCAGCCAATGCCAAGGCGAGCGTGTGGGCCTATCAGCTGGCGCAGAAGGTCAACGCCGAATCGCAGATCTTCCGCATTGGCGAACTGCAGGCACGCAATGGCGCGGCGAACATCGTCCCCCTGAGCTCGGCCACGGCCAATCGGGTCTATCTCAGCAAGGCCTATCCAGGCTATCGGTTCGAAATCGACAAGGAGGCGCCCAGCGCCAGCGGACGATCGGGCGGAAGCGGCAGCAGTGGTGCTACCGGCCAGCCCGATGGCAAGGCCCTCGACACATGGCGTGAAGGCCCGAGCTATGAAACCGGCCAGGCCGTCACCTATCAGGGCAAGCGCTACGTTTGCCTGCAGCGCCATACCGCATGGCGCGGTGCAGGATGGACCCCTGCGGTGACGCCGGCTTTGTGGCGTGTGATTCGCTAAGTGTTGTTTTTTCGCCGGAAGCCGTCAAGATCGATGCCATTTGCTTCCGATTGCTACAGTTTTCGGCGAAAAATGCCGTCATTGTTCGGATACGGGGATAGGAGCCGTCAGATGAGTCTTACCTTTCTCCCGCCCGGGGACGCTTTCATGCCGACCATGACGGAGCGGTTCGCCGAGGCGGAAAAAATTGAAGATCGCGCTGCGCGCTGGACTGCCCAGGCAGAAATCGCGCTCGATACCGGCGACATGTACCTGGTAGGCCTGGTGCTGTTCAAAGCCATCCAGGAGTTCGGGGTCGATACGTTCGCGGAATACTCGGGCGAGCCACAGGTGCGCCTGCAGAGGTTGTGGATGCCGGGGATGGTCGGATCGGTGGATCACGCGAAGCGCCTGTTCGGACATCTTGGCGTCAGTTTGCCGGTCGACCGATTCTATGCCGCGCGCCTGGAGGGCATGTCGGCGGATGGCGCCGTGGTGCACTGACTGCAAGGCAGATGACGCCGCAACGGCGTCATCGTTCCCACGTCAGTCGGCTTTACGCTGCGCTGCCTGGTACGCCGGGTCGAACGGTGCTTTCCAGCCGTGCGCAACCCGGTTGATCGCGGTTTGCTGGCAGGTGCCGGCAGCGATCTGGCGATGGACTTCGGCGTTCGCTGCATCGCTCTCGAAGATTCGCGCATCGGCTGCGATCGGCTCTTCAGGGGGGCACGGCTCCGGCACTGCAGGCTCGGGTTCCTTGTCTGCCACGATGGCGCAGAACCACGCCTTGTCACCGCAATGACCCCGGTCAGGGTTGGTCGAGTACGCCAGGAGCCCGAAGGCCAGGAATGCCATCAGGATGAGTGCTGCACGGCGGCTTACAAACTTCCAGAAGGCCAGTACAGCTGCCAGCATGACTGCGATGCCCATTCCTCGCACCTCCCCTCGCTCAACATCCATGATGTCTCACATCATGCATCAGTTCGTGGCCAGGGACGATGACGGTCACGTAAAGCAACAAAAAACCCGCGAAGCTTGCGCTATCGCGGGTTTCCAGATGCTGCCAGTGTCGTCGGACTGAATATTGGTGGAGCCGGCGGGAATCGAACCCGCGTCCGCAAGCCCTCCACAGAGAGTTCTACATACTTAGTTCTGTCATTTGATTTAACCGGCGCATCGCGGACGAACACGCTCTACGACGGCGAGTCACTAGGTTTTCGTCCACGGGCCCGTGACACTCCCGCAGCTTATCTGACGTAAATGACCTCGCTGGTTCTTGCGAACCCTAGCCCGTCAGCGAGCCAGTGCGAGGACGGCTAGCCCTTAGGCAGCCAGTGCGTAACGTTCGTCGTTAGCAGTTATTGCATTCCCATTGATTAACGAGGTGACGGGTCCTCGGTATGCCCTCCACTGCTTTGCAACCCACGTCGAAACCAGGTCGGCCCCAATGTGCGTAGTCAAACGCGAAAGAAACCGGATTGTACTCCGTTTCGACGCCGATGGCGCGAATCGGTTCCGTGTCTTGCAGATGGTGGCTCAGTCGAGCAATGCAAGCAGTTCGGACGGGTGGCGGATCAGATAGTCGGCGCCCCAGGTTTCAGGAGGCTCGTCCTCGCCGCAATAGCCATAGGCGGCCGATACGGTGGCCATGCCCGCGGCCTTGCCGGCCTGTATGTCGCGCAGGTCATCGCCCACATAAAGGCAGCGGGCTGGCGCCACGCCGCTTACCTGGGCCGCATGCAGCAGCGGGGCAGGGTGGGGTTTGGCATGCGGCGTGGTATCTCCGCTGACCACGGCGGATGCGCGCGGTGCCAGGCCAATTGCCTTGACCAGCGGCACCGTGAAGCGGGCGATCTTGTTGGTGACGATACCCCAGCGGATACCATTGGCTTCGAGCTTGGCCAGCACGGTGTCCATACCCTCGAACAGCCGCGTATGCACGGCAATATCGGCTTCGTAGTATTCGAGGAAGGTGTCGCGCAGCGCCGGAAACTCGGGATCTTCGGGGCGCTTGCCGAAGGCGGCGCCAATCAGCCCGCGCGCGCCGTGCGAGGCCACCGGGCGAAGCTTCTCGTAGGCAACCGGGGCCAGGCCATGTTCCACGACAAGCCGGTTGGCCGCCGCCGCGAGGTCGGGAGCGGTGTCCGCCAGCGTGCCGTCGAGGTCAAAGAAAACTGCGTCGAATGTTGCCATGGTTCAAGCCACCTTGCGAAACGCCATCATATAGTTGACGTCGGTATCGCGGCCGAGCGCGTAGATCTGCGTCAGCGGGTTGTAGGTCATGCCGCGCATCTCGATCAGCTCCAGGCCGACATTGCGGGCGAAGCGCGCCATTTCGGAAGGCGTGATGAATTTGTCGTAGTCATGCGTGCCGCGCGGCAGCATGTTCAGTACGTACTCGGCGCCGACGATGGCCAGCAGGTAGGCCTTCAGGTTGCGGTTGATCGTCGAGAAGAAGACGTGTCCGCCCGGTTTGACCAGGGTCGTGCAAGCGCGCACGATCGACTGCGGATCGGGTACGTGCTCGAGCATTTCCATGCAGGTCACCACATCGACGCTGGCCGGCGCACGCGCGGCCAGGTCTTCGACGGCGATCTCCTCGTAGGTGACCGCTACACCGGACTCCAGGCTATGCAGGTCCGCTACTTTCAGTGCCTTGGTGGACAGGTCGATGCCGCGCACCGTGGCACCGGTGCGCGCCATGCTTTCGGACAGGATGCCACCACCGCAGCCCACGTCGATGACCTGCTTGCCCGACAGGCGTGCAATGCCGTCGATCCAGCCAAGGCGAAGCGGGTTCAGATCGTGCAGCGGCTTGAATTCACTGTTCGGGTCCCACCAGCGGTGCGCCAGCTCGCTGAACTTGTCGATCTCTTTCGGATCGGCATTGCGGCCGGACAGGGGTGGGGAGTTCAGGGTGGTCGATTGCGGCATGCATTGCGGCCGCGTGATGCGGCGGGTCTCATGAGAAGGCTGCGGCAACTTTACCAAAAAATCCGCGCCGCGCCGAATCGGGGTGCAGGCCAGAATACTTCGGTATCAGGCCGGTCCATCAAGGCGAAAAAAAAGCCCAGCTTGCGCTGGGCTTTTCTTCATCGGAGAGGATCCGATTAACGTGCGCTGCGGGTGCCGACCACTTCGACTTCCACGCGACGGTTCGGCTGCTGGCAGGCGATCTGAGCAGTGCGGTTGCCCTTGCACGACTTCGGATCAACCTTCAGCTGACGCTTGCCCTTGCCTTCGGTGTACACGCGGTTGGCTTCAACGCCCTTGCTCACCAGGTAAGCCTTGACCGATTCAGCGCGACGGATCGACAGGCGATCGTTGTACTTGTCCGAACCGAACGAGTCGGTGTGGCCAACGGCGATGATGACTTCCAGCGTGATGCCTTGCAGCTTCGAGACCAGGTCGTCCAGCTTGGCCTTGCCTTCGGGCTTCAGAACAGCCTTGTCGAAATCGAACAGCGTGTCAGCAGCGAAAGTGACCTTCTCGCTCGACACAACCGGCGGTGCCACCGGGGTCGGGGCCGGAGCCGGTGCAGCAGCCGGAGCCAGTGCGCCATCGCACAGGGCATTGGCCGTTGCCGGGGTCCAGGAGCTGTCGCGCCAGCAGAGCTCGTTCGTGCCATTCTTCCACACGTACTCGCTCGTACCGTTGCCCCAGTTATCGTTCACTGCCTTCTTTTCGTAGGGGACGGACTGGGCTTGAGCGGATGCAGCCATTACTGCGGTAGCTGCAACGAGCGCGAGCTTGGCAAATTTTTTCATATTTCTCCTCTCAGGATGAGATCACCGCAGGGTTACTGCGAGCAAATGGACGAAAACAAGTCATACATTCTTCGGAGTATAACATTCTCGAGGTGGTGGATGCTCCACTTCGAACAATGTCTGGCTCTTCGCTGGGGAATTGTGCCACAAGGCTCGTTTCCTAAGAAGTAAATATATTCGATTCAACCAAGGGGGTTTTGGGCCTGTGGTGTTTGTGCAACATCGCACTTGCGTCGCCTGCAAACCCTTGTCCTGTATGGCTTGCAGGGGATCGGGGTCGGGCGAGGGAGGCGCGCGGGAGGGCTTC
>NZ_DBHKYV010000007.1:0-213133 GCF_057315035.1 Cupriavidus sp. | reverse complement strand
AAGCGTCGGCTGACCGTGAGCCGCACGAAGTCGTTGACACGGTTGCTCTCCCGCGTGCGGGAGAGGGGCGGGAGAGAGGGCCGGCGCTTCCAGTTGCCACATACCCTTACTCAAGCGTAAACCGCGCCTGTTTCACTGCTTCCGAATCAAATCCGACCTGCACGTTGAAGTCGCCGGGTTCTGCTACGTATTCAAGCTTGGCGTTGTAGAACTTGAGCTTGTCCTCGCCGACCGGGAACTCGATGACGCGCGATTCGCCCGGTGCCAGCATCACCTTGCGGAAGTCCTTGAGCTCCTTGACTGGCCGCACGGTCGATGCAACCACATCCTGCAGGTACAGTTGCACGACCGTTTCGCCGGCGCGGTTGCCGGTGTTCTTCACGGTCACGCTGGCCGTGAGCTGGCCATTGCGCGCGAGCCTGGTCGCGGAAAGGCGTACGTCCGACATGCTGAACGTGGTGTAGCTCAAGCCGTAGCCGAACGGGTAGAGCGGGCCGTAGTCTTCCTCGAAATACTGTGAGGTGTAGTTCGGCGCCTTGCCCGGCGTGAACGGGCGGCCGATGCGCAGCGCGTTGTAGTACGTGGGGATCTGGCCGATCGAACGCGGGAACGAGACCGGCAGCTTGCCGGAAGGATTCTCGTCGCCGAACAGGATGTCGGCAATGGCGTGTCCGCCTTCGGTACCCGCATACCAGGTTTCCAGCAGCGCGTCGGCGTTGTCCTTTTCCCAGTTGACGGTCAGCGGGCGACCGTTCATCAGCACCACCACCAGCGGCTTGCCCGTGGTTTTCAGGGCCTTGAGCAGGGTTTGCTGGCTGCCCGGCAGCGCCAGGCTCGTGCGGCTCGACGCTTCATGCGACATGCCGCGCGATTCGCCCACCGCCACCACGATCGCGTCGGCATCGCGCGCCACGCGCACCGCTTCCTCGATCATGTCGCCGGGCGCACGCTTGTCCTGTACCACCTCGGGGCTATCCCAGTTAAGAAAGTTCAGGTAACCGACCACACGGTTGTCGTCGGTGATATTGGCGCCGCGCGCATAGGTGACCTTGCCCTTGCCAGCCAGCGCGTCGCGCATGCCTTGCAGTAGCGTGACCGCCTGCTTGGGCTTGCCTGCCGCCGACCAGCTACCCATGATGTCGATCTGCGCGTCGGCCAGTGGCCCGATCACGGCCACGTTGCCGCCTTTCTTCAGTGGCAATGCGTTGTTGCGGTTCTCCAGCAGCACCATCGACTTGCGCGCCGCGGCACGTGCCTCGGCACGATGCAGGCGGCTTTCGGCATCCACGTCGGCGGGATCCTGCGCCGCCGCGCCGATGCGGCGGAACGGGTCCTGGAACAGTCCCATGTCGTACTTGGCGCCAAGCACTTCACGCACGGCATCGTCGATCAGGCCCACCGGCACCTCGCCCGACTTGACCAGCGACGGCAATTGCTCGAGATAGCGCGAGTCCGCCATGCTGATGTCGACGCCGGCCTCGATGGCCAGCTTGGCGGCTTGGCGGCCGTTGCTGGCCACGCCATGGCGCAGCAGTTCGTCGATCGCGCCATGATCGCTGAACGTGACGCCCTTGAAGCCCCATTCCTTGCGCAGCAGGTCGCGCAGCAGCCATCGGTTCGACGTGGCGGGCTGGCCGTTGACCGAGTTCAGCGCGATCATCACGCCACCGGCGCCGGCATCGAGGCCCGCGCGATAGGGCGGCAGGTAGTCCTGGTACATGCGCTGCAGGCTCATGTCCACGGTGTTGTAGTCGCGTCCGCCTTCCACGGCGCCATACAGCGCGAAGTGCTTGACCACGGCCATCAGGCTGTCGGCGTTGGCCGGTGACGATCCCTGGAAGCCCTTGACGCTGGCGCGCGCACATTGCGACACCAGGAAGGGGTCTTCGCCGAAGCCCTCCGAGGTACGTCCCCAGCGCGGATCGCGCGACACATCCACCATTGGCGCGAACGTGACATCGACACCGTCGGCCGCCGCCTCGCTCGCCCCGACGCGCGCCGCCTGTTCCACCACACCCATGTCCCAGCTCGATGCCAGGCCCAGGCTGATCGGGAACACGGTGCGATGTCCGTGCACCACGTCGTACGCGAACATCATCGGGATCTTGAGGCGGCTCTGCTGCGCGGCGGCTTCCTGCAGCGGGCGGTTCTCGGCGCGCGTGATCGAGTTGAAGGTGCCGCCCACGCGGCCTGCCGCGATCTCCTTGAGCAACTGAGGCTGCGGCATTTCCGGGCCGATGCTGATCAGGCGCAACTGGCCGATCTTTTCGTCCAGTGTCATCTTGCCGATCAGATCGGTAATGAATGCCTGCTTGTCAGTGGCGGATTCGGCAGCGCCGGAAAGCAGGGGCGCGCAGGCAAGGCTGGCTGCAACGGCCAGCGTGGAAAGCATTCGCATGTTGTCGTTGGTCTGTGATGGGCGGACTTCCGCAGATTTGCCCCGCCATGGTGCGGGAAGGGCGCTTCTGCGGCTGTCGCCGCGCGTCTGACAGGCACGTCAGGCGAAATCGGTTATTTTTCTGAACTGCGCCGCAAGTTTACAGCCTTACTCTGCTTAGAATGGCTGCTTTGTGGCTTTTCCCCGATATGTGTCAGGAGGTTGATTGGTGCTAGCCGTTTTTGCCGCGTCGTTTCGTAACAGGATGCAAATTGTCTTGCCGGGCATCGCTCTTGCCGGCTGCCTGATGGGTGCCGTGCAGGCTCATGCGTTTTCGCTCGATGACGTCACCACCCGCGCAAAGAAGCTGGCCGATCAGCCCTATGCCGCGCCGGTCAGCAACCTGCCGCCCGCGTTCGCGCAGATGCAGTTTGCCGACTACATCAAGATCCAGCCCAAGATCGACCATGTGGAATGGAAGGACCAGGGCACGCCGTTCAAGCTCGGTTTCTATCATCAGGGCATGCAGTTCAGTTCGCCGGTGCGCATCAGCGAAATCGTCGACAGCCGTGTGCAGGAAATCAAATACGACCCGAGCCGTTTCGATTTTGGCGACCTGAAGCTCGACCGTTCCGCCACGAGCAAGCTCGGCTATGCGGGTTTCCGCGTGATGTATCCGGTCAACCGCGCCGACAAGCTTGACGAGGTCATGAGCGTGCTGGGCGCCAGCTACTTTCGGGTGATCGGCAAGGGGCAGATCTACGGACTGTCCGCGCGTGGACTGGCCATCAACACCGGCCTGTCCGAGCCCGAGGAATTCCCGGCGTTCCGCGAGTTCTGGATCGAACGCCCCAAGCCTCAGGACAAGCACCTGGTGTTCTTCGCGCTGCTCGATTCGAAGAATGCCACGGGCGCTTATCGTTTCGAACTGCGTCCCGATTCCGACGCCGTCCTGAAAGTCCAGGCGCGCATCTTCATGAGAAACCAGGTGAAGAAGGTAGGGATTGCGCCGCTGACCAGCATGTTCCTGTTCGGTCCGAACCAGATGCGCGACGCCAACAATTTCCGTCCCGCGCTGCACGATTCGAACGGCCTGTCGATCCATACCGGCGACGGTGAGTGGATCTGGCGTCCGCTCAACAATCCCAAGTACGTGGCGCTCAGCGTGTTCCAGGTGAACAACCCGCGCGGGTTTGGCTTGCTGCAACGCGGCCGCGACTTCTCGTCGTACGAGGATCTCAAGGACCGCTACGACCTGCGCCCGAGCGCGTGGATCGAACCGCAGGGCGATTGGGGCAAGGGCAAGGTCGAACTGGTGGAGATTCCCACACCGGACGAAACCAACGACAACATCGTGTCATTCTGGACGCCGGACCAGTTGCCGCCCAAGGGCACGCCGATCAAGGCCGACTACACGATCCACTGGACCATGGATGAGCGGGGCGTTTTCACGAAGGACCTCGCGTGGGTCAAGCAGACGCTGCGCACGGCCGGTGAAATCACGCAGGCCAACCTGATCCGTCATCTCGATGGCAGCCTCGGCTTCGTGATCGATTTCGAGGGTGGTCCGCTGGCCAACCTGCCGCCCAACACGCCGGTGCAGGCGTCGTACAGCGTGGGCGACAACGCCGAGGTGATCGAGAACGTACTGCAACCGAATCCCGTGACCAAGGGGTATCGCGTGACGCTGCGCATCAAGGTCAAGGATCCGAACAAGGTGGTGGAGATGCGCGAGGCATTGGTGGCCAATGGCAAGCCGCTCAGCGAAACCTGGAGCTACCAGATTCCGCCCGGCACCGCCAACCAGCCCACGCCCGCCCAGGCAGTGAAGTAAGCGGCGGGCTGTCGCCTACTGCTCGTAAAGGCCATGCACGCGGCCGAACAGCCGCGTGAGGCCGAACAGCGCATCGATGTTCGGGCATGGCAGGTCGAGCGTCCTGCCGATTTCATGCACGGCGCCAACGATGGCATCGAGCTCGATCGCGCGCCCGGCATCCACATCCTGCAGCATCGAGGTGCGGAACGCGCCGATCTTCGCGGTAATGGCGTGGCGGTCTTCGGGCGACTGTTCGATGCGACAGCCAATCTTCTCGCCGATGCGCGCCGCTTCGGCCATTGCTGCCGAACAGAAGTCCCGCACCAGCGGGTCGCCGAGGATGCGGTCGGTCGTGGCACCGGTGATGGCCGAGACCGGGTTCATGGTCAGGTTGCCCCAGAGCTTGAACCAGACATCCTGACGAATATTCTGCGATGCCACGGCATCGATACCGGCTTCGGTCAGCAGCCCTTGCAGGCGCTGCACACGTTCGGTGACACCGCCGAATGGCTCGCCGACGATCAATTGGTTGCCCATCTTGTGCTCGACTACGCCCGGTTCGGGAACCGTGGCGCTGACATGGACGACGCAACCGATCACCTGTTCGAACGGAATCGCCGCGGCGATATGGCCGCCGGGATCCACTGAGGCCAGCGGCTGGGTGCCGAACCCGTCGAGTCCGTGGCAGAACCACCAGGGCACGCCGTTCATTGCCGGCACTACCAGTGTCTGCGGGCCGATCAGCGGTGCGATCTGGCTGGCCACCTGCCGCAAAGCGGGTCCCTTCACCGCAATCACCACCACATCCTGCACCCCGAGCCGCGTGGCGTCATCGTCGGCATCGGTGGGCACCTGTGTCAGCACGCCATTGCTGAGCAGGCGCCAGCCATGGGCGCGCAGTGCGACAAGCGTATCGCGCCGCGCATAGACGCTGACTTGCGCATGGCCTGCCGCCGCCAGTTTCGTGCCGATCCACCCGCCGATGGCGCCCGCGCCAACGATGCATACCTTCATGATGTGGCTCCCCGGCGCTTCGTGGCCTGCGCACGCAATGGCTTCAGCAGGTCCGACAGGCCGTTGTGATCGAGTTCGTGCATCAAGGCCAGCAATCGGCCGATTTCGCCGGGAGGAAAGCCCTCACGCGCGAACCAGTTCAGGTAGTTGCCAGGCAAGTCGGCAATCAGCGTGCCCTTGTGCTTGCCAAATGGCATCTCGCGCGTAACGAGCAGTAGCAGGGCTTCGTTGTCCGGCAGCATGGCAAACGGTTCCTCAAGACGATGAGCGGGCATTGTAGCGCCGCATCGCCTAGCATGAATGGGCCCGGCAGAAGCCAGCCTGGCGAGGCCACACAAATTGACAAACTCGACAAATGAGCGGGAGGAGCCTTTATGCAATCCAGAGTCATCGTTTCGATCGTCTTCATGCTGGCGTCAGGAGGCGCCGTGGCGCAGGGGCTGACGCGCACCGTCGTTGGACGCTCCGACGTATCGATACCAAACCACGAGGCCGTGGTAGCGCGCGTGGACGTGGCACCGGGTGCGTATGCGGGACGCCATACCCATCCTGGCGACGAAGTCAGTTACGTACTGGAAGGCGAGGCGCAACTACTGGTCGACGGCCTGCCTCCGCGCACCCTCAAGGCGGGCGAGTCGTTCGTAGTGCCGGCCGGCGTGATCCATGACGCGCACAATCCCGGCGGCACCGCCACGAAGCTGGTTGGTGTGTACGTCGTGGAGAAGGGCAAGCCGCTGGCATCACCGGCGCCGGTGAAGTAGCTCAAGCGGCTCCATTCAATCGGATCGGCCTGTTGCCCCCTTGCCAGCCACCCCCAAACTCCGGTAGTCTCCGTTTTGCATACAAAAAATGAACACAAACAGGAGACAACCCCATGGAGCTTGGCGCTCATATCCCCAATATTCTCAACGGACTCGAATGGTCAGGCTGCGCCCTGGCGATGAGCGGGTCGTTCCTCGTCGCGTTGCATAACCGCGCGTCGCGCTGGGGGTGGATTGCGTATCTGTGCTCGAACCTCGTATGGAGCGCATTTGCGCTGGTGACCGGTACCTATGGGCTGTTCGTCCAGCAGCTTGGCTTTACGGCGACCAGCCTTTACGGGCTGTATCGCCATACGCGCTACTACCGGAACCTGGCGCGCGAGCCGCATATCGCCCAGGCTTAGTCAACGCTGGCCAGGTGGGCTGCAAAGCCGGTTTGCCCTGGTGACACGGCTGGCTTCAATGTCAGAGCCGGAATGTCGTAGGCGCCGCTGTTCTGTGGATGCCAGGCAATCGGCGCGGTAGTGAATAGTGCGTCGAGACGTTCGCCGAGGGCCTCGGTAGTCTCCTGGTAGCGCGTTGCGTCGATCTTGCTGGTGCGGTAGACCAGGAAGGGCGGCAGCACGTCGAAACCCGGGTAGTAAAGGATGCCGTGGTGGATTGGGAACAGGATGTCATCCATCGGCCCGTTGATGCCGCGCGCGCTGTAGTGCGATTCCCACCCACCGGTGGTTACCATCAGCATCGCGCGCTTGCCGGCCAGGGTACCTTCGCCGTAGCGATTGCCCCAGCGCGCGTCAGAGTGCTCGCCCACACCGTAGGCAAAGCCATAGGCATAGACGCGCTCGACCCAGCCCTTGAGGATGGCCGGCATCGAGAACCACCAGAGCGGAAACTGCAGGATCACGGCATCGGCCCAGCGCAGCTTTTCCTGTTCGAGCGCGATGTCGGGACTCTGCATGCCGTTCTCGAACGCGTGCTTTGAATCCAGCGACGGATGAAATGGCGCATCTGGTGGCGCGTCCGGCCGCCGCGCCAGCGTATCGCCGGCATCGAGCGGTGCCTTCCATTGCATCGCGTAGAGATCCGAAACCTGCACCCGGTGCCCGGCTGCTTCCAGCCGTTTCACCGCAAATTCCCTGAGCGAGCCGTTCAGCGACTGAGGCTCGGGGTGGGCGTAAACAATCAGTACGTTCATGACAGCCTTCCAGTAATGGGTAGATGAAGGCAGGATAGGGCTGCGTCAGGTATATTGGAAATGAATATCCAAGATGCCAGGTATTGCCATGACTAATTTGCGTCGGCTCGATCTGAACCTGCTGGTTACGCTGGATGTGCTGCTGTCGGAACACAACGTCACGCGTGCGGCCGAGCGCTTGCATTATTCCCAACCATCGGTGAGCGTACATCTGGCCCGGTTGCGCGAGATCTTTGATGATCCGCTGCTATTGCCGGGTCCACGTGGCATGCGCCCCACCGCACGTGCCGAAACGTTGCGCGAACCATTGCGTGAAGCGCTGGCGGCACTGGAGCGTGCGGTTTCGCCGGAAAGTCCGTTCGATCCCGCGTTAGCCACCAATACGTGGCGCATTGCCGCAACCGACTACAGCGAGTCGACGGTGTTGTTGCCGGCGCTGGCTCCGCTGCGTCAGTCCGCACCCGCCACCCGCGTGGCGGTGGTGGAAATGGTGCCGGCGCGGCTGGTCCGGCAGGCGGAGCAGGGCGAGATCGACCTGGCTTTTCACACCACCGACGATTCCCCGGAAGGCTTGCACCGCACCGCGTTGTTTGCCGAGCGCTATGTGCTGGTGGGGCGCGCCGGTCATCCTCGGCTCAGGCGCAAGCCAACGCTGGCCCAGTTCTGCGCGCTCGAACACGTGATCGTGTCGCCCGATGGCGGCAACTTCTTCGGCGTCACCGATGAAGCGTTGGCAGCAGTGGGGTTGTCACGCCGCGTGGCATTGTCAGTGCCACACTTTCTCTACGTGGCTTCGGTGGTGGCCAGTACCGACCTCGTGGCCATGCTGCCGGAGCGGTTGGTGCGCGGAAACGCCGCGCTGCAGGTGGTGGACGCGCCGGTGGACGTGCCCGGATACGAGATGTCGATGCTGTGGCACGAGCGATTGCATCGTGATCCCGCGCATCAGTGGCTACGCGACTTTATTGTGGCGTCACTATGACGCTCATGATTGCGGGCGGCGATGTGGCTGGGGGCTCGAACCCGGTGATCGAGTTGTCGCAATCGGATGTGACGGGCGTTGGCAGTACTGGTGGCCTGATCTTGCGAAATTTTCGGCGACCAATACCATTGTCATGCGGATGTCCGGCAGCAGCCTGCTCAGTGAACAGGGCGTGGCCATCGCGGCAGCCGGCGGACCTCTGGTGGTCAATATCGACGGCGGGACGGTGTCGGGCGGTGCGCGGCTGCTGCATGCCTACGATGCGGCAGGCACGCCGGTGACTTCGATCAACCTGACCGCATCGTCGGGCGGTATCCTGACCGGTGCCGCCAGTGCGGGGCCAGCCAGCGTTGCGAACATCAACCTGCAGACCGGTTCACAATGGACCGGTGCCGCGTTGAACATCAACAACGTTGCAATCGATGGTGCCAGCAGTTGGAAGATCCCTGCCGACTCACAGGTTGGCGATACCGTGACTAACCTCGGCCTGATTGCATTCACGGCCACGCTCAGCGTCGATAGCTCGGCCTGGATGCTGCAAGGTGGGGAAGACGTGGCGCAATCGTCGGTCCTGCGTGGCGATGATCGTCTGCACCTTGGCGGCATGCTTGGGCGACCTGTATCCGCAGAACCGGTACGAGTTCAAGCGGGGCCCCGACGTGCAAGGCCGCAAGGGCTGGATCGGCTGGACCAATATCGGTTACCAGTTCGGTTCGCAGTCCTACCACGCGCTGGTGTGCGTCGCTTTGACGCCAAGTACGCGTGGTAGTTCCGTCCACGTTCCGGGAGATCGGGGTAGGGCCTAGTTGCAGGCGGTACCCGGTACGGGCTTGCCCGTATTGGTAATGCCCTGGCAGGCGTCGCCAACCGCCAGCGCGGCATCGCCAGATTGCTGCGGCCCAAGCTTGAGCTTGCCGGCCACGGTGCAGCAACTGCGCGGCACGCTCGCCGGTGGTGGTTGTGGTGTCAGCTTGACGGTGGGGAGCGGTTTGGGCGCGGACGCAGCCTCCGGGGCATCGTCGGCATCGGGCGCGGTGCACTGCCCCTGCTGACAGATTCGATCGCCCTTGCATTGCATGTCATATTGGCATCCCGCCGCGGACGCGGGCAGCGTCCAGGTAAAGCCGATGGCGGCTATCAGCAGTGCACTACGCAGGGACATATCCCCTCCCACACACGGTACGCGCGGCGCCCGGACCGGGTTTCGCTGGTACGGTACGCAGGCGTCGCATGACTCCAGCATAGGGCGACGACCTTTTGCGCGATTTCTGCTCTGTGGGCTTACCCACATGACTTCATATTAGGTGAATGTGTTCGCATGCGCGTGCATACCGCGTGGGCCAAGGGCACCATTTTTCCGGTCTCCTGCAGCGTGCGCGGTTTTGCTTCACAATAGCGCCTTCACGCCGCACCGAGGCACGCTGGAGCCCCCGAGTCAGGACGCAAGATCCTGTCCGCCAGCGCGCGGCAGATAGCAACAACAGATGTCTCGCGTACTCTCCTCATGACTGCTTCCTCCGGAAACTTCGACAACGTTCCCGAACTTATTTCCGATGCTGGCCCTGGCGCCCACCATGCCTCGCGCGACCGCGCGGCGGATCGCCGTGCGCTGCTGGCGCTTGGCGTGGGCAGCTTTGCCATCGGCACCGGCGAATTCGTCATCATGGGCCTGCTGCCCGATGCCGCCCGCGACCTCGCCATCAGCATTCCCGAAGCCGGCCACCTGATCAGCGCCTATGCGCTGGGGGTGGTGATCGGCGCGCCGTTGCTGGCGGTGCTTGGCGCGCGCTGGCCGCGCCGCAACCTGCTGATTGCGCTGATGACGTGCTTCGCGCTCGGCAACTTCGCCAGCGCATTCGCGCCCGATTACCTGTCGATGCTGGGTGTGCGTTTGCTCACGGGTTTTCCGCACGGTACCTACTTTGGCGTGGCCGCGCTGGTCGCGGCCAGCCTGGTGCCGCGCGAACGGCGCGCGCAGGCGGTAGGCCTGGTCATGCTTGGCCTGACCGTGGCCACGCTGGTAGGCGTACCGATCGCGGCCGGCATCGGCACCTGGCTTGGCTGGCGCGCGGCCTTCGTGATCGTGGGCGCGATTGGCGCGCTGACGGTGCTGCTGGTCTGGCGCTGGGTGCCATTCGTGCCGGCCGATCGCCATGCGAGTCCGCTGCGCGAACTGTCCGCGCTGGCGCGCAAGCAGGTGTGGCTCACGCTCGGCATCGGCGCGATTGGTTTTGGTGGAATGTTCGCGGTGTTCAGCTACGTCAAGCCAACCATGCTTGAGGTGGCCCACATGCCGGTCAGCGGTATTCCGCTGGTGCTGGCGCTATTCGGCGTGGGCATGGTGGCGGGCAACCTGGCGGGCGCCAAGCTGGCCGACCGCGCACTGATGCCCACCGTTGGCGGTGTACTGGTGTGGTCGGCGCTGGTGCTCGGCGCGTTCGTATTCACCGCGCCGCATCCATGGCTGGCGTCGCTGAACGTGATGCTGGTGGGCACCGCGGTGGCACTGGGCCCGCCGCTGCAGATCCGTTTGATGGACGTGGCCGGCGATGCACAGACTCTGGCGGCTGCGCTCAATCATTCGGCCTTCAACATGGCCAACGCACTGGGCGCCTGGCTGGGCGGTGTAACGATTGCCGCCGGCCTGGGCTGGACCTCGACCGGCTGGGTCGGCGCGCTGCTGGCGCTCGGTGGCCTTGTAGTTTTTGCATGGTCGCTGGCCAGTTCGTCGCGCCGTGACGTTACGGTGACGGCTTGACGCCGGGGTTGGCGCCGGAGGTGTCCTGCGCCGCGGCATCGATGACGCGATGCACGAATTCCAGCTTGGCCACCACGGTGGGCGACAGCGCGAACGGATAGCCATCCGGCGCGCCGAGGCTGCGGTTCAGGCTGTTCAGCACATAGGTCAGCGGGAACCAGCGGTTCATCAGGCTGCGGAAGGTGGCATCCTCCACGGGCGTCTGGTCGGTCAGCGTGGGCTCCTGCGGGCTGTCGGGCTGGAGCACCAGTCCGCAGGACACCGCCGTGTCGAGCGTATCGACCATATGCAGGTAGTGCGCCCAGGTTTCTGCCCAGTCTTCCCACGGATGCATGGTGGCGTAGCTGCTGACATATGACGCCTGCCAGTCGGCAGGCGCCCCCTCGGCGTAATGGCGCTGCAGGCAGGCCGCATAGTCGGCCCTCTCGTCGCCGAACAGCTTGCGGAACGGTTCCAGTCGCCGGGTGCCAGCGATCAGCCGATTGAAGTAGAAGTGCCCGACCTCGTGCCGGAAATGCCCGAGCAGCGTGCGATAGGCCTCGCCCATCTCGGCGCGCATGCGTTCGCGCTGCGCATCGTCGGCTTCGGCGATATTGATCGTGATGCGGCCGTTGTCATGGCCGGTCATCACCGCTTCCTGTTCGCCGGTATCGGCGAGGAAATCGAACTGCAGGCCCGAGTCGGGATCGTCGTCGCGTGACACCACGACCAGGCCCAGCGACAACAGCGTATAGAGCAGCCGCCGCTTGGCGGTTTCAAGCCGATACCAATAGAGCCGGTGTTCCGGCGCATCGAGGTTCGGAATGGTATGCGTAAGCTGGCACGCCTCGCATAAAGTGCCCGGATCATCGGCCGGCACCATCCAGTTGCACACCGCCTCCACCTGGTAGTTGTGGCAGCGCCGGAACGGGGCATCCTTTGCGTCGGGATGCAGGCTGCGCCAGCCTGTCGCATCACTGCCTTCGAAAGCGGCAATCTGCGACAGCGCCGGGATGAATCCCAATGCGGCGCCGCAGCGCTCGCACACGACATTCTCGAAAAACACCAGGTTGCCGCAGCGATTGCAGTGGAACGTTTTCATGGCGCAGGCCCCGCTCGGTCCGGGCAGTCGGCCCGCTTGCGGTGATCGTGCGCCGAACCGCGTGCGCCGGCAACCGGGCGCCGTCCTACATCGGCGACGCGCCCGGCGCCACGCGCTCAGAAGTACGACGAGTCGTCATCCTGTCCGCTGTCGTCGACATAGGCATCCAGCCCGTTGTCGAGGTTGCCGTTGTCGGCCAGCAGGGTGTTGTCGCGCGAGCCGCCGCCGCTGTCGTCACCGTAGTAGTTGTTGACGATGGTCTCGTTTGGCGTGGAACCGGTGGCGCCCTGTCCGCCCAGGAAGCCGTTGCCACTGCCGCCGCCGCGGTGGAACAGGTTCTCGATGCCCTGGAACAGCATGGCGCCGCCTGCCACGCCGGCAGCGGTGGTGGCGATGGTACCGAGCGTGCTGCCCAGCCCGCCGCCCAGGAAGCCCGGCCGGGCTGCCTGGGCCGGTGCGGCCGGAGCCTGCGCCTGGTATTGGGGTGGCGCGTATTGCGGTGGCGCGTTCTGGGCGGAAGGATAGGGTGCCGGGGTCGGCATGACCGGCTGCGGCGCACGACCGGCGCTGTTGCCCCATGCGTTGTCGTTGTCGATAAAGCTGCGCGCGCCGTTGCCCTGGGCAACCTGGGCGGCCTGCAGCTGGTTCTGCAGCGAGACGATCTGCGCCTGCGCGTTCTGCAGCGCGCGGTCCAGCAGCATGGCGCGCTGCACCAGCAGGTAGGCGGTATCGGGCTGGCGTGCGGACGCCTCGGCGATCATCGCCGCGGCCTGCGGGTCCCGGGCATCCACGCGGGCCTGGGTCAACTGGTTCAGGAAAGCTTCCAGTGCTTGCACGTCTTGCGGGGTCATGGCGTCACCTCTTGGGGTTCGGTTGCGGTACGGCTCCAATCTAGAGCCGCAGACTTAAACGAAACTTAAAGCATGTGCGGCCGCCGTGGGCGGTAGACTTGTTTCACTTCGTGACTACGCCGTGACATCCCATGACTGAACTCCGCACGCTCTATCCCGCCATCGAACCTTATGAAACCGGTACGCTCGACGCGGGTGACGGGCATGTGCTGTACTACGAGCGCGTGGGCACGCGCGGCGCCAGGCCAGCGGTGTTCCTGCATGGCGGACCCGGCGGCGGCATCTCGCCCGAGCATCGCCGGCTGTTCGATCCCGCGCGCTACGACGTGCTGCTGTTCGACCAGCGCGGCTGCGGCAAGTCCACGCCGCATGCCTCGCTGGAAGCCAATACCACGTGGCATCTCGTTGATGATATTGAACGGCTGCGCCAGTTGATTGGCGTGGAACAATGGCTCGTATTCGGTGGGTCCTGGGGCTCGACGCTGGCGTTGGCCTACGCGCAAACGCATCCGCGCCATGTGAATGCGCTGGTGCTGCGCGGCATCTACACGGTTTCGCAAGCGGAACTCGACTGGTATTACCAGTTTGGCGTCTCCGAGATGTTCCCGGACAAGTGGGCGCGCTTCCAGGCTCCCGTACCGCCTGAGGAGCGCGGCAACATGATGGCCGCCTATCGCAAGCTGCTGACTGGCGCGGACCCCGACAAGCAGACCGAGGCCGCGCGTGCGTGGAGCGTCTGGGAAGGCGAGACCATTACGCTGCTGCCGAATCCCGACAATAGCGCGAAGCATGACGAGGGGCATTTCGCGCTGGCATTCGCGCGTATCGAGAACCACTACTTCACGCATCGCGGCTGGCTCGAAGACGGACAACTGCTGCGCGATGCGCACAAGCTGGCCGGCATTCCTGGCGTCATCGTGCATGGCCGCTATGACATGCCGTGTCCGGTGCGCTATGCGTACGCGCTGCACCAGGCTTGGCCCGATGCGGATTTCCACCTGATCGAAGGTGCCGGCCATGCATGGACCGAGCCGGGCATCATGGACCAGTTGCTGGCGGCCACCGACCGCTTTGCGGCGTAACCGAGGAAATAGTCTATCCGCCGGGAGGCGGTAGCGATCGAACGTTCGTGCGCCTATACTGACCTCTGCTGCGCTGCACCAATGTCTGCACCAAAACGGACATGGTTGTTGCGTCGACCGAAGTCAGCATCTGGAGAGCACCATGGTTCCTTGCGAACTCTGCAAGAGCCTGCTGGGGCGTCCCGGTTATGTCCCGCCTCACCCACGTTTATTGCGGTCCGGTGATGCCTTGTCCCACACGGGCCAGCAGGTTTTTATCTATACATGCCAGCATTGCCATCAGCGCATTGCATTATCTACACGCGATGACGGCGCCGATTACTGGACCGGCCATGATGCCGGCGCGAAGTGACCTGTCTCAGGTCCCCAGCGCGGCCATGGCGGCCATGTTCTCGACACGCAATGTCTGCGGCTCGGACAACGGAATCTCCGCCGCGCGCAGGCGCTTGAGGATTTCGAACAGCAGGTCGCTCTTGGTGCCGGCGGCAATGCGCGGGCTGCTCACGTAACCGGTCACGCTCAGCGTGATGCCGTTCGGTGCAAGCTGGCTGAACGTGACCGATGGCGCCGGAATATCGAGTATCGATTCGTTTGCGTGGTACACATCGATCAGCAGGTCGCGCACCGCTTCCGGATCGGTATTGAGCGGGAAGGTCAGCTGCAGCGTGGCCACGCCCTGCGTGCTGTTGCTCATCGTGACGTTGCGCACGTTCTGGGAAATCAGCTGCGAATTCGGCACGATCACCGTCGAACGGTCGCCCAGCTGGATCTCCGTGGCGCGCACATTGATGCGGCGGATATCACCCTCCACACCGGCCAGGCTGACCATATCGCCCACCTTGACCGGGCGCTCGGTCAACAGGATCAGGCCCGAGACAAAGTTCTTGACGATTTCCTGCAGGCCAAAGCCGATACCGACCGACAACGCACTGACGATCCAGGCCAGGTTTTCCCACTTCACGCCCAGCAGGGACAGCGTCAGCAATACCAGCAGCACATAGCCCACATTGCTGAACAGCGTGATCAGCGACGCGCGCAGGCCCGGCTCCACGCACAGCTTGGGCAGCAGTTCGGCGTCGAGCCAACGCCGCACCGAGCGCAGCAACCAGGTACCCACCGTCAGCGCGATTGCCGCATTGAGGATGCGGTCCGGCATGATGTTCAGGCTACGCAGCTTCTCGCCGCCGAGCATGGTCAGCAGACTGTTGAGCAGGTCGGCCGGCGTGGTGCCGAATCCGCCCGTAAGCAGGGCCAATACCGCCACCAGCAGCAGCACGCTGGCGCCGATGCCGGACAGTATGGTCGAGACCTGTTCCAGATGCGTGTCGTCCACGCCGAACAGATGCTTGATGATGCGGCCGCTGCGATGGTTCGCGGAGAAGATCGCCTCGCACAGGTCACGCGTCAGCTGCGTCAGCAGGTACAGGCTGCACAGCACGATATCGAACCAGACCAGTTCGTAGGTCAGGAAGCGCGCAAAGCTGATATAGCCGATCAGCAGCGCCCCGAACGACACTGTCACGATAAGCGTCACTGCGGCATGGATCAGGCCAGCCAGCGTGGCGCGTGCTTCGGGACGCTCTCCGGCCGCGACCAGTTCGCTGCGCACGCGATTGGCACGCAGCAGCGCCGCGCCAATCGTCAGCACTACCACCAGCGAGACCAGGCCGCGACCAAGCAGGGTGACCTGCACGGTGGTATCGGCCATGCGGTTGAGTTGCTCGAGCGTGCCCGCGAGCAGCAGCAGGCCGGCCAGCACGGTCGGGAACGGTTTCATCGCCAGTGCCACCGGATCTGCCAGGGCGGGCAGGCGCCATGACGGATGCCTTGTGCACAGCAGCGCGCGGCCCAGACCGGCGATCAATGCGCTGGTCATGGTCAGCTTGGCGATCTCGTTCATCAGGTCCTGCAACGCCGGCGACAACTCGTCGCCCCCGGTGAACGCCGCGTACACCACACGTACGGCCACCGCCGTGGTGACGACCGTCGTCAACGCCGTGGCCAGCGCCAGCGCACTACGGCGAATGCGCGATTCCGGCAGTTGCGTCAGGCAGAACCACGCCAGGCCACGCTCCAGCAGGCGGCGCCCGAGTGACCAGACGGCCAGCGCCACGCACAGCAGGATGATGGTCTTGCCACGTTGTGACGGTTCCCAGGCCTGCTTGATCATCGGCCCGATTTCATCGGTGAAGTTGCCCAGGCGCATTTGGTCTTCTTCGGAGACCTTGAACAACGGCACCCAGAACTCCGGGTTCAGGATGCTGTCGGACCGCAGCGCAAGCTGGTCCTTGAGCCGGCTACGCTGCAGCTTGGCAAGCTGGTCCTGCAGGTGGGAGATATTGTCCTTGCTGTCGGCGGCCTGCTTCAGTTCGTCGTCGAGCTGGGCTTTGCGCGCATTGAGTTCGGCACGCTGCCTCACCACGCCAGGGGCTTCCTTGGCCGTGCCGGCATCGGGCGGCGGACCCAGCAGGTCCACCTGTGCCTGCAACTGGGCGCGCTGAGGCGTGAGCGAGGCGTTCAGCTTGTCGACGTCTTCATCGAGCTGCTTCAGCGCTTCGTTGAGATCGCTGAGCTTGATGTTGCCGGATGCGCTGGATGCGAGTTGCTTGACGCGATCCTGCTCGGATTGCAGGCGCTTGAGTTCGACGACGGCTTCGGCGTGCGTCAGGGTTGGGATTTGCTTCGCTTCGGCATCGGAGGCGGACTCGGCCGCGAATCCGGTGGGCACATGGATCAGTGCCGCGAGGACTAGGCTCATGATGAGCCAGGAGATTCGGCGCATGACGGGGGCGCGGTGGTTGACCGGCCGGGCAGTATAAGCAGCCGCGCCCGGTCAGCCGGTGTACATTACGCCTTGCACTGCACAGCTACACATGCTGTTACATAATCGACGCTCAAGGACTCCCGATGACGCTTTCGATCGATCGCTTCGACCACATCGTGCTCAATGTGAAGGATGTGGAAGCTAGTGCAGCCTGGTATGAGCAGGTACTGGGCATGCAGCGCGAGAACTTTGCATCGCGTACGGGCACACGTGTGTCGGTCAAGTTCGGGCAGCAGAAAATCAATCTACGCCCGATTGGTGAAGACACCGTGGCATGGTTCACGGGCGTGCATCCGACTTCGGGCAGCGATGACCTGTGTTTTGTCACGCGAATGCCACCGCAGGAAGTGGTCGCGCATTTCCTGGCCCACAAGGTGCCCGTGGAAGCCGGTCCGGCGCAACGTACCGGTGCGCTGGGGCCAATGACATCGGTGTATTGCCGCGATCCCGATGGAAACCTGATCGAGGTGGCGAGCTATCCGGTGGCTGGATGAACTTGCTGGCGTGTCATGCGCTGGCCCTCACATAACAATTCAATTGCCAATGTTTTTCTCCCCTCGCCCGCATGGCGGGAGAGGGGCCGGGGGAGAGGGCAAGCCTGACAATCACCAACCAAGCATCATGAAGTACGCCGTCGCCCTCGTCGCTATCCTCACCGCCAACGCCCATGCCGCCGATCTCCAGGCCGGCAAGGAGCTCTTCACCACGCGCTGTGCCTCATGCCACCACGTTGGCCCATCGGCACGCGCCGCGTTTGGTCCCCAGCTCAATGCGGTCTTCGGCCGCAAGGCCGGCAGCACCAGCGACTACCGTTATTCCGATGCCATGAAAGCATCGAACGTGGTCTGGGATGAGGCCACGCTGCGCGCATTCATGGAGTCGCCGGGCAAGGTGGTACCAGGTACCAAGATGCGTTTCTGGGGCATGAGCAATGCGCGCCAGATCGACGACCTGCTGGCCTATCTGCGTACGTTCCAGTAACGACTTACTCCATGTGGGCCTCAAGGATGTCGATCATGCGCTGTGCAAGCGGCGACAGATAGGCACCCGCGCGCGACATCACGCCCACGCGACGTCCCAGATCGAGTGCATCGGCGCGCAAGGCAATCGGCCGCAAGCCGGCCCGCTTGCTATTGCCGGTCGAACCCGCGAGGCAAAGCATCTCGGTGCCGCGCACGAGTTCGAACAGGGCCGTGCTGCCGAAGTCGGTTTCCACGCGCAGGATCGGGGCAGGCAGTCCCAACTCCGCAAACGCTGCGTCCAGTTGCTGGCGGATCAGTACATGCGAACTTGGCAATAGCCATTGTTGGCCGGCCAGGTCAGCTAGCGTCAGGTTGCGTCGTCGCTGCAGCGGATGAGCCTCGTCGGCCACCACGGCCAGCCGGTCCGTGAACAGTTCGCGCGAGGCCAGCGCCGGGTTGGCCTGGCGCGGCAAGGGCGCGAGGGCAAGATCGATTTCGCCAGCCTGCACCAGATCCATCAGTTCGCGGGCCACGCGCATGGTCAGGCGCAAGCGTGCCACGGGACGTTCACGGATCAGTTGCCGGCAGGCCCCGAGCACCAGCGCATTCGGCATCGAAGGCGAATAACCAAGCCGCAGCACGCCCTGTTCGCCAGTCTGGATGCCATGCATCTCCTTGAGCGCATCTTCGTATTCCAGCCGGATGCGTCGCGCGCGTTCCATAAACACCGTGCCGGCCTGCGTGACGCGCATGCCCAGCGTGGTGCGCTCGAATAGCGGCACGCCTAGCTGCGCCTCCACGCGCTGGATTGCCTTGGTCAGCGCCGGCTGGGTCATGCCAAGCGAGTCGGCGGCGCGGCCAATGCCGCCATGGGCTGCCACGGCCAGCACATATTCCAGATCACGGGTCTCCATCAGGCATTCCTGTTGTTTATGACTTGATTCCAATCACAACATTGTAGTGATGGGCTGCATCTTACAGACTTGGGGCACAACACCGCAAACATGGAGACATCAATGACGTTTGCCTATTTCCTCAGGCGCGCGGCGCGCTATTGGGGCGACAATCCCGCCGTGCTGTACCGCGACCGGGTACTGACCTACCGCCAGCTCGATGAGCGCTCCACGCGCCTGGCCAATGCCTTGCTGGCCCTGGGGCTGAAGCAGGGCGACCGCGTGGCGATCCAGTCGCGCAACTGCCCCGAGATCGTCGAGATCGAATGCGCGCTGTACAAGGCGGGTTTGGTCAAGGCCGCGCTGAATCCGCGTTTCACGGCCAATGAGGCTTCCGATGTGGTCGAGAACTGCACGCCGCGTGTGATGATTGCCGGGCCGGGCTACACCGCTTACTCGCGCGATACACGTGGCTTTGGCTGCATCGAGCATTTCTTCGCGATCGCCGGCGCCGAAGGTTCGGAATCTGCATACAGCGCCTACGAAACGTTGGTGGCCAGCGGAAGCACCACTGCCATCGACTACACGCCACAGCCTGAAGACCTTGCCGTGCTGCATTTCTCGTCGGGCTCGACGGGCAAGATCAAGGCCGCGATGCAGAGTTATGGCAACCGGCTGGCCTCGCTGCGCAAGATGATCCTGACCATGGACCGCCCTGCGCGGCCCGGTGACCGGCTGGCGCTGATCGGGCCGGTCACGCATGCGTCGGGCATGCTGATGCAGCCCTACCTGTTCCTGGGTGCCACGCTGGTGCTGTTCGAGAAATTCGAGCCGGCCGGGTTCCTGGCCGATGTGGCGCGCCTGAAGCTCACGCACGTGTTCATGGTGCCGGCGATGATCAATATGCTGCTGGCCGAGCTAACGCTGGCCAGCGCGGACCTGAGCAGTCTCAAGACGCTGGCCTACGGCGCCGCGCCGATGGCCCCGGCCCGTATTCGCGAAGCCTGGGAGCGCATTGGCCCGGTGCTTTCGCAAGGCTACGGCGCCAGCGAGTCGACCTCGGGCGTCACGCGCCTGTCGACCACCGACCATGCACTGGCTATCGCACAGCATCCGGAGCGGCTGGCTTCGTGCGGTCGGGCGCTTGGAGAGACCGAGGTCCGCGTGGTCAACGAGCGCGGCGAGGAGGTCAGCGGCGACGAGATCGGCGAACTCGTGATTCGGGGTGCCGATGTATTCCAGGGCTACTGGGGCGAGCCCGAACTGACGCGCGAGGTGCTGGTCGATGGCTGGCTCCATACCGGCGATCTTGCACGCGTGGATGCCGATGGCTACCTGTACCTCGTGGATCGCAAGAAGGACATGATTATCTCGGGTGGTTTCAATGTTTATCCGACCGAGGTGGAAGCCACGCTGTACCAGCATCCCGATGTAATGGAGGCCTGCGTGATCAGCGTGCCCGATGAAACCTGGGGCGAGACCGTCAAGGCCGTGGTGGCCTTGTGGCCGGGGCGCCAGGCCAGCGCGGCGGAACTGATCGGCCATTGCCGCGCGCGCATTGCCGACTACAAGTCGCCACGCTCGGTCGATTTCGTGGCCGAGCTGCCCAAGAATGCCAGCGGCAAGCTGGCCCGCAAACTGGTGCGCGAGCAGTACTGGCTCGGCGCCAGCCGGCGCGTGAACTAGGAGAGCCACGACCATGTTCGACCACCTGACCAATCCGGTGCTGCTGGAAACGCGTGCCGCGGTGCAACGCTTTATCGACGAGGAACTGCGGCCCATCGAACGCGAGCTCGGGCTGGGCCCCGAAGACCCATGGCCGCGCGAGGTGTTGCGCGGCGTATGGCGACGTTCCAGCGAACTCGGGCTCTACGCGGCCTGCCTGCCGGTAGAACTGGGCGGCAAGGGTCTCAATATCGCCGAGCAATGCGCGCTCAAGGCCGACTTGGCTGCCAGCGGCGCGGTACTGGCGCCGCATGTGCTGGGCGATCTTGGCGGACCGCCGCGCGTCGGCAATATGCTCAAGTACGCCACGCCCGATCAGGTCGCGCGTTATTTCGGGCCGGTGATCCGCGGCGAGAAGTCGACCTGCTTCGCGCTGACCGAACCGCATTCGGGCTCCGATGCGCAGAGCATTCGTACCAGCGCGGTAGTCGACGGCGACGAGTTGGTGATCAATGGGCAGAAGCACTACATCAGCGGCGCACCGTTCGCGGACTTTGCGATTGTGATGTGCGTGACCGATGCCTCCACCACCCCGCCAGCCATCACCGCGGTGCTGGTCGATCTCGATCTGCCGGGCGTAACCGTGAGCACCGAGTATGTGCCGATGTCGGGACAGCATATCGATGCCGACATCCGCTTCGAGAATGTACGCGTGCCGCGCGCGAATATCTTTGGCGGCGAGGGGCGCGGCTTCAAGCTCGGCATGTCGCGCATCAATGTGAACCGCTTGCTGCATTGCCCGTCGATGCTGGGGTTGGCCACGCGCGCCTATCAGGCATCGGTCGAGTATGCCGGGCAGCGACGCCAGTTTGGCGGGCCCATTGCGCGCTTCCAGGCCATCCAGCATATGCTGGCCGATATGGCCGCCGCACTATGGGCGTGCGAAAGCATGATTGCGCAGACCGCGCTTTTGGCCGATGCCGGCGCCGACCTGCGCATGAAGGCAGCGGCATGCAAGCTGTTTGTGTCGGAGCGCTGCTTCGAGGTAGCCGACAAGGCGGTGCAGATCCACGGCAACCTTGGCGTTACGCGTGGGCATCCGGTCGAACAGACCTGGCGCAAGCTGCGCATGTTCCGCATCTTCACGGGCACCAGCGAGATCCAGCGCAATACCATCGCCAAGGCGATCCTCGATCCGGCTGCAGCGTGACCGAGCAAAATAAAAGACAGGAGACAACTCATGAATCGTCGTCAGTGGCTTGCCACGGCAGGCGCAGCGGCCATGTATGGCGCGCTCGGCCGCACGGCCAGCGCCGCCGCCCCGTATCCTTCGCGTCCGATCCGGCTGATCGTGCCGTTTATCGCGGGCACCGCGCCCGACGCGTCAGCGCGCGCGCTGTCGGCTGAACTGGCACCGCTGCTGGGCCAGCCGCTGGTGGTCGAAAACATCGGCGGCGCGGGCGGCATTATCGGTGCGCGCGCCTTGAAGCGCGCCGATCCCGACGGCTATACGCTGGGACTGCTGGCCAACCAGCACGTAATCAACGTGCATCTGTACCGCGATCAGCCGTACGACGTGACGAAGGATTTCACGGCCATCTCGTCGCTGTCGGGTGGTCCGGTGGTGCTGGCGGTGCCGGCCGCGTCGCCATTCAAGAGCGCGCGCGAACTGATCGACGCGATGCGCAAGAAGCCGGGCGCGTTGAACTACGGATCGGGCGGCAAGGGCAGTGTGTCGCATCTGGCTGTTGAGACGCTGCTGCACCAGACCCATACCCAGGCCGTGCATATCCCGTACAAGGGCGCCAGCGAAATCCTGACCGCGATGCTCAGTGGCCAGACCCAGTTCGGCATGCCGGTACTGTCGACGGCCGCGCCGTTCCTGCGCAATGGCCAGATCCGCGCGCTGGCGGTGTCATCGTCGGCCCACTCGATTTTCTTTCCCGAGGTACCCACGCTGGCGGAATCACTTCCTCCGGGGTTTGTGCTCGATAACTGGAGCGGGCTGTTCGCACCGGCCGGTCTGCCAGCGGCACTGACCAAGCGCCTGTTTGATGCCGTGGCCATGCTGCAGGCAAACGGCAAGCTCGACGCATCGACCAAGGCCAACTCGGGAGAAATCAGGAAGAGCGATTCACCGGCCCAGTTTGCCCAGATGGTGGCAGCCGAGAATGCAAGGTATGGAAAGCTGATCGCGGAGATCGGGATGCGGGGGGAGGCGGGGTGATGCGGATTGGGATGGTGTAAATGCAAAAAAGCCCTGGGGAAAGGCCAGGGCTTTTCTGTGGTGCTAGGTTCGAATTACGACGCCGGGCAGCTTGCCGGAGCGAAAGACGGGCTCCAGCCAGCCGCGGTTGGGCCGTTCGTGATGCCGCAGACCCACGTACCGGCAGCGTCGCGCGTCCAAGTCACGACTGCGTTGGTAACCGAGCGAGCAGCTGACCCGCCAAGCGTTGCAACGATGGTCGACGGGGTCGCATTCAGGACAACCACCGGGATTTGGCCGGCGTCTTGCAGCAGCGTCGAAGCCGTACGGCCCAGGTTACATACTGCAACGTTAGTGCTGGTCGGGTCGTCCACTGCGAGGACGGTCGTGCGGCCCTCATTGATACAAGCCTCCGCGGCGGTACGGATTGCGGACGATTCGCCGATCACACGATTGACCTGAGACTTCGCCACGTAAGCCTGATACTGCGGAATCGCAATAGCGGCCAGGATACCGATGATCGCGACCACGATCATCAGTTCGATCAGCGTAAAACCCTTTTGTACCCGTTGGTTTCCCATCCGTGCTTTTTTCATGGAATTGACCCCTGTAATTAATTGAGAACAGCGCTTCAGCTGTCGGGTGCATAGTGAGCAACAGATGTGCCAGCCCCAAAACCATCGTTTTTCACTTAAATGTGAGATTTCTTGTCACCTGTAACGGGATGTAACTGCCACAATTTGTCACCCTCCTGTTGGAGGGTATGGCTCAAGATGCACAAAGTGACGGTTTTTGTCAGAGAAAGTGACCGTTAATCTGCCCTTAATTCTGACTTTAGCGTGGTTGAAACACGATGATGGCCATGCCGGCGACCGCGATTGTGACGCCTGTCATATCCCAGGCGCTGGGGCGCACGCCGTCGACGAGCCAGAGCCAGATGATGGCTACGGCTATATAGATACCGCCGTAGGCGGCATAGACGCGGCCTGAAGCGTCGGGGTGCAGGGTTAGCAGCCATGCGAAGACGGCTAGCGAGGCGGCGCCGGGGAGGAGTAGCCATGGGCTGCCGTTCTGGCGTAGCCAGAGGTAGGGGAGATAGCAGCCTAGTATTTCGGCTAGGGCGGTCAGGAGGTAGAGGGTTATGGTTTTCATGCTGTTTGTTTTTTGATGCGATGTTGGTGATTTGGGGCGCTTGCCCTCTCCCCCGGCCCCTCTCCCGCGGGCGGGAGAGGGGAGCAAAAACATGCCTACACCGCCGCCTGCAACGCCGCCACCAGCGGCATCACCAGTTCATTCTCATCCGACTCGCGTCGCCACATCACGCCCACGGGCGGCAAGTCCCAGCTCAATGAAAACGGCAGCGTCGCCGCGTCGCCAAGTTCGATCAGTTCTTCCGCCACCGCGCGCGGCACGATCGTGATGGCTTCGGGCAGGCTGCGCAGCAGGGTGGCCATTGGCTTGATTGAATAGGTTTCGACGATGGGCAGCGGTGGTGCCACGCCGGCCACCGCGAACATCGTATTGATCGTGCGCCGCACCGGGGTATGCGGGGGCGGCAAAATCCAGTCGAGTTCGGCCAGCCGCTTCCAGTCGAGTCCGCCGCGCGACAGGCGGGCCTTGGCTCGCGACGGTACCACGAGCACCGGTTCTTCCCGATACAGCGGTTGCTGCACGATGTCCTCGCCGGCCAGGTAGAACGAGCGGGCGATGGCGCAGTCGAGTTCGTGTTGCCGCAGCGCATTGACCAGTTCATCGGTGGTGCCTTCACGTACCAGCACTGCAATCCGTGGCGATTGATTAAGCCCGTAGGCCAGCGCGGCATCGAGCACCGCGCGCGCGGTGTAGGGAATCACGCCAATCCGCAAACGGCCGCGCTGGCCCGCCTCGATCACGCCGAGCTTGCGCCCCAACGCTTCGGCATCTGCCATTGTCATGCGCGCATGGCTGAGCACGGCCGCGCCGGTGGCGGTCGGTTCGAGGCCGTTGCGCGTGCGCGTGAACAGCGGCGTCATAAAGATGTCCTCGATTTCGCGCAGCGCCTTGGTCACGGCCGGTTGCGACAGGTTCATCTCAGCCGCCACACGCGATACCGAGCGTTGCCGCTCCAGTGCCAGCAACAGCGGCAACTGGCGCAGGCGCAGGCGCGACACGATCTGGTGCAGCAGCTTGTCAGTGGCGATTGGCATCAATCGGGCCTCGGGTTGGATATAACCGAATGGTAATACAACGATAAGTAATTCGATCCTGACAGTTATTTGATCTGCCTATACTCGACTTACGGTTCAAATGCATTCAATTGGAGTCAATCGCACATGTTCACGACACGCCCGGAGATCGTCGGCACCTTTGGCGTTGCCGCCTCCACGCACTGGCTGGCCACGCAAACCGCAATGGGCGTGCTGGAACGCGGTGGCAATGCGTTCGATGCGGCAGTGGCGGCGGGTTTCGTGCTGCAAGTCGTCGAACCGCACCTGAACGGTCCCGGTGGTGAAGTGCCGATCCTGTTCTGGAGCGAACGTGAACGCGCCGCGCGCTCGGTATGCGGCCAGGGTCCGGCCCCGGCGCTGGCCGATCCGGAAGCGCTGCGCAAGCAGGGCATGGAGATGATGCCCGGCATCGGCCTGATGCCGGCCACGGTACCCGGCGCCTTCGGCGCGTGGCTGACCATGCTGCGCGAGCATGGCACGTGGTCGCTTGCGGATGTGCTGGCGCCGGCCATCGGCTATGCACGCAACGGGTTTCCGCTGGTGCCGCGTATCTCGCAGGCCATCCTGGCCGTGCAGGCGCTGTTCCGTGACGAATGGCACAGCTCGGCGGATACGTGGCTGCCCGATGGCAAGGTGCCGCGCCCCGGGGCATTGCATACGCTGCCGGTGCTGGCCGATACCTATACGCGCGTGATCGAGACGGCAATCGCGCAAAGCGATAGCCGCGAAGGCCAGATCGATGCGGCCATGGATTGCTGGTATCGCGGCTTTGTTGCCGAGGCCATCGACGAGTATTGCCGCAACACCCCGGTCCGCGATACCACGGGCGAGAAGCACACGGGCCTGCTGCGCTACGACGATATGGCCGGTTGGAAGCCGACCGTCGAAGCACCGGTATCGCTCGACTTCGGCCGCTACTCGGTTGCCAAGTGCGATATCTGGAGCCAGGGGCCAATGTTCCTGCAGCAGCTCGGCATGTTGCGTCATGCCGGGCTGGAAGCCCACGCGCCGACCTCGCCCGAATTCGTGCACAAGATTGCCGAGGCCGCCAAGCTGGCGATGGCCGATCGCACCGCATGGTATGGCGATCCCTTGTTCGAGGACAGCCATCTCTGCGCGCTGTTGAATCCGCATTACCTCGCAGCGCGCGCGGCGCTGATCGGTGACAAGGCCGCGCTGACGATGCTGCCGGGCGCGCTCAAGGGCCTTGCGCCACGTATGCCCGACCTGAGCGTCGCCGATCGCACGCTGGCCGCGGCCGATGTGCGCTTCGGTATCGGCGAGCCCACGTTCGCCGCGTTGCCGCCGGTCAGCGAATGGGCCGAGCGTGAGGTGTTCGTTGGCGATACCTGCCATATCGACGTGATCGATCGCCACGGCAATATGGTGGCGGCCACGCCGTCGGGCGGCTGGCTGTCGTCGAGCCCGACGATTCCGTCGCTGGGCTTCGCGCTCAATACGCGCCTGCAGATGACGTGGCTGGAGCCGGGCCTGCCCAATACGCTGGCACCGGGCAAGCGTCCGTGCACCACGTTGTCGCCATCGCTCTGCATGCGCGATGGCGAGCCCTACATGGTGTTCGGCACGCCCGGTGGCGACCAGCAGGACCAATGGTCGCTGGCCTTCTTCATGCGGCATGCGGTGCATGGCATGAACCTGCAGGAAGCCATCGACGCGCCGGCCTGGCATATCGACCATTTCCCGCAATCGTTCTGGCCACGCCAGACCACGCTGAACCGCCTGACGGTGGAATCGCGCATGCCTGCGGCAACCATCGATGCACTGCGCGCACGCGGGCACGAAGTTCGCGTAGGCGAAGACTGGTCCGAAGGCCGCATGTCGGCCTGCACGCGCGAACGCGATAACAAGGGGCGACTGGTGCTGCGCGCCGGTGCCAATGCGCGTGGCATGCAAGGTTATGCGGTAGGCCGTTGAAACGTTCAATTCACATAGAGCAAGACTGAAGGGGAGTTGCAAGATGAGGTCCGTAGTCAAAAGCCTGCTGTGCGGTGCCGCCGCACTGGCCATGTCGTTTGCCAGCGTCGTTGGCGCCGCCGATGCGTATCCGACCAAGCCAATTACGCTGATCGTGCCCTGGGCCGCCGGCGGCTCCACGGACATTCTTGCGCGCGTATTGTCCGAGCACCTGACCAAGTCGCTGGGCCAGCCGGTGATCGTCGACAACAAGCCCGGTGCATCGGGCAATATCGGTTCGGCAATGGTGGTGCGCGCCCAGCCCGACGGCTATACGCTGCTGGTGGGCTCGATGAGCACACATGCGATGAACCCGGCGCTGATGGCCAATATGCCCTTCAAGGGCGTGGAAGATTTCACGCCGCTGGGACTACTGGCCTATGTGACCAACACGATGGTGGTGAACCCGTCGGTGCCGGCCAACAACGTCAAGGAACTGATTGCCTATGCCAAGGCCAACCCGGGCAAGCTGGCCTACGCCAGTGCCGGCCCCGGTTCCACCAATCACCTGAGCGCGGTGCTGTTCGAGAAGATGGCGGGCGTGCAGATGCTGCACGTGCCGTACAAGGGCGGTGCACCGGCCGTGGTCGATACCGTGGCGGGCCAGACGCAACTGCTGTTCTCGGCCGGTACCCAGACGCTGCCGCACGTGAAGGCTGGCAAGCTCAAGCTGCTGGCCGTGACCGAAGCCAAGCGCTCGCCACTGCTGCCGAACGTACCGACCGTTGGCGAGACCATCCCCGGATATGAACTGTCCGTGTGGTACGGCGCGTTCGGTCCGAAGAACATGCCTGCAGATCTGGTGGCACGCTTGAACAAGGAAATCAATCGCGTGATGTCGCTGCCCGAGGTCAAGGCCAAGATGGATTCGATTGGTGTGGAAACGGCTACCTCGACGCCGCAGGAATTCGGCAAGATCCTGCGCCGTGACGCGGACCGTTACGGCAAGCTGATCAAGGACCTCGGCATCAAGGGCGAATGATGATGGCAAGCGTCGATACGCTGGGCCATTGGCAAACGCATCTGCATCCGCTGTTCGACAAGCTGCGTGCGGCAACATCGCCAGTGGCCGTGCTGGATGCCATCGGGCAGGCCACGCTCGATATCGTCGGGCCGGGACTGCTGACGATCAATGCGTGGCATGCGCGCACTGGCGAGATCCAGCGGCTCTGGTCCTCGGACCCGCTGGCCTATCCGGTCGGCGGCAAGAAGCAGAAGGGCGATACCGCGTGGACGCGCCAGTTGCTGGTGCGCGGCGAAGTGTTCGTGGGTGAGGGCGATGCCGCGCTGGCCGCCGTCTTCGACGATATCGCCACCATCCGCGGGCTTGGCTTGAACGGCGTGGTCAACGTACCGCTATGTCATGGCGGTGCGGTGATTGGCACGTTCAACTATCTGGCCGGTGTCGAGTTCTGGACGGCCGAGGATATTACGGCGTTGCGCGTGCTGGCGCAGTTTGCGGTGGGGGCGGTGAGAGAGCTGGTCGAAGGTTGACAGGCTGGCCCGGGGGTTTTCTCCCCTCTCCCGCGCGCGGGAGAGGGGCGGGGGAGAGGGCCGGCGTATCCGCATCTGACCACGTCACTCAGTGGTACTCGCACTCCAGTACGCCTGGCTGACCACGTTGGCGCCGCCGAGCCGCGCCACGATCCTGTCGAGCACGTCGCCGTCGACCGAGGTCGATACCAGCGCCGCCTCGATTTCCACATCCTGTTCGCCAAACGCGCGCACTTCCAGATCCTGCGTCGGGTACTGGGCCGTGTCCAGCGCTTCTTCCAGCAGCCGCATCGCGGTCTTCTGATAGTCGCGTGAAGTGATCACGTGCACGGTGTGCGTGACTTCCACCGCCGTGGTGTCCAGCGGTTGGCGGTTGATGCGATCCACCACAGGACGCAGCAGGGTATTGGCGGCCAGCACGAACAGCGCGCCGATGGCGGCTTCAACGATCATGTCGGCGCCCGCGCAGGCGCCTACCGCCGCCGAACACCAGAGCGTGGCCGCGGTATTGAGTCCGCGGACATTGCCTTCCTCGCGCATGATTACGCCGGCCCCCAGGAAGCCGATTCCCGATACCACATAGGCCACCACACGCACAGCGCCGTCGTGTCCGGCAATGTGATTGGCCATGTCGACGAAGATCGCCGCGCCCACGGCCACCAGCACATTGGTGCGCAGGCCGGCGGTGCGCTGGCGGTACTGTCTTTCAAAGCCGATCATGCCGCCCAGGATAAAGGCGGCAGTCAGGCTGATGGCGGTGTCGAGCAGCGATTGCGGATTGATGTTCTGCAGGGCTTCCAGGGACATGGGAGCATCCGGTCGGGCCAAGGTTGGCGCGATTGTGGCACAGCCACCATGCTTAGTTCCAGCTACCGGTAGCCAATGCCTGCGGTGATGCGCCGCCGGGGATGAAATCCCAGCGCAGCGGCAAGGCCCGATCGCGCCGTACGATCTGTTCGGGCATGAAGCGCCATAGCCGCTGGGCTCCGTCGAAGCGTGCAATCTCGGGCGAGTCGGTGATGACCTCGGCGCGGCCGCTCAGTTGCAGCAGGTCGCCAGTCGGGTAGCTCACGAACACCAGTCCAGCCACCGGGTTCACCATCAGGTTGCCAAGCGTATTGAAGAACGTATTGCCCGGAAAGTCGGGGATCGTCAGGCCCCCGTCGGGGTCCACACGCACGAAGCCGGGTTTGCCGCCCCGGTGCGATACATCGACCTGGCGCTGGCCGTCGGGCAAATCCACATACGACGCCACGAAGAACGAGTCCGCATGGCTGATCAGCGTGCGGGCACGCGTGTCCAGCTCGGTCAACGCCTGTGGCGCAACGTCATTGGGCGCGGCCGGATCGCGTGTGATCACGAAATCGCGCTTCTGGATGTACTGCGGGCAATTGCCGAAGCTCTGGCCCACCGACACCTGAAACTGCGCATTGCCGGTGCGATGGATCACGCCATTCATGCGGTTACGCCGCCGTGTAGCCGGCTCGATGCCCAGCAGACCGATGGCGGCGCCGTCGTCCATGCCGGGATCGGCGGGATCGTCGGCGTCGCGTACCGAGCTGACGTCGAGTGTATGGGGATCGGGAGAGTGCATGAAGCCCGGATGCCCCGCGCGCACGGTTGCCCATGGCCGCCCGTCGGGTGCCACGGTGCCGATCACGATGGAGGGCAACTGCGCAAAAAAGTCGCGATGCTGGTCGGGCATGTAGTCGCGCACGACGCGCGACCCGATTTCGCCGAGCCGCTCGTGCACGCCGGCACGCACCTGCAACATCAGTTCGCCTGCGTGCCAGGGCGTGCCTGGCAAGACTTCAACTTTCGGTGCTTGATGCGTGGTCATGACGGGCTCCTGTTGCCGGGGTCAGGCCGCGAGGCCAACCGGGGTTTGCTGGAACGGCACAAAGCCGGGCAGCGCTTCAATGCGTGCCAGCCAGTTGCGGATGTTCGGGTACTCGTCGAGGGCGACGAAGCCTTCCGGCGCGCGTGCGGTGTAGCTGTAGAGCGCTACATCGGCAATGGTCGGGTGATCGGCGGCGATCCAGTTCCGTGTGGCCAAGGCGCCTTCCATGCGCTTGAGCACCAGATGCGCACGCTCGATCGCCTCTTCACCGTTGACAGCAGCCTTGAATACCGTGACCAGGCGTGCGCGGGCCGGACCGAAGGCCAGATCGCCAGCGGCCACCGACAGCCAGCGTTGTACCGCGGCGGCTTCGGCCGGGCCTTCCGGCAGCCAGTCGGTGCGCCCCAGCTTCTTGCTCAGGTAGACCAGGATGGCGTTCGAGTCGCTCACCACGGTGTCGCCATCGACCAGTACCGGCACCTGTCCGAACGCGTTCAGTTCGAGAAATTCGGGCGTCTTGTGGGCACGGGCCAGCAGGTCCACGTCGATCAGCTCGGCCGGCTGGCTCAGCAGCGAAAGGAAAAGCCGGGCGCGGTGCGAGTGGCCCGAGAGCGGGTGGCCGTAGAGTTTCATGTTTGGGCTGTCCTTGGTCGATTGTTGCCGCATCCGGTGTAGATGCCGCCTGGAATCGACTATAGGTGGCCCATGACCCCAAAAAAACTAGCGCCAAAAGAAGGAACTCTTGTGAAATTCAGAAGAATCAGGGGGCTTGGTTCAGCGACGGGGTTGCCCGTAGCGTGTCGACGGCCAGGTCGATAAATGCGCGAACCTTGTGCTGGGCATGGCGCCCCTCACGGTGGATCACATGAATCGGCAGCGGCGAAGGTTCGAAATCATCCAGTACGATGCGCAGCCTGCCATCGCGCAGTTCGTCGGCAATCTGGTAGGACAGCACGCGTACCAGCCCGAAGCCGTCCACGGCCGCCGCAATGGCCGAGTCATTGGTGGTGGTCGCCATGCGCGGTGACAAACGGACGGGCAGGGGCTGGCCATCGTGCATGAAGCGCCATTCGGGCAGGGTGGAAATGCCGGTGGTCTGTATCACCGAGTGCTGGTCGATCCGGTCGGGTGACGTGGGCACGCCATGTCGAGCCAGATAGTCGGGCGCTGCACAGACCACGCGCCGCACATGGCCAACCGGGATGGCCTGCAACGAGGAGTTCGGCAAGTCGCCAATCCGCACGCCGACATCGATGCCCTCGTCGATGAAATTGACGACGCGGTCGATGAACAGGCAGTCGACATCGACCTCGGGGAAGCGCCGCAGGTATTCGACCACGACCGGCGTGACAAACCTGCGCCCGAAAAGGACCGAGGCGGTAATCGACAGGCGTCCGCGCGGGGCCGCATGCGCGCCGGTTGCGGCCAGTTCCGCATCGTCGATCTCCGCCAGGATGCGGCGGCAGTTCTCGTAGTAGGCCGTGCCGGTTGCGGTGGGCCTCACCACGCGCGTGGTGCGCGTGAGCAGCCGCACGCCCAGATGGGTTTCCAGGTCCGTCACCACGCGGCTCACCACACTCAGCGACAGGTCCAGCTTGCGCGCCGCCGGCGTGAAGCCGCCGCTTTCCACGACGGCCACGAAGGTTTTCATTGCCTGGAGTCTGTCCACGACACGCGTCCCCGATTGATCAATCCTGAACTTCTGATACCAATAGTTTCGTCAAATGCCGATATTGTCGTTGCAGTAGCCGCGACATAATCCGATCCCATCGATCACAGCGGATGCACGATGGAACCGTCACCGGTTGGCCGGATCGTCGCCATTGTTCAGGTCCCAGCAGGCAATGAACAGCGCGGCAATCAGCGGCCCGATTACAAAGCCGTTAAGCCCGAACAGTGCCATGCCACCGAGCGTGGAGATCAGCACGACGTAGTCGGGCATCTGCGTATCCTTGCCGACCAGGATCGGGCGCAGCACGTTGTCGACCATGCCGATGACCAGCACGCCGAATCCGATCAGTACGCAGCCCTTGAGTATCGAACCCGTCAGCAGGAAGTAGATCGCCACAGGCGACCAGATCAGTCCAGCGCCAACGGCCGGCAGCAACGACAGGAACGCCATCACCACGCCCCACAGCAACGCGCCCTGGATGCCGAGCACGGTGAAGATGCCGCCGCCCAACACCCCCTGCACGACCGCGACGGCGATATTGCCCTTGACCGTGGCGCGCACGACCGTGGTGAACTTCTGGATCAGGTGCTGCTTGTGGACCGCGCCAAGTGGAACGGCTACCCGTATGCGCCGCGACAACTGCGGGCCATCGCGCAACAGGAAGAACAGCAGGTACAGCATGATGCCGAAGCTGATCATGAACTGGGCCGTGTTCTGCCCGATGCTCAACGCGCGCGTGGCCACCAGTTGGCTGGCCTGCAGCGCACTGGCGCTGAGCTTGTCCTTGATGTCGGAGATGCTGGCCAGGTCCGCGCGTGCCATCATGTCGCGCACGAAAGGCGGCAGCGCATCGGCGGCGGACTGGAAGTAATGTCCAAAGTTGATCTGGCCCGACCGGATGCTGTCATAGAGGTTGACGCCTTCCCTGACCAGGGACATGGTGATCACGGTCATCGGCAGGATCACCAGCAACAGCACCAGCAGCAGCGTCAGCAGCGCGGCAATATTGCTGCGGCCCCGCAGCGTAGCCACGAGCCGCCGTTGCAATGGTGCAAAGAGGATGGCCAGCACGGCGCCCCAGAACACGGCGCCATAGAACGGCAACAGGATCCAGAAGAACGCAACGGTCACCAGTGCCAGCAACAGCAGGAACGTCTTGTGGTGCAGACCGGAAGGCTCGGTCATGGGCGGATTCCTCTTGGTCGGAAGGGGCAGGTGCCATTCTACGATGACCTTGCGAAATCACTATCCGACTCGGGAATCCGCCCTGAGGCTAGCTGGCAGGTTTCATCGCCGGTGCTGTCGGTAAGGCCGGCGTTGCGCTGTTTCGTGGTGACCGCATCTCTGCCATCAGGCTATCCCACATCAGCAGCAGACGGATGGCGCAGGGATAAAGCCGGATGGCGGCCGCGGTGGGTTGCATCGTGGTCGCTTCACGCGTGAACAGCGTGATCCCGAGCCGTTCCTCGACACGCCGGATGGCATAGAGGATGCACGCGGCGCGGATGCCGGAATGGCGCTCCGCCGCGATGGCGGATCGATGATGCATCAATAGCACGAACCTGCGCAGTTGATTGGTGTTGATATGGCGAAGCGGCAGGGCGGGCTGCAAGCTTTTTTGCGGCGGCCTTACTGGCAACGCAAAGGCCTGGCGACTGCGACGCGGCGCGCTTGCGGGCATCTCTGCCCCTGGCCGCGTATTGGGGTACCACATAATGACTGCTCGTAATGCAATTGAGCGCGCATTGTCGGGCGATTTGCAGTCGCGAGGCTTGTCCTTGCGCAAAGACACGAGGTTTCATGTGCGGCGCACGGCCGAAGGTTTCGTCGACACGACTCGTCGTTATACGATTGCCTTGCGCATAACGGCTCTATTTGGCCGCTGCCGCGCGGGCCGCCGTCAGGTTGGCGGCAATGCGCGTAGCGGTTTGAGAGTCGGGTGGCAACAGCTTGTAAAGGTGTTCCCAGTAGCCTACTGCCTGTGCGGTATCGCCGCGCTCGGCGGCCGCACTGGCGGCGAGGGCCAGCCCCTTGGGGTCGTCTGGATCCGCCGCCAGCGCAGCGCGAATCTGGTCCATCGCCGGTCCTTCAAGAGATCCGCCGTTGATGCTGGCGAGCACGTCGGCATAATCCGAGCGCAGCGATGCGACATCGGGAGCCAGCGCCACCGCTTTGGCATAGGCGGCAGCGGCATCGTCAAAGCGCTCGAGCACCGTGTACGAGCGCGCCAGCATGACCCAGCCGCTGGCATCCTGCGGATTGGCCTGCAGGCGTCGCGCCAACTGGTCCACCATGGCATCGATTTGTGCAATGTCCGGCGTATGGGCGTCGCCTGACAGGCTATGCGCATCGGACTGCCGCATCATCGCCGCAGGTGTGCCGAGATAAAGATAAAGCATGGCCGCCGCAGGCGGCAGTACGACGCAAAGCGTAGCGGTTGTCCACCGCGAACGCGAGTATGTCACCACCGGTTTGCTCCCCTCTTCCGCACGCGGGAGAGGGGCCGGGGGAGAGGGCAAGCGCTTCAACCTGCGCCAGAGATATCCAATCACCCCCACCAGCAACACAAACGGCCCCAGCCAAAGCAACCATGTAGACGGCTTGAACGGCGGGTCGTACAGCACGAAATCGCCATAGCGCTGTACCAGGAAATCCTTGATCGCATCATCGCTCGCGCCTTGGGCCACCTGCGCGCGAATCTGGCGGCGCAGATCGACGGCAAGCTCCGCATTCGAATCGGCCAGCGTCTGGTTCTGGCAAACCAGGCAGCGTAATTGCTGCGCCAATCCATGCACGCGCGCGTCGAGTTCCGTGTCTGACAAGGCAGGACCCGCATTGGCATGCAGCGCCAGGATGGCGACCAGCATCGGCAGCAAGTACCTAGGCATGGCCATCACCACCACAATCACCTTGCCCCAGTTGCCTGAGCAACGGTTTGATGCGCTGCTCGATCACGTCTGGCGTTACCGGGCCCACCTGACGGTAACGCACCACGCCTTGTGCGTCGATGATGTACGTTTCCGGCACCCCATAGACACCGAAATCGATACCCACCCGGCCGTCAGTATCCACCAGCGATTGCACATAGGGATCGCCCATTTGCTGCAGCCATGCCTGCGCGGCCGGGGCGGAGTCCTTGTAGTTCAGGCCGTAGAGCGGCACGGCCGAGCCTGCCGCGAAGTCGACCAGTACCGGATGCTCGGTGCGGCAGGCTGTACACCATGAGGCCCAGACGTTGAGAATCCAGACCTTGCCGAGCAGGTCCGAGCGCCGCATGGTCTGGCCCTGTGCGTTCAATACCGGTAATGAAAACTGTGGTGCCGGCTTGCCGACCAGTGCCGACGGCAGTTCGCGCGGGTCGTGGCGCAGGCCCGCGCCAAGTGCCACGACCATCGCCATGAAGATCGCCAAGGGCAGCAGATAGCGGGTCATGGTTGGGGCTCCTCGCCGCCGCGCAGGGCCAGCCCCGGAACATGCGCTGGCTCGCCGAGCGGTGCTTGCTGCTCCACAGCCCGATGCCGCAGCCGGTAGCGCCGGTCGCATGCCGCAATCAGTCCGCCAAGTGCCATCAGCGCGCAGCCGCCCCAGATCCATTTTACGAACGGTTTTACGTAGATCCGCACGGCCCAGGAATGCTCGCCGGCCGCCTCGCCTATGGCAACGTACAGGTCGCGTGTAAAGCCGGTGTCGATAGCCGCCTCGGTGGTAGGCATGTCCTGGCTGCGATAGATGCGCCGCTCCGTTACCAGCGTTGTAACCAGCCGGTGGTTGCGGCGCACCGTCATGACGCCTCGCAAGGCTTCGTAGTTCGGGCCCATGGCCGGCGTTACGCCGTCGAAACGGAATGTGTAGCCGTCGACGGTGACTGCCTCGCCGGGCCGCATTGGCAACTCGCGCATGGTTTCCTGGCTGTTGACCAACGTTACGCCGATGATAAACACACCGACGCCGGCATGCGCCAACAGCATGCCGCAGTAACCTGCGGGTAGTCTGCGCAGCGCTTCACGCCAGCCGCACTGATGCCTGAGCTTGCCCGCCAGGCTTACGGCCACGCCGGCCAGGCACCACGCGGCCAGTGTCAGGCCCAGTCCGGTCAATGCCGAGCGGTTGCGCAACACCAGCAGCAAGCCGATACCGATCACTATCGCGGCTACGGCCGCCCAGCGCAGGCGCCTGGCCATCGGCGGCAGATCGCCGCGCCGCCAGCGCGCCAGCGGCGCTGCACCCATCAGCAGCACCGCGGGCGCCATCAATGGCACGAACACCTGCTCGAAGTAGGCCGGTCCCACCGACACTTTGCCCAGGTCCAGCACATCGAGCAGCAACGGATAGAGCGTGCCGAGCAGTACAGCCGAAGCGGCTACGGCCAGCAGCACATTGTTGGCCAGCAGGAACGATTCGCGCGAGGCCAGGTTGAAATCGGTGCGGCGCGTCAGTTGCGGTGCGCGCCAGGCAAATACCGCCAGCGCCAGACCGGTAACCAGCCCCAGCAAGGCCAGGATAAAGATGCCACGCCGTGGGTCCACCGCGAATGCATGTACCGAGGTCAGTACGCCCGAGCGCACCAGAAAGGTACCGAGCAGGCTCAGCGAGAATGTGAAGATGGCCAGCAGTGCTGTCCAGGCACGGAATGCGCCGCGTTTCTCGGTGACCGCCAGCGAATGGATCAGCGCGGTGCCGGCCAGCCAGGGCATGAACGACGCATTTTCCACCGGATCCCAGAACCACCAGCCGCCCCAGCCAAGCTCGTAGTAGGCCCACATGCTGCCGAGCGCAATCCCGATGGTCAGGAACACCCAGGCCAGGATGGTCCATGGCCGGGACCAGCGTGCCCACGCGGCATCGAGCCGTCCTTCCAGCAACGCCGCCAACGCAAATGCGAAGGCTACCGCAAAGCCGACATAGCCCATGTAGAGGAAGGGCGGATGAAACACCATGCCGGGGTCCTGCAGCAACGGATTCAGGTCGCGGCCTTCCATCGCGCGTGGCAGCAGGCGAATGAACGGGTTCGAGGCAAACAGCAGGAACAGCAGCAGTCCGCTGCTGATGGCCCCCATCACGCCGAGCACGCGCGCCACGAACGCCAGCGGCAGGTTTCGGCTGAACACCGCGACGGCCAGCGACCAGCATGCCAGCATCAGCGTCCACAGCAGCATCGATCCTTCATGTCCGCCCCACACTGCGGCCATGCGATAGACCAGCGGCAGGGCGCTGTTGGAATTTGCGGCGACATAGCGCACGCTGAAGTCGTTGTCGATGAAGGCCACGGTCAGTGACAACCACGCCGCCAGCACCAGCAGCCATTGCAGCACGGCCGCCGGTCGTGCCAGTGCCATCCAGGGTACGAAGCCGCGTGGTGCGCCGGCCAGTGGCAGCACGCCCTGGACCAGCGCGGCCAGTAGCGCGCAGATCAGTGCGAAGTGTCCCAGTTCGACGCTCATCGCTGCACCTTCGGGCTGGTTGCGTTGTCGTTGGCGGCGCGCTTGAGTGCCTCGGCCGCTTCAGGCGGCATATAGTTCTCGTCGTGCTTGGCCAGCACTTCACTGGCCCTGAACGTGCCGCTGGCGTCGAGCGTGCCCCGTGCCACCACACCTTTGCCTTCGCGGAACAGGTCGGGCAGGAATCCGCTGTACACCACGGGCACCTCGTGCCGTGTGTCGGTAACCACGAAACGGATGGTCAACGAGTCTGCCTCGCGGCGTATCGAGCCGGGCACCACCAGGCCACCCAGCCGGAACGCACGCGCCGTTGGCGCTTCGCTGGCGGCGATCTGGCTTGGGCTGAAGAAGAACACCAGGTTCGAACGAAAGGCATTGAGCACGAGCGTAAGCGCCACGCCGCCGCATACCAGTGCGGCGAGCAGCAAGCCGAGCCGGCGCTGGCGTGGTGTCATCGATCGTCTTCCGTTGCAACGGGACGGCGACGCCGTCTGGCGAGCCAGAGCAGTTCGATGGCGACCAGTACGAACGCCATGCCGAACGCACCGGCAATATAGGCTGCGTGCCCGCTCATGATGCGGTCTCCCGGATCTCGCCACGCTCGCGCAGGATGCAACGCACGCGCACCAATGCCACGGCTATCGTGTACATCCAGCACGCCAGCGTCATGGCCAGCATGCCGGCCAGCATGGTATGCGCCATGGTGGGTGCGGCGGTCAGGCTGACCGAGGCGCCCTGGTGCAAGGTGTTCCACCATTGCACCGAGAAATAGATCACGGGGATATTGACGACCCCTACCAGCGCAAGCACGGCGCAGGCCCGTTCCGCGCGACGTGGTTCGTCGATGGCCGATTCGAGTGCGATAAAGCCCAGGTACAGGAACAGCAGGATCAGCTCGGACGTCAGCCGCGCATCCCAGACCCACCACGTGCCCCAGGTCGGCTTGCCCCACAGCGCGCCGCTCCACAGCGCGATGAAGGTGAACATCGCACCGGTCGGTGCCAGCGCCGAAGCCATCATCGCCGACAGCCGCGTACGTAGCACCAGCGCCAACCCACAGTAGCCGGCCATCACCAGATAGATGAACATCGACATCCATGCAGCCGGTACATGGATAAAGATGATGCGGTAGACCTCACCCTGCTGCGCATCGGTCGGCGCCACTCCAAAGCCGAGCCACAGTCCCACGGCAAGCCATAGTGCCGCGAACGCAAAGAACCATGGCGCCAGTCGGCCGGCCAACGGATAGAACCTGGCGGGCGCCGCGAATTGCGTCAGCCGACCGCGCAGCGCTGGGGATGAGCGGGAGCGGGCTTCGGGTAGCAGAACGGGTTGGGTCATCGTGCTCACTCCATCGCAATGCGCAGGCCTGCTGCCGTGGCGAGCGGGCAGAGCAGCAGGGCAAGCGCCAGGCAGGCGCCCAGCAGCGAGAAATGCGGCATTACGTCGAGGCCGGCATCGGCGGCGGCGCCCGCACTTGCGCCAAAAACCAGGACTGGAATCGACAGCGGCAGCACCAGAACGCACAGCAGCACGGCACCGCCGCGCACCCCCAGCGTCAACGCGGCGCCCACCGAACCGATCAGGCTTAGCACGGGTGTGCCTAACAGCAGCGACACCGAGAGCAGCAACGTCGCACTTCCGGGCAGCGAGTACTGCTGGGCCAGCAACGGGGTCAGTACCAGCAGCGGCAGGCCGCTGGTCAGCCAGTGGGCACAGATCTTGCCAAGTACCAGCAAGGCGAGCGGATGCGGCGACAGCAGCAACTGGTCTAGCGTGCCGTCGGCATACTCCTGCGTGAACAGTCGCGATAGCGACAGCATCGAGGCTAGTAGTGCCGCCACCCACAGGATGCCCGGCGCCAACGCACGCAATTGCTGCGGTTCGGGGCCAATCGCCAGGGGAAACAGGCTGGAGACGATCACGAAGAACACCACGCTGGCCAGCAGGCTGCTGCGGCGGCGCCAGGCGATCGACAGGTCATGCGCGACGATGGAGAACGTCGCGGATAACGTTGAGGAAATTGCGCCGCTCATGCGGGCCACCTGTTCGACGTCTTGGTGGCGGGCGCGAGTTCAAGTACCGCGCCGGGCACCGGTAGCAACTGATGCGTGGCAATGACCGCCATGCCACCAGCGGCCAGATGCGCGTCGAGCAGCGTACCAAAGCGGTCGGCCGCCTGGTGATCGAGCGATGTCAGCGGTTCGTCGAGCAACCATAGCGCATGCCGCGAAACGGCCAGGCGCGCCAGCGCCACGCGGCGGCGCTGGCCTTGCGACAACGCGCGCACCGGGACGCCGGCCACCGCATCGAGTCCGACCACAGTCAGCGCATGACGGATCGTTGCCGCGTCGGGTCGCAGGCCTGCCATGCGCGCGGCAAAGTGAAGATTTTCAGTGGCGTCGAGATCGGCATCGATACCGTTGGTGTGGCCAATATAGGCAAGGTTGGCCAGGTACCCGGCGTCGCCGGTACGCACCGGCCGACCATGCCAGCACAGTTGTCCATCAGCCGGTTGCAGCAGGCTCGCCAGCACACGCAGCAGGCTGGTCTTGCCCGCGCCATTGGCACCGGTGACCTGCATCAGCGCACCTGGGGCGAGCGACAGGCTGATGTCGCGAAAGATCGCCCGGCCCATGCGCCGGACGGTCAGGTGGCTGGCCTCCAGCACCGCGCCCGTCATGGCGTCATTGCTCCTCGGCCTTGCCGATGTCGGGCAGATGATGCGCGATGCCCTTGTGGCAATCGATACAGGTCTTTTCCTTGTTGGCCAGATAGGTCGAATGCATGGCCTGCGCGCGCGGACTTTGCCGCGTAAAGTCCATCGACTGATAGTCGTGGCAGTTGCGGCATTCCAGTGAATCGTTGGCCTTGAAGCGCGCCCATTCGTGCTGGGCCAGCACCAGCCGATGCTCCTGGAATTTCTCGCGCGTGTTCACGGTACCGAAGATCTTGGCCCAGACCTCCTTCGACGCCTGCATCTTGCGGGCCATCTTGTCGGTCCAGTTGTGCGGCACGTGGCAATCGGAGCATTTGGCGCGCACGCCGCTACGGTTGGTGAAGTGGATCGTGCCCTGCAATTCCTGGTACACGTTGTCGCGCATTTCGTGGCAGCCGGTACAGAACTTCTCGGTATTGGTCAGTTCCAGTGCCGTATTGAAAGCTCCCCAGAACAGCACGCCGGCAATGAAGCCGCCCAGCGTCAGGAAGCCCAGGCTGAAATACGCACTGGGCCGATTGATCGTGCGCCAGTAGCGCTTGATGAGATCCCAGAGTCTGCGCTTCATCGCTGGCCCCGCTGCTATTTGGCACTGCTCTTGGTGCTGCTGCCCTTGCCACTGTTGCCACTGCTGGCACCCTTGCTGCCGCTGCGCTTGAGCATGGTCTCGACGTCGACAAAGGTGTTGCCCACCAGTGGCTTGGTATCGGCCTGCGGCACGTGGCACTGAACACAAAAATAACGCCGTGGCGAGACTTCGGCCAGCACGTTGTTGTCACGGTCCATGTAGTGCGTGATGCTGACCGGAATTGCGCCGGTTTCCTCGGTACGGGTACGCGCGTGACAGAACATGCAGCGGTTGAAGTCCTTATCCAGCTGGTAGCCGTCGATCTTGTGCGGGATGGTCGGTGGCTGCATCGTGTAGTTGCGCGTGCGACGGATATCCTTGTTCTCGGTCGGATACAGCAGCGGCGCCTTGGACTCGTCGGCCACCGGTGTCGGTCCGCGCATGGCATCAACCAGTCCTTGCGCGCCAGCCGGCGCGACGAACAGCGTGAACGTCGCAACCAGGATCCAGACACTGAAAGCCAGCAGGATTTTCCAGGATCGGCTCGGCTTCATGGCGTCTCCTTCTATACCTTGACGATCTTGACCGCGCACTTCTTGAAGTCGGTCTGCAACGAGATCGGGCAGGTGGCATCGAGCGTCACCTTGTTGATCAGCTGGCTGGCATCGAACCATGGCACGAAGACCAGCCCGGGCGGCGGGGTGTCACGTCCGCGTGTCTCGATGCGCGTGCGCATGCGGCCCCGCCGCGACACCACCTCCACTTCCACGCCACGCCGCAAGCCCATCTTCCTGGCGTCTTCGGGATGCATGAAGCAGACCGCGTTGGGGAACGCCCGATACAGTTCGGGAACGCGCCGCGTCATCGAACCGGAATGCCAGTGTTCAAGCACGCGTCCGGTGGCCAGCCAGAACGGATATTCCTTGTCCGGAGACTCCGCGGGAGGCTCGTAGGGCAGCGCGAAGATCACGGCCTTGCCATCCGCATTGCCGTAGAACTGGAAGCCGGTGCCGGCCTTTACATATGGATCGCTGCCCTCGCGATAGCGCCACAGCGTTTCCTTGCCATTGACCACTGGCCAGCGCAGGCCACGCGCCTCGTGGTAGGCATCGAACGGTGCGAGGTCGTGCCCGTGCCCGCGGCCGAAGCTTGCGTATTCCTCGAACAGCCCTTTCTGCACATAGAAGCCAAAGACCTTGGCTTCGGCATTGTTGTATTCGGTGCTGGCTTCCTTGATCGGAAACTTGTCGACGTTGCCATTGCGATACAGCACATCGAACAGCGTCTTGCCGCGCAGTTCGGGCTTCTTCGCAATCAGGTCGGCCGGCCAGACATCCTCGACCTTGAAGCGTTTCGAGAACTCCATCAGTTGCCACAGGTCGGAGCGTGCCTCGCCAGGAGCATCGACCAACTGATGCCAGAACTGCGTGCGGCGCTCGGCGTTGCCGTAGGCGCCTTCCTTCTCCACCCACATGGCGCTGGGCAGGATCAGGTCGGCCGACAGCGCCGTTACCGTGGGATAGACATCCGACACCACGATGAAGTTGTCCGGGTTGCGGTAACCGGGCAAGCCCTCCTGCATCATGTTGGCGGCGGCCTGCATGTTGTTGTTGACCTGCACCCAGTAGGCGTTGAGCTTGCCGTCCTTGAGCATGCGGTTCTGCAGCACCGCGTGGTAGCCAACCTTGTCGGGGATGGTGCCGGCCGGAAGCTTCCAGATCCGCTCCGCTTCTTCGCGGTGCTTGGGGTTGGTGACCACCATGTCCGCCGGCAGCCGGTGCGAGAAAGTGCCAACTTCACGCGCAGTGCCACATGCCGAGGGCTGGCCAGTCAGCGAGAACGGACTGTTGCCGGGCGTGGCGATCTTGCCGGTCAACAGGTGCACGTTGTAGACCATGTTGTTGACCCACGTGCCGCGCGTGTGCTGGTTGAAGCCCATGGTCCACAACGACATCACCTTGACGTTGGGGTCGGCATAGAGTTCGGCCAGTTTCTCCAGCTTGTCTTTCGGCACGCCCGACAGCTTGCTGACATAGTTCGCGTCGTATTTCGAGACGAACTTCGCGAACTCGTCGAACGTGATCGGCTTTGCATCGGTAGGGTTGCCGGCATTCTTGGCCGCCTTCTGCAACGGATTGTCGGGGCGCAGGCCGTAGCCGATATCGGTCACCCCCTCCTTGAATACCGTGTGCTTGTTGACGAAATCCTTGTTGACGCGGTTGGTGCGGATGATGTGGTTGGCGATGTAGTTCAGCATTGCCAGGTCGGTCTGCGGCGTGAAGATGATCGGCAGGTCGGCCAGGTCGAATGAGCGGTGCGTGAAGGTCGACAGCACGGCCACCCGGGTCTTCGGGTGGCTCAGGCGGCGGTCGGTGATGCGGGTCCACAGGATCGGATGCATCTCGGCCATGTTCGAGCCCCACAGCACGAACGCGTCGGCATTCTCGAAGTCGTCATAGCAGCCCATCGGTTCGTCCATGCCGAACGTGCGCATGAACCCCGTGACGGCCGACGCCATGCAATGCCGGGCATTGGGGTCGATATTGTTGCTGCGGAACCCGGCCTTCATGAGCTTGGACGCCGCGTAGCCTTCCCAGATGGTCCATTGGCCCGAGCCGAACATGCCTACGGCGGTAGGGCCCTTTTCCTTGAGCACGCGCTTGAACTGCTGCTCCATTTCGTCGAACGCACGTTCCCAGCTGACCGGGGCAAAGTCGCCGTTCTTGTCGTACTTGCCATTCTTCATGCGCAGCAACGGCTTGGTGAGCCGGTCCTGCCCATACATGATTTTCGAGAGAAAGTAGCCCTTTACACAGTTCAGGCCCTTGTTGACCTCGCACTGCGGATCGCCCTGGGTGGCCACCACCTTGTTCTCACGTACCGCGACCGTCACACCGCAGCCCGTGCCGCAGAAGCGGCAGGGCGCTTTCGACCATTTCAGTTTGGTGACTTCGCTATCTGTAACGAAATTGGCAGAACCGGCCGGCAGCGGCACACCCGCCACCGATGCAGTGGCTGCGATGGCGGTCTGCTTGATGAATTCACGACGCGTGACTGACATCGGAGATCTCCTCGTACATCGCTGCGGCGTCTTCGTTGTGCTGATAGACCAGCGTGGCGGATATCACGCCTTCGAGCTGATGCAGGCAGGTGAGTTGGGCCACGATGGCGTGCGAGGTGGGGGCTTCCACCGTGACGACGAGCTTGCCGGCGTCGCTGATTGCATGGATCTCGGTGCCGGTCATGGCCGCGATGGCATTGCGGACCCGCTCCAGGCTGGCCGGATGGGCGTACACCATGATGCCCGCGATATGCCACTCGTCGTCCGAAGCGACGGGCACGATGGGGATCGGAGGTCTGGCGGGCATGTGGATACCCCTTGATGGGACTGCTCTTGCAGGGTTGCAGTGTTTCAGTCTTTTTTTAATTGGCCTTTGGGCCAAGGTGCTGCCATGACACGGCGAATAAAGCGATAGAGCGGATCAAGCGGAGGAGGTCAATGGGTAGGCGGTCCGCTGATCAACTGGCTCATCCACACGATGAAGCCATAGCCGGCCACGATGATGACGGACAGGACCGGCACCATCACGGCGGTCAGAAACAGGAAGCTGCGCAGTTCTTCCTTCTTGCGCTGTGCGTCATGAACGCTGCCCGATTCCATATTCCCCTCGGCTTATGAACAGGCCTGCCGGACTATGCGCCGGTTATGCGTAAGTCATTAAAGGAACCGCAATCGCAGGTGTCAAGTCATGCACTCAGACAGGAATGCTGACAGGTTGGGCACTGACCGGACGGCGATCCGGCGTGGGAGGGGGATTGGTCGACGACCGGGAATGTCATCACGCCGCGATGTAAATTTCTTTGAACTCGGCTTGAATAATTTGGAAAGACTGGCCGTCGACCTTTTTGTGTTGAGTTGTGCGCATCATGCCGCGCACGTTGATTACGAATCCAGCTTGATACCGGATTGGCTGACCAGTCCCTGCCAGACCTGCTGGTCGCGCTTTAGCAAGGCGGAAAATTCGGGCGCCGTCGAGCCGCGCGGCAGCATGCCGCTGTCGACCAGCATCTTCGACCCGGCCGGCGACTTTACGATTGCTGCAATCTCGCCGGACAGCCGTTGCACCATTGGCGCCGACATCCTTGCCGGTGCCAGCATGCCGATCCAGCCGATCGATTCGAATCCGGTAAAACCAGCTTCGGCAAACGTGGGTACGTTGGGCAGCGACGGTACACGCTGCGACCCTAGCGTGGCCAGTACCTTGATGCGGCCGGCATCGCCGTAGGTCTTGGCCATCACCGTGGACACGAAGCTCGCCGGCAACTGCTTCGCCAGCAGGTCGCCAATGGCGGGCGCATCGCCTTTATAGGCCGCGTGCACGATATTGACGTTGGCCTTGCGCTTGAGCAGCTCACCATACAGGTGACCGGTGGACCCGACCCCCAGGCTGCCATACGCCGAACCGGGGTTCTTGCGCGCCCATTCGACGTATTCCGCCAGTGTTTTTGCGGGCGTGGCATCGCTGGCTACGAATACCTGCGCGGCATCGGCTACCAGCGAGAGCGGTTCAAAGTCGGTCAGCGGGTTGTACAGGGGCTGCGGCTGGATCAGTGGGCTCTGGATCAGCGCGGTATTGGTGAACAGCAACGTGCGGCCATCGGGTGCGGCGCTTGCCACCGCCGCGGCGCCAATCATGCCGGCCGCGCCGGGCCGGTTGTCGACCACCACGCTGGTCTTCAGCGCCGCACCAAGCTTGTCGGCAATAAAGCGCGTAATGGCATCGGTCGAGCCCCCTGGCGGGTAGGGCAGTACGATGCGGATCGGGCCTGCTGCCGTGCCCGTAGCCGGAGCCCCTTGGGCCAGCGCATGACGGTTCAACGCAAGACCGCCCAACGAGGCCGCGGACAGTTTCAGAAGGCTGCGTCGCTTTGAATCCATATCGTGTCTCCTGGTTGTCGTTCCGGTGTTCCGGAATCGCATTTGTCATTTGTCATTTGTCGTTCGTCATCAGTCGGTGCTGGCGTCCGGCTCGAACTGCTTCTGCAACTCCACCTTCCTGACCTTGCCGGTGGCGGTCATCGGCAATGCCGCTACCACGCGGATCTCCGGCACCTTGTAGCTGGCCATGTGCTCGCGGCACCAGGCCAGCAGGTCCTGCGATGAGGTGCCCTCGTGTTCGGGACGAAGTCGGATAAAGGCCACGGGGACCTGGCCCTTCTCGGTGTCGGGGCGCGCGACTACCGCCGAGCCGAGCACGGCGGGATGGCGTCCGAGCAGGACTTCGAGTTCCGATGGAAACACGCTCATGCCGCGCACCTTGATCATTTCCTTGCGGCGCCCAAGGAAGTGCAGGTAGCCGTGTTCGTCGTACGCGCCAATATCGCCGGTGTGGAACCAGCCGTCGCGCAGCGCTTCGGCCGTGGCATCGGGGCGGCCCCAGTAGCCCTTGAGCAGCGACGGCGTCTTGACCACGATCTCGCCTTCCTCGCCGATCGGCAGCAACTCACCGGTCTCGAAACTGCAGATCCGGATGCGCGTGCCCGGCACGGGCAGGCCAACGAAGATCGGTCGCCCGTGCAGGTCCATGTCGTCGGCCTGCATGCCGACCGTGAAGGTGTCGCTGGTGTGCGTCTCCGTCATGCCCCATGCACCTTCTGCCAGGATACCGCCGGTCAGCGCCTGCCATTGCCGGCGCAGGTCCACGGTGAGCTTGCGGATAAACGACGCTACACGGGTATGTTGCAGCGAGCGCAGGTCGTAGCGTTGCTGGTCAGGGTGCTGTAGTAGCTCGACCACGCTATCGACCACCATGAACGTGCGGTTGACGCGATAGCGGTCCACGGCCGCCATCACGGCCACCGGGTCCCAACGCGCCAGCAGCACCAGCGTGGCCCCGCTGAAAACCGGGTAGACGAGGCCAAGGTTCTCACCTGCGATCCAGAACATCGGCAGGAAATTCAGCATCACGTCGGAAGATGGCCTTGCCGGTGCCAGATCCGCGGCGCTGCTGCTGACCGCCAGCGATGCCGCCGCGGTGTAGATCATGTCGCGCTGGGTATGCATGCAGCCCTTGGGCATGCCGGTGGTGCCGCCGGTGTAGTTCAGCGCGGCCAATGCATCGAGATCGATCCGCACATCGCGGACGTTGCCGGTGCAGAGTCGAATCGCGGGCATCAGGTCGATCGTGCCCGGATACTCGATCGGAGATGCGTCGAGTCCCGCAGGGATGGGCAGCGTGGGATGTGCGGGCAGGAACTCGCCAGCCGAGGTACGGAACACCGTCTCCACGCGCGTCTGCGACTTCACGCTCATGAGCAGTGGCACCAGCGTGTCGAGCGCGATTACCGTGGTGGCGCCGGCATCGTTGAGCTCATAGACAAGTTCGTGTTCCTTGAATAGCGGATTCACGGGGACATAGACGGCACCGAGCTTAAGGATCGCGTAGAACACGATATGAAACTGTGGACAGTTGCCGAGCAATACCGCCACGCGCTCGCCGGGTCCGATGCCATGGCCGCGCAGCAGTTCGGCGCAACGCTCGCTCAGGTCGTCGAGCTCGGCGTAGCTGATCTCGGTGCCGTAGTAGACCAGTGCCGGTCGTTCGGGCTGGATGCGAGCCCATGCGCGCAGCGATTCGCCAAGGCTGACTTCGCCGTGCGGATAGTGCGGCGCGGTGGGCACGCCGGCAGGCCAGATGCGCCGATGCCGCGCATCAAGATCAGCGAAGAATGCAGTGTCTTCCATCGTGTCTCCAGGCGACGTACATCTTTTCTTCTGGAAACAATGTACGGTGCCTGCGACAACATGCCAGCAACGTTGCCACAAGTTTCATGGCAATCATGCATCGGCTCTATATCTGGAAAGATCGCCGCCTAGCCTTGTGCGATTCGTTGCGCTGCAGCGATAAAGTGCTGGACGTGCCGGTCGTCGGTGTCCTGCGGGGTTGCCAGCGCAATGCCGATGCGCGTGGCCGGGCGCGGGCTCGACAGGCGCAGGAAGCGTACGCGCCGATTGGTATAGCGCGCGGTAACGCCCGGTACCAGTGCCACACCGAGGCCACTTTCGACCAGACTCACGATGGTTTGCACCTGTACGGCTTCCTGCGTGATACGCGGCACGAAACCGGCTTGCTGGCACAGCAGCATGGCTACGGCCCGGAGGTTGGGCACGTCGGCCGCCGGATGCATGATGAACGGTTCATTGGCCAGCGCCTTGAGTGCGATGGTGTCACGTGCCGCGAAGCGGCTTTCGGCAGGCACGGCGGCTACGAAGCTGTCCGATTCGAGCGGCAGCAACTGGAATGGGCCGCTGTTCAGGATTGGAAAGCGGACCAGGCCGGCGTCGAGTTGACCGCGCTCGATCCGGTCCAGGATCGCCGCGGAGGTCGATTCATGCAGGATCAGTTCGATCCCGGGGTGCGCGCTGCGGAATGCCGGAATCAGGCGCGGCAGCAACGCATAGGTGGCCGAACCGACAAAACCGATGCGCAGCGCGCCGCGTTCGCCGTGAGCGGCGGACTGTGCGGCGGCGCGGGCCTGTCCGACATGGAACAGTGCCCGCCGTGCATCGGCCAGGGCGGCCTCGCCGGCCTGGGTCAGCCGCACACCGCGCGTCGTGCGGATAAACAATGGCGTGCCCAATGACTCTTCGAGCTTGCGAATCGAGATCGACAGCGGCGGTTGCGCCATGTGCAGCCGTTCGGCGGCACGGTGGAAGTTGCCGGTCTCGGCAAGCACAACGAATTGCTGGAGTTGGCGCAAGTCCATAGTGATATTCAATCGATATCAGTTCCTAAAAATCTAATATTAGACGCATCGGGCGTGGTGCACTACGCTGTTTCCCCATGAGAAGCCATCAGGCGTCAAAGGAGACCCCGAGTGCTGCCCCTGTCCGGTATCCGTGTCATTGACCTGTCGACCGTCGTGATGGGCCCCTATGCCAGCCAGTGGCTGGCGGACCTGGGCGCCGAGGTCATCAAGGTGGAAACCCCGGAGGGCGATTCCACGCGCCGTACCGGCCCTTCGACCGAAGACGGCATGTCGGCCATTTTCCTGGGCGTGAACCGCAGCAAGAAAAGCGTGGTGCTGAACCTCAAGCAGCCTGCCGCGCAGGTTGCGCTGCATCGGCTGCTGGACACCGCCGACGTGTTCCTGCACAGCATGCGGCCGCAGAAGCTGGGCAAACTCGACCTGGACCCGGCCAGCGTGATGGCGCGCCATCCGCAACTGATCTACGTGAGCCTGCTCGGGTTTGCCGAGGATGGCCCCTATGGCGGGCGCCCGGCCTACGACGACATCATCCAGGGGTTGTGCGGCAATGCGGCGCTGATGGCCGCGCAGACCGGCACCGTGCGCTATTTCCCGACGATCTCTGCGGACAAGACCAGCGGGCTGGTGGCCGCGCTGTCGATCTCGGCCGCGCTGGCTGGCCGCGAACGCCAGGGCGGAAAGGGTGGTTTGGTCGAAGTGCCGATGTTCGAATCGATGGTGGCGTTCAATATGGTCGAGCACCTGTACGGGCAGCATTTCGAACCGCCGCGCGCCACGGCTGGCTACCCGCGCGTGCTGGCGCCGTTGCGCCGGCCCTACCAGACCGCGGACGGCTATGTCTGCATGATGCCGTACACCGATGCGCACTGGCGCGACTTCTTCCAGGCCGCAGGCCGGCATGACCTGGCCGGCGATGCACGCTTTACCGATATTGCCGCTCGCACACGCCATATCGAGACGCTTTATGAAATCACTGGCGAACTGGTGCGCGAGCGCAAGACCGATGAGTGGCTTGCGCTATGCGAAACCCTGCAGATTCCGGTGGCCCGCGTGAATGGTCTCGACGAACTGGTAGATGACCCGCATCTGCGCGCAACCGGATTCTTCGATCAGGTCAACGATCCCGCCATGGGCACGTTGCGGTTTCCCGGGGCGCCGGTGCGCTTTGGCGGCGAACGTGCCCATGCCGCCGTGCCGCCACGGCTCGGCGAGCATACGCGCGAAGTACTTAGCAGCATCGGCCTCAGCGACGACGAGATCGCGGCGCTGGGCTGAGTTCCAACTCGATACCACGGAGACGACATGACCGATACACGGCCGCAACGGCTCGGGCAGGGCTTCTACTGGCAGGACATCCAGGAAGGGCAGGTATTCGATACGTTCCGGCGCACGGTAACCGAGACCGACCTGGTCAACTTTATCTCGGTGACGGGCATGCTCGAGGCGATCTTTATCGAGGAAGGGTATGAGGCGGGCGCCATCAAGGGGCGACCCGTGCCGGCCGCGCTGACGTATTCGTTGATCGAAGGTTTTATCCTGCAGACCATGATCCAGGGTACCGGGCTGGCCATGCTCGAACTGACGCAGAAGATCCTTGGGCCGGTGCTGGTGGGCGACACGATCCATGCACGGATCACGGTGACCGGTATCCGTCCCACATCGAAAAGCGGGCGCGCGGTGGTGGATTCGTCGATCGAAGTCTTCAACCAGCGTAACGAGACCGTGATGACCTATACAGCGCGTCGGTTGCTGGCGGGCAAGTCTGTCTAGTTTGAACTGCTGGCCCTCTCCCCCGGCCCCTCTCCCGCACGCGGGAGAGGGGAGCAGGTGGTAGTCATTCCGGCCACGACGCCTATCGAGGAGTCGACCTTGCGTTCCCTGTTCGGCACTTTCGCATTGACCACCTTGCCGCCCGAGGCTGCGGCGTTCCGGCGCGAGGTCAAGGCATTTCTCCACGATCATCTTCCCGCGCTGCCGCCCGATGCACGTGCGCGTTCGTGGATGGGATTCGACGCGGAATTCAGCCGTGCGCTGGCGCAACGCGGCTGGGTCGGCATCACGTTGCCCGTACGGTATGGTGGCGCAGGGCTGGATGCCTTCGCGCGTTTCGTGCTGGTGGAAGAGTTGCTGGCATGTGGCGCTCCCGTGTCGGCGCACTGGATTGCGGACCGGCAAAGTGGTCCGCTGATCCTGCGCTACGGCAACGACGCGCAGCGCGCGTTCTATCTGCCGCGCATCTGCCGCGGAGAAGCGTTCTTCTGCATCGGCATGAGCGAGCCCAACTCAGGTTCGGACCTGGCCAGCGTGACCACGCGCGCCAGGCCGCAGCCTGACGGCGGATGGCGGCTCAACGGCCGCAAGATCTGGACCACCAATGCCGATCGTTGCCATTTCATGCTGGCGCTGGTGCGCACCTCCGGCGAGACCGGTGATCGGCAGGAGGGCTTGTCGCAGGTGATCGTCGACCTGTCGGCCCCAGGCGTCACGGTGCGTCCGATTCGCGATCTGGCCGGCGATGCGCATTTCTCGGAGGTCAGCTTCGAAGACGTCTGGTTGCCGGCCGACGCATTGATTGGTCAGGAAGGTGCCGGCTGGGAGCAGGTCAACGCGGAACTGGCATTCGAGCGCAGCGGGCCGGAGCGCCTGTATTCGAGTGTGGTGCTGCTCGATACCTGGATTGCCGCGCTACGTCGGCTGCCTGCCGTGCAACGGGATACCGTGACGATCGGCCGGATCGTCGGGCGCCTTGCCGTACTGCGCGCGATGTCGCTGGCGGTAACTGCCCGGCTGGCGGCGGGCGAAAGTCCGCTGGTGGAGGCCGCGCTGGTCAAGGATCTGGGCACCGAACTCGAGCAATCGATCGGCGCGTTGGCCGAGGCCGCGCTCGGTGACGATGCCGCTCTGGCCGCGGATGCGGACCTGTATCGGACCGTGGCCTATGTCAGCCAGATATCGCCAACGTATTCGCTGCGCGGTGGCACGCGCGAGATCCTGCGCGGGATGATTGCGCGTGGGCTGGGCTTGCGCTGACGGGAGACTGCAATTGGAAAACATCTATTCGGATGCGTTGGAAGCGGTGCTGCGCGACCATTGCACACCGGCGATTGTGCGTGAACTGGAGCGCGGTGCGGATGCCGCCGTGCTGTGGAAACCCCTGCAGGAAAGCGGCTTCGTTGACAGCCTGTTGCCCGATATGGGGCTGGGGTTGTCCGAGGTGCTGCCCATGCTTCTGACGATGGGCTATTACACGTTGCCAGTGCCGCTGGCACAGTCAATGTTTGCGCGTGCCGTACTGCACGCGGCAGGCATTGCGCCGCCCGTCGAGCCGATTGCGCTGGCAGGCTTCGATGGGCAGCCGCGCACGCATGTTGCGGATGGCGCCACGGCGACCTGGTTCCTGGTGCAGCAGGGCGGCGATGCGGGTCTGGTGCATCGCGACGCGGCTGACATTGCGCCAACGGGCATCCACAGCGATCTCACGGTCAGTCTGGCTTGCACGCCTGTGTCGATGTTTGCATTGCCTGCCGGTACGCTGCGCACGATTGGGGCGGCCTTGCACGCGGCACAGATGGCCGGTGCGATGGCACGTGTCTTCGACCTGACGCTGCAATATGCCAATGACCGCGAGCAGTTTGGCCGCCATATCGGCAAGTTCCAGGCAATCCAGCATCAGATCAGTGTCATGGCCGAGCACGTGGCAGCCGCGCGCATGGCCGCGCAGATCGCCTGTTGCGCGCAAGGTTGGCAGCCCGCTCGCTTGCACGCGGCCATCGGCAAGTTCAATGCGTCCGAAGCGGTGACGCCGGTCACATCGATCGCCCACGCCGTGCATGGCGCAATCGGCATTACCGGGGAATACGATCTGCAGTGCTACACAAGGCGTCTGCACGCATGGCGCATGGCCGACGGGTCCGAGCGGTACTGGGCACGCGAGATCGGCATGACGGCGTGCGAGTCGGAAGGCGGTGCGGTGGATCTGATTCGTGGATGGTGTGGCGAGGTCGTGTAAGAGTTGATTATGCCCTTGATTTTCTCCCCTCTCCCGCGCGCGGGAGAGGGGCGGGGGAGAGGGTCAGCGGTTCAAAACGCGACTAGTTGGCAAGCAGAACGCCATGCCCTCTCCCCCAACCCCTCTCCCGCGCCGCGGGAGAGGGGAGCTGGACATCAGAATTCAAACGTTGTTAGCAGCGACACCTGGCGCGCGTCGCCGATTGCCACGTTGAGCTGGTTCACAGCGGACGGGTAGTACACGCGGTTGAACAGGTTCTTCGCATTGAGCTGGAAGCGTACCTTCTGGCCGCCAATGCGCGTTTCGTACGTGGCGAAGGCGTCGAAGATCGTATAGGCCGGCAACATGAAGCTATTGGCCGAATCGCCGGGGCGGTTGCCCACATAGCGCGCGCCGCCACCCAGGCGCAGACGGTCGCCACCGAAGATCTGGCCGAAGTCGTAGACCGCGGACAGCGACGCCGTATGCTCGGCCACGTTCCACAATCGGTTGCCGGCGTACTGGGGGTCCTCGGTGGTCTTGGCATCGATATAGGCGTAGCTGGCAATGACGTTCCAGCGCCGGCCGATCTGGCCCGTGAGGTCCAGTTCCACACCGCGCGAACGTGCCTTGCCTGCGGTGCGCCAGTCGGTCAGGCCCGTGCTCGTGTTGTACTGCGATACCAGCACATTGCGTTTGTCGATATTGAACAGTGCCAGCGTGCCGCTGAGTCCGCTGGCCAGGTCCACCTTGGTGCCGAGCTCCCATGACGTGGCCTGCTCGGGGGCGATCGACGAGTCGATGACCGTACCGCCGCTCAGTGGCGCGATTGTTGAGTTTGGCTTCAGCGACTGGGTATAGCTGACGTATGTGGACACCGCCGGGGTCCATTTGTAGACCAGCCCCGCGCGTGGCAGCCACTTCTGGTCTGATACATCGGTATTCGTGACAAAGGGCCGGCCACGGCCGGCCACCTGGCTGTAGGTCAGGTAGCGTGCGCCGGCCACCAGAATCCATTTGTCGGTCAGGTAAATGCTGTCCTGCAGGAATAGCGAGGTAGTGTGCAGCGTGTCCGTCTGGTCGCTGTCGCTGGCTGAAACAGTCGTGGAGGGAACCTCGAGGCCGTAGGTCGGATTCAGGTAGTTGAACGCGGCGGTGGCCCGCTGGCGCAGCAGGTCGCGGCGATAGATACGACGGTACTCGCTATCGACGCCAATCTGCAGTTCGTGCCGCATGCCGGCCGCGCGAACATTGCCGCTGACATAGGCAATGCCATAGCTGTCGGTGGCCAGCGCACCGTGGGTGGCGTCATTGCTGCGGGTCAAAACGCCGGTGACCGGATTGACCGCGGTGTTGCGCAGCTGGCCGGCATCGTAGCCCTCGCGGTTGTAGCTGTAGCCAAAGTGGCCGCGCCAGTCGGCATTGAACTGGTGATCGACGGTCAGCTGGGCCAGGTGCGATTCGCCGTTCATCTCGTTGAGTACATCGTCGATGCGGCGGCGGCTTGGAATCGGCAGCGGTTCCAGCGTGCGCGGATCGAGCGCGGTACCACGGTCGAACGGATACAGGAACTTGCGATACTCGTAGGACAGGTTGACCTGCGTGTCCTTGCCGTACCAGGCCAGCGACGGCGCGATCAGGGTTTCGCGGTGCTGGCCAAAGTTGCGCCAGTAGTCTTCGTCGATATAGTCCGCCACCAGCCGGTAGGCCAGCCCGGACGTGCCAATCGGGCCGGTGGTGTCGAGCGTGCCGCCCGCGCCGTTCTTGCCGTGGCCATAGGTGGTGCCGAGCAGCGACAGCGATGTCGCGCGTTGCAGCGATGGCCGCTTGGGCACTACGTTGATCACGCCACCGGGATCCATGATGCCGTAGAGCAGCGAGGCGGGGCCCTTGAGCACCTCTACGCTGTCGGCGGCGGCGTTCAGGCCGCGCCCTTGTACCAGCGGCATGCCGTTGTGCATGATCGACCCATCGCGGTTGTCGCCGAAGCCACGCTTCATGACCGCATCCATGGTGCCCGCCAGCGTATTGCCCTGGGTGATGCCGCTGACGTTCTTCAGCGCGTCGTCGAGATTACGCGGACGCTGGTCGTTCATGACCTGCGCGGGCACGATGTTGACGGCCTGCGGCGTATCGATGATCGGCAGGTCCGAGCGCAGGACGCCGGCGGCATCCGGTGCGCGATAGCTCTCCATGTTGGCGCTGACCGTCACCGCGGGTAGCGATGCAATGTCGCCGGAGGCCGCCGTGTCCGCCTGCGTGACCCTGCGCACCAGAATGTAGCTGCCATCGGGCTGCGCCGCTGCCGCGAGTTCGTTCCCTTGCAGGATCGCGGTCAGCCCTGCGGCCACACCGTACTGGCCGCGCAGGCCGGGACTTTGCCGGTTGGCGGTTTGCTCGGGCGTAAAGGCAAGCAGGATGCCGGCTTCGCGCCCGAAGCGGTTGAGCGTGGCTTGCAGCGGCCCGGCCGGAATGTCATAGGCACGGCTTGCAGCAGCCGATTCGCTGACTGCCGGTTGTGCCTGTGCGGTGCCATGCCAGAGCAGGCCGGCAGTGTGCAGGGCAGCCAGCAATATCGAGTGCTTGAGAACAAGCGAGGAACGGCGGCGCGAAGGCGCAAGGTGGTTCTGAGACTGCATCGGAGTGGAGCGGCTGGGATTTCGACAAGGATGGCGACAAAGAAGGCTTTCACCTCCTATGTCACGCGAGAATCCGGAACAGACCACCTTGCAGCAAAAAATTTTCAGGAAATTTGATCAGGCAGGCAGGACGCTGGTCCAGTACCGCGTCAGGAAGTGCACGCGTACTGGCAGCATGCTGCGCAGCGCATCGAGGATGCGATCGGTGTTGGCCACCGGGAAGGTGCCGGAGACACGCAGGTTTGCCACGGCCGGGTCGCAGCGCAGCCGGCCTGGACGGTAGCGATCGACTTCGGCCAGGAATGCATCGAGCCGCATGTCCGCGGCGACCACCATGCCGTCGGTCCATGCCATGGCAGTGTCGACGAGCGGCGATGGTGCATCGACACGGACTGCGGTGAAGTGTGCCGCCTGTCCGGCCTGAATCACGCGTTCGGCGGCGGTGGCATCGGCAGGACGTACGGCAACGGCACCTTCGGTGACGCCGATCCATCCCGCATCGGACAACTGCCGCACCGCGAAGCGTGTTCCGAGCGGACGCAGCACCGCGTCGCGTGTGGCGACAAGGAACGGGCGCGGCGGGTTAAAGGCATCGCGGGCGGTCTCGATCAGGATTTCGCCGCGCTGCAGGACGATGCGGCGCTCGGTCGAAGAGAACCGGATATCGATGGCGGTATCGGTGTTCAGGTGTACGCGGGTGCCGTCATCGAGTGTGAGCGCGCGTTGCGCGCCAACCGCGGTGTGTGCATCGGCCAGCCAGCCTTGCAGCGGCGTGTGCTCACGCGACATCCACGCGGCGCCGCCTGCCATGAACAGTACGGTGAGCGCGCGAATCGCGCTGCGGCGACCGGCGGAATGCGGCGGCGTCAGCGCGGCGCGGGCCACGGCGGTGGCCAGTGGCGACGCCACGCCGCGCAGGCGCGCGTTCACGGCTTCGATATGGGTCCAGGCACGCGCATGGTCGGGGTGCTGGTCGAGCCAGCGGCGCCATGCCGCGTGCGTTGCGTCGTCGGCATCGTCGCCCTGTAGCGTAACCAGCCATTCGACCGCGGTGCGCGCGACTGCAGGCGGGATGGCCGGCACTGCGGAGGTTTGGCCGCTCATGCGTCGGCCATCGCGAAATAGCACTGCGTGCCGGCGCGTACCAGGTAGCGTTTCACAGTCGTGACGGAAATTTTCAGCGCGGTCGCGATCTCGGCCTGGCTCAGTCCTTCGAGTTGTGCCATCAGGAACGCGCGCTTCACGGGAACTGGCAGGCCATCAAGCAGCGCAGCGATCTCCTGCAGCGTTTCGAGCAGGATCGCGCGTTCTTCAACCGAGGGCACCAGGGCCGGCGGCTGAAGGGCCAGCGCTTCAAGGTAGGCCTGTTCCAGCTTGTCGCGGCGCCACTGGTTGGCCATGACACGCTGCGCCACGGTGGTCAGGAAAGCACGGGGTTCAAGAATCGACGGCGTCTCTTCACGGGCGAGCAGGCGCATGAAGGTGTCATGCGCGAGGTCTGCCGAGCGATGCCAGCAGCCCACCTTGCGATGCAACCAGCCCAGCAGCCAGCGATGGTGGTTGCTGTAAAGCGCGTGAATGTCTTGATGCGGACCTGCGTCGGCGGCCATCATCCGTTCCTTGTTGCCGCGACCGGCCGTACGATTCATTGGAAATGAGAATCGTTATTATATGGAGCTGTTCTGCATCAGGCAATGCAGACATGGGTGGATTGGGGCTGGCCGTCGCATGTGCACCACGCCAGGACGCAGTTCAGTTGCCGGTCATTTCCACGCGGCAACTGGTTTCCGGCTTGCCGGGCAGCGTCAATTGGGCGTCGGGGCCCTTGTCCCAGAACAGTGCTTCGCCATCGTTGAGCGTTGCGGCATAGCGCGCGCCGGATGCGGCGGGCGTTTGCTGGAGCACCAGTTGCTGGTCGAGCCAGCGCAGGTAGGCGTAGCCCGGGTTGGTCTGCACGAAGGTGCCGGCGATCACTGCATCCACGCCAGGGCAGCGGATATTGAACGGGCCGCGGCTGATGCCTCGGTCGTCTTGCGTGCGGGCGCCTGCGTACATGTGGCGCAGGTCGTAGATGCGCTGCAGGTATTGGTTCGCGGTGCAGGTCCGGGCGTCGTCAGACTTCCAGCAGTCGTTGCGGCCCTTGATCCAGCCACGCTGTTCAGCCAGCAGCGACTTCTTCTGCGCATTGGGCAGCGAGCGTGCGTCGAGGGCCAGGCCGTAGAGCCGCGTGGTTTCGCGATCGAGTCTGGCCAGCGTGTCGTCCTTGCAGACCAGTTGCTCGACCTGCGCCTCGGCTTTCTTGCAATCGAAGCTTGGCGTGGCTGCCAGTACCGTGCCGGCCGCGCCCAGTGCTGCCGGCATGCAGGTCAGAAAGACGAGACGTCTGGTCATGGCAGGGGCTCCTGCGGGCGCGCTTACCCCGCGTTGCGGTCGATCACGACAAAGTGCTTGCGCACGGTTTCGATGACTTCGAAGACACCTGTAAAGCCGGCGGGAATCACGCAAGCGTCGCCAGGGCCGAACTCGCGCGCATCGCCGGCCTGGCTCGTGATGCGCAACCGGCCACTGATCACCACGAAGAACTCTTCCTTGCCGGCGGGGAACGCGATGCGCCATGCACCGGGTTCGCATGCCCAGATGCCGCAATCGAAGTCGCCATGCGCGGCGCTGTAGTGCGTCCACGTCGTGCGATCGGGATTGCCGGTGACCAGCCGGTCTGGCCGCGGACGGTCGTGCACCGGAACAACGGTGGCGCGGAAATCGGCGAGGGATACGTCTGACTGGGCGGCAGCCGGGGAAGAGGGCTCGTTGAGACTGGACACGGTGAAAACGGAGATCGGTGTTTGAGCCGTAAGTGTAGCCGTCCGATGTAGACCTGCCCGGAATTCCGCAACTGCGAGGCCCGGTTCCGAAGTCCATGTATTGCCTATCCGGCATGATGCTTGGCAACACAATCGTTGCTTGATCAACACAATTTATTACTAACCGTTACAGGTTATTGCCGACTGATGAAGCGCGTGTACCCAGCGAGGTTAGGTATAAATGCGCGACGTTAGATCGATAAGTGCTGAAAGCGGCAAATTATTTCAGTACAAAGCGATGTCCATGTTGTGTTTGTACGAGAATGATTCGCATTTGTGTTTTTATTTACACGAGCCTACAATCGCGCCCCGAAGAGGAAAAGCGCGGCAATCAGCGCGCGTTCGAATGTCTGCAAGCCATGACAGGCAGACAACAACAAAGCAATCCACGGGGAAGTAAGAATGAGCAAGTATTCGGAGGTATTCCGGCCCAATGTGCTGGTGACGGCGCTCGCCGGTCCGATGGCCGCAATGGCCATGCAGGGAGCCGCCGCGCAAGAGACCGTCGCCGCCACCACCGCGCAGAACACCGGGAGCCCGGTGCAGCAACTGCAAGGCGTAACGGTCAAGGCCGTGCGCGAAGACGGGTACAAGGTCGATACCGCCGAATCGCCGAAATTCACGGCCCCGCTGCTGGACACGCCCAAGTCAGTAACCGTGGTGCCTGCCGAAGTGATCCAGCAATCGGGCTCCAATTCCCTGCAGGACGCGCTGCGCACCACACCCGGTATCACGTTTGGCGCGGGCGAGGGTGGCAACCCGATTGGCGACCGTCCGTTCATCCGTGGCTTTGACTCGGGAGCCAGCATCTTCGTGGACGGTGCTCGCGATGCGGGTTCGCAAACGCGCGACACGTTCAACATCGAGAACATCGAAGTCATCAAGGGGCCCAGCTCCGCGTACGGTGGCAAGGGCTCGGTGGGCGGCATGATCAATCTCGCGACCAAGCTGCCGACCAGGGACAACTTCGTGCAGGGTTCGGTCGGCCTGGGCACCGACGCGTACAAGCGCGCCACGCTCGACGGCAACTATGTGCTCAACGACAACACCGGCCTGCGCCTGAATGCGATGGCGATGGATGCCAACACGCCGGGCCGCGAAGCGGTGGGCGGGCACTCGTGGGGCTTCGCGCCGTCGGTCACGTTCGGCCTGAACAGCCCGACCAAGGTCACGCTGTCCTACTACCACCTGCAGGGCCAGAACATGCCGGACTACAGCATTCCGTATGCGCGTCCGGCCGCGCAGTCGTCGAAGGCGAACCCGTCGGCGCCGGTCAACGTGAACCGCAACAACTTCTACGGCCTGGTGAACCGCGACTTCCAGCACACGCAGTCCGACATTGCCACGGCCATCGTCCAGCACGAATTCAGCGAGAAGCTGACCTTCCGCAACACCACGCGCTGGGGTCGCAGCACCAACGACTACATCGTCACCAACCCTGACGACAGCCGTGGCAACGTGGCCAACGGGTATGTCTACCGCAGCAGCAAGAACCGCGATTCCGCGACCGACACGCTGATCAACCAGACCGATTTCATTGCCAAGTTCGATACCGGCCGTCTCAAGCACTCGGTGCTGTTCGGTTTCGAATTCAGCCGCGACGATACCGACAACACGCCTTACAACGTGGTGCCGGGCGGTGGGGCGGGCAACACCTGCAATGCCTCGCTGCTGGCCAGCGGTGACTGCACGAACCTGTACAACCCGAACCCGGGCGATATCTGGACCGGCAAGGTCGGCAAGATGGGCTACACCCAGAAGACCAAGACCGATACGCGCTCGGTGTACCTGTTCGACACGGTCGAGCTGACGAAGCAATGGCTCGTCAATGGTGGCATCCGCTACGACAGCTATCGCACCAGCTCGTTCACGCCAGCCTACAACAACCCGAATACCGGTGCGGCGGTGGCCGCGGTCAGCCTGGCCAACAACTCGAGCTTCTTCAACTACCAGGCCGGCATCGTCTACAAGCCGGTGGAGATTGGCAGCATCTACCTGTCGTACGGCACGGCATCGACGCCGCCGGGTACGTCGAATGGCGACGGGTCCGACAACCTCTCGGCGCAGATCCAGAGCCTGGATCCGGAGCGCAGCCGTGCGTGGGAACTTGGCACGAAGTGGGACCTGCTTGACCGCCGCCTGTCGCTGACCGGTGCGATCTTCCAGATCGACAAGGACAATGCGCGCGTTGCCGTCGATGCCAACACCACGCAGAACGTTGGCAAGCAGCAGGTGCGTGGCTTCGAACTGGGCTTTGCCGGCAACGTGACCGACAAGTGGAGCCTGTTCGGTGGCTATACCTACCTGGACAGCGAACTGAAGAACAATGGTCCGGTGGCGGCCAACGCGGCCAACGACGGCAACCAGTTCCCGAACACGCCGAAAAACAGCTTCAGCCTGTGGTCGACGTACCAGGTGCTGCCGGCGCTGACGATCGGTGGCGGCGCGTACTACGTGAGCAAGGTCTACGGCAATCCTGCCAACTCGCTCTATGTGCCGGCGTACTGGCGCTTCGACGCGATGGCGGCCTACCGTGTGAACAAGAACCTGACGCTGCAGCTCAACGTGCAGAACCTGTTCGACAAGACCTACTACACCAAGGCCTTCACCGCGCACTATGCGGCGCTGGCGCCGGGACGCTTTGGTATGCTGACGGCCAACTTCCGTTTCTAAGCCCAGCCGATACTCCGGGGGCAACCCCGGAGTTCTTGCCATCATGATGCTGCATATTCCGGACGTCCTGTCCAAAGCCCAGGTTGCCCAGTGCCGCGCGTTGATGGATGCGGCCGACTGGAGCGACGGTAACCAGACCTCTGGCTACCAGTCGGCACTGGCCAAGCACAACCTGCAGTTGCCGGAGGGATCTCCGGTAGCGCAGCAGGTCGGCACGCTGATCCAGGACGCCCTGGCCAACAGTGCATTGTTCTTTTCGGCGGCGTTGCCGCTCAAGGTGTTCCCGCCGCTGTTCAACCGCTACGAAGGCGGCCAGACATTTGGTAATCACGTCGACAACGCGATCCGCTACCTCGGTGGCACCGATTTCCGCATCCGCAGCGACCTCTCCGCCACGCTGTTCCTGACCGAGCCCGATGAGTATGATGGCGGCGAACTGGTCATCGAGGACACCTACGGCCAGCAGCGCGTCAAGTTGCCGGCCGGGCATATGGTGCTGTACCCGGCCACCAGCGTGCATCACGTGACGCCAGTCACGCGCGGGGCCCGGGTGTCATCGTTCTTCTGGATCCAGAGCATGGTGCGCGACGATGGTCAGCGCACGTTGCTGTTCGAACTGGACAACCGCCTGCGCCAGGTCTCGGCAGCCGTCGGGCATGAGCACGAGGCAGTGATCGGCTTGACCGGCGTCTACCACAACTTGTTGCGGCGCTGGGCCGATGCCTGAACGCCCGGTAGTACAGTAGTCCGCGCGTCTTGCGGCAACGGCGTATGATCGATGGCGAGCTCCCGATGGGTTCCTTGCTGTCCGATCCTTGCCATGGCCGATGTCCGCCTTTCCCCGAAGCTGCACCTGACCGCCGAACACGGCTATGCGCTGCACCACAGTCGCCAGCCCGATTTCCGGCGCGAATGGCATGCGCACGATTGCGGCATGCTGCTATGGCCGCGGCTCGGCAGCCTGAGGTCGGTGTGGCGCGATGAACCGCACGTAGCGGATGCCGCTGGCACCAAGGCCGGCGCCGATCCGCACATCGCCACGCTGGCGCGCGGCTCGGCACTATTGCTACCCACCTCGACCACCCACTTCACGGTGTCGCGCCCGGGGCGCCAGCAGCATGGCGAGCTTTACCTGCCCGCCGAACTTCTGCGCAAGTGCCAGCGGTTTGGGGCCATGCGCCTCGACGCTGCAACCATCGCCATGCTCGATGCCTTGCTTGCTCCGACCCTTTCCGGAACCAGCGGTGCACTGCTGGTGCGGGCCATCGTCGAGCAGATCCTGGGCGGGCGTGCGCTGACGCTGCCTGAGGAGCCGGCGTCGCTGGCGCGTCGCATGGTGCGCCGCTTTGTTACCGCGCTGGAAGCCGAGTTGCCGCTACCATCGATCGACGAGGTGGCGAGCGAATTCGGGGTGTCGATCCGGCAGTTGCAGCGTGCGTGCCAGCTTGAGTACCAGGCCAGCCCGGTGGCGTTACGGCGACGGACCCTGGCCGCGCATGCGCGCGCGCTGCTGGCAGAAGGGCGCTCGCTGTCCAGCGTCAGCGTGCAACTGGGGTTTGCCAGCAGCGGCCACCTCGGGCGTCTGTTGCGCGAGGTGGAAACGACGCCATCGTAGCGTGCGATGCATCGCGCATCGTCATGCGTCAGGCATGGCGACAAACGCATCGATTTCCACTTCTATCCACGCCTGATCGGGCAAGCTTGCCACACCGAGAGCGCTGCGCGCTGGCAGTGCCTGTTCGGGAAACGCCTGGTGCAAGACGTGCGATGCGGCATCGAGCACGGTGGCGTGCCGCGCGAACTCCGGGGCAGCACGGATAAAGCCGCGTAGCCTGACGATCTGCGTGACGCGCTCGAGATGACCACCGCAGGCAAGCCGCAATGCAGCCAGTGCATTGCACATGGCGACTTCGGCTGCGCGCTGTGCGGGCTCGATATCATCATCGGTCCTGCATTGTCCCGACATGGCCACACCGTTCTGCCGGCTTACCTGTCCGGCTACCGACACCCACTGCAGACCGCCAACCGCGACGGTGCAGACCGGCGCGTAGTTGCCACGCGGCGTGGGCGGGTCCGGCAGCGCGAACTGTGACGCGGCCAGACGCTGTTCAGGTGTTTCTTTCATCAGTGGTTACTCCATTCACTCCATTCGACCTGCCCGCTAAGCCAGCATCCGGTCCGTTGTCCCTGTGCATTGAAACGCGGCGCGATGTGGATTTCCGAAGGGCTGCCCATGGCATCGCCTTGCCGCACAGCGAGAGAGGGCAGCGAGGCATCCGCGCATGCCAGAGGGCCAGTGTCGGTCAGGTATCCCCATAACGCCGCGGCCGCGATGCCGGTGGCGGCATCCTCGGGGTATCCCGACGCTCGCGGAAACTGTCTGGCATGGAACACCGGTGCGCCATCGGCATCGGGTTCACCTGCGGCGTAGGGGTAGAGCCCGGTTGAATCGATTGTATTGCAGACCTCCGCCATGCGCGCGAAGTCAGGACGCAGCGCATCGAGCATCGCCACCGATGGCAGGGCGACCAGGGTCTTGATGCGGCTGGTCGACGCGTTGTGCATGGCAAGCCGTGCCGCTTGTCCCGGTAGCCCGAGCACCTCCGCCACCAGTTGACATTCGGCTTCGTCAAGCGCGCGCGACGTTGCTGGTGGCTGCGAAATCCACACGCACTGCCGGGCGTTATCCCACTCCACATCCACCACGCCACTGAGCGTTTCCACGCGCGCTGTCGGCGTGGTCCAGTGGCCCCATTGGCGCAGCGCCCACATGGAGCCCACGGTGGCATGGCCGCACATTTCCATTTCGTGCGCCGGCACGAAGAAGCGCAGGCGCCAGTTGCAGTCGCTGCGCGTGGCCGGCAGCACGAAGGCCGATTCATGGCCATGGCGTGCTGCAACCGCTTGCATGTCGGCGGTCGACATGTGCCGCGCATCGGCAACAAGTGGTACCGGGTTGCCACCGACGGCACCGCGCACGAAGACACGGATCACGGCTACCTCGGCGTTGAGTGGCACTGGCTTATTCAATCGTGGCTCCTACCGATTTCGCTACCGCACCCCAGTAGGGAATGTCCTTCAATACCGTGGTCTGCAAGGCGGCCGGGGTATCGGCATGGGCGGTTACGCCCTTGGCGGCCAGGTCGGCAACCACCGCCTTGTCCGTCAATACCTTGTTCAGCGCGGCATTGAACCTGTCGACGATGGCGGGCGCGGTGCCTTTCGGAAACGCCACGCCGTACCAGAGTTGCTGGTCGAAATGCGGGATGCCCTGGCTTGCAAAGGTTGGCACATTGGCCAGCAGCGTGGTTGGCGCCGTGGTGGCAATCGCGGAAATCTTCTGAGCCTTGATATAAGGGGCAAGGCCGACCGGATTGTCGAACATCAGCTGTACCTGCCCGCCAATCAGGTCGGTGTAGGCGGGCGCCGCGCCGCGGTAGGGCACGTGAACCAGTGGCACATTCGCGAGCTTGCCGAACTGCGTGCCGATCAGATGGGAGACGGTGCCGACGCCGACCGAACCAAAGCTGAACTGGGTTCCCTTTTCAGTCCTGAGCCGGGCAATCAGTGCCTTGGCATCGGCCGACTGCAACGAGCGGTTCACCGCCAGCACATAGGGCGATGTGCCGATGAATCCGGCGTAAGCGAAGTCGCGCGCGGGCTGATATGGCAGGTTCGGATAGACGGAGGCACTGACCGCATGAGTACTTGTCGTGACCACACCAGCCGTATATAGCCATCGGGGACCGCGCGAGCCACGTAGGTGGAGCCAATCGTTCCGCCCGCGCCGCTGCGGTTGTCGATCACTACCGGTTGTCCAAGCTCGCGCTGCAGCAGAGGCTGGATAGAGCGAACCACGAGATCGGTGCCACCGCCCGCGGGGAACGGCACGACCAGTGTCAGTGGCTTTGACGGCCATGCCTGTGCCGCCGCAATAGCCGGGACAGTGAGGATCGCCGCGGCGACGATGGGCAGCAAGGCCGTGGGCTTGCTGCGGTGTCCGGGCGCTTTGCCTTGGGGGTGGTCTGGCAGGGATGACATGGGCGTTCTCCGTCGGGTCGATCAGGGTGATCGGTGGCGGATTGAGTGTATGGATCAGCCATGTGTCATCCAAACCGGAATGCGACATGCATGGATCCAGAATGCGACAGCGGGGCGGTTCGTCGCTGAACGGATCCAGCGTACGAGCGCCGGTGTGATGGAAGTCGCGTACGTTGCGCGTAACGACGGTAAGTCCATGAATCAGTGCCGTCGCCGCAATCAGCTTGTCCAGTGCATGCTCGGGATGCGGCACGCGAAGGTGGCCCCACAAGTCGATGATCCGGCCATCGATGCCAAGGATATGGCCGGCATAACGACGCTGCAGGGCCAGCAGCCATTCGTCCAGCAGGCGGCATTGCTGGCGGTCGCCGCGGAAGCGCTTCAGTTCGACGCCGCGCCGTAACTCGCCCATGGTGACAACGGAGAGGAACAGCGGCTGGCCATCGAGTTCCGCTTCTTCGAAAAATGCCTGGACGCCGGCGTTGGCCCGGCGGCCCTTGCGCCGTTCGCTGATGACATTGGTGTCGATGAGGTACATGGCTGAGACCCCTGTCATTGCACGCGCGCGAAGTCCTGCGCGTCGAACGTGTCGCCAGCAGGTATCGACATCAGGAAGGCCGCGAACGATTTGCGGCGCGTGGCCCGTACGCGGTCCGAAGATGCCGGCGCGGGGCGTTGTGCTGCGTGCTGGTTGCCGACAGTCGAGACGCCGTCAGTGCCAGGCGTCGATGAACTGGACGGACCGGACGAATTGGACGGATTGGACGGGTTGGCCGGGTTGTTGTCGGGATCGAACATATGCGCCTCCTTCACGAGTGATAAGCGAGGCGCCATCGTGCACGCGAATTACCCCGAAATATGTGTCCAGGTGTGACGAGGCACTCTTTGTTGATTCAGCGCAAGTGAGAGGGAGGCGAAAGGGCGGGCGACTGTTGACGTGCGGACGTGGCGCACGGCAAGCGCCATGCAAAAGAAATACCCCGACGCGCGGGATCGTCGGGGTAGTAAGAGTTGCCAAGTCGTTTCGGGTCGTGTCGAATGACCCTGCGGCAAGTGTGACGTCGGCTGCCTGAAGCACCAATAACTCACATGAGTTATTGATGGTTGCCGGTGCATTGCGGGCTTCGCCGTGCTGAATCGAGAAGTTCTGAACAAAAGAACCAAATTCCGTATGTGCGGCAGTGCGCGTACCGCGACGCCTTGCGGCACCGATGCTCACCGCTGGGCATCGGGTGCCCGGCTACCGGCTGCGCTGCGCACCGCAGGATGCGACGGGTAAAGGGCCAGTAGCGCGCTGACCACACCGTTGGTCCAGCCAAAACCGTCCTGTAGCGGATATTCACCGCCGCTGCCACCTTCCGCGGCGCCCTGGCGCGGCTGCAGGCGATATTTCTCCACGAGCTTGTACTCGCGCTCGTACAGGCTCGACACCGTGGTGAGCCAACGGTGCGCAATGTCATCCGCCAGTGGATCAAGCCCATAGCGGCGCAAGCCGACGATGCCGATCCACTGCAGCGGTGCCCACCCGTTCGGGCGATCCCATTGTTCGCCGGAGCGGATCTCGGAGGTGGCGAGTCCCCCTTCCTCGAGCAGCCTGGAGGCCACTGCGTCCGCAATGGGCCCGGCCCGGTCCGGCGCGGCAAGTCCCAGGAACAAGGGCATCAGCGTGGCGGCGCATAGATGCTCGCGCAGCGTGCCGCGATGCCAGTCGAAGTCGAAGTACGCGCCGGCGTGGGCGTCCCACATGATGGCTTCGACCGCTTGCCGGCGCCGGTCCGCTGCCTCGCGATAGCGCGTGGCGCCAGCCCGGTCGCCCGATAGTTCTGACATCTCCGCCAGGCGGCATTCGGTGTGCCAGAGCAGGGCATTGAGATCGACGGGCAGGATTGCCGTGGTGCGGATGGTGGCGAGGTCGCAGGTTAGTTGTCCATCGGTCATGCCCGGTTCACACCAGCGCGAGCTGAAGTCCCAACCGGACTCCGCCGCGGCGCGCAGGTCGCGGAACACCAGGTGCGCGGGCCGGTCGCTATGCCGCGCGGTTTCCACATCCTCGAGATAGGCTTCCTCGCGCGGATGGGCACGGTCGTCCCAATAGCGGTTGAGTAGCGCGCCGCCGGGCAGTCGCACCACGCGCCGGTATGCATTGCCGGGCTGCAGGTGGTCAGCGCCATCCATCCAGAACGCGTATTCGCGTGCCAGTTGCGGCAGGTAACGTATCGCGGAATCGACGCCGTGGACCTCGAACAGGTCGGTCATCAGCGCGAATACCGGCGGCTGCGACCGGCTCAGGTAGTAGGAGCGCGTGCCGTTGGGCACCAGGCCGTAGGTGTCGATCAGGTACGCGAAGTTGTCTGCCATGGCGTGCAGCAGGTCATGCCGGCCGCTGGCCGCCAGGCCGAGCATCGTGAAATACGAATCCCAATAGTAGAGCTCGCGAAAGCGGCCGCCCGGCACCACGTACGGGCGTGGCAGCGGCAACAGCGAACAGAGCGGCGGATGCTCGGACGGTTCGCGCGTCAGTACGGGCCACAATCCGTCGATATGCTCGCGCAACGAGTTGTACGGGTCGGAAACGTAGTGGTCATCGGCAATGGTCTCGCGCGCAAAATGAGCGCGCACGAACGCGTCGAGAGAAAATCCTGGCGCATCGCGCTGTTCGCGATAGCGCGCCAGAATGTCTGCGGGCGCGGCCAGTGGCGCGCAGTCCGGAAACGTCTTGCTGTCGGCGAACATGCCGCTGGCCTGGACATCGACAAACAGCTCCGCATAGCGTTCCGCGGGCGACACCGCGTCGGCTGCGGCGCAGCCTGGCAACTCGCATGGTTGCGGGCTTGGCAAATGGGTGATCGAGGGCGCGTGCGCATGACAATGCGATGGCCGCGCAGCGCGATCGTTGGCGTCGCCGCTGCGCGCGGCGGGGTGCGGCACCGCGTCGGCCTGGGCCGGGGCGGTCTGGGCAACGAGATGGGGTACGCGGGTTCCGTCTCCGCTCGCGACGTTACTGTTCCGCATAGTTCCAGAGCAATCCGCCGTCGATCACCAGCGTGGCGCCCGTGATGTAATCCGCGTCCGCGCTTGCCAGATAGGCTGCCAGTCCGGCCACTTCGTCCGGCCGGCCGAGCCGCGCCAGCGGGATGTTCGCCAGCAGCGCCTGCAGTTCGGTGCGATCGGCCATCAGCTTGCGATTGATCGGTGTCTCGATCGCGCCCGGAGCGATGTTGTTGACGGTAATTCCGGCGGGTGCGAGTTCGATGGCCAGGTTGCGCATCATCATGCGCAGTCCTCCCTTGCTTGCGCAGTAGCTCGTGAAGTGCGGGAAGGGCAGTTCCTCGTGAACGGAACTGATATTGATGACCTTGCCGCGCGCCTTGCGGTCGACCAGGTGCCTGACGAACCGCTGGGTCAGGAAAAATGGACCCTTGAGATTGGTGTCGAGCACGTGGTCGTAGTCGGCCTCGGTCACCTCCACGAATGGCGCACGCACCTCCACGCCGGCATTGTTGACGAGGATATCGAGCGTGCCGGCCTCGGTCAGCCCCTGGTCGATGATCGAGAAGGCTTGCGACGGGTCGCCGATATCGCCCGCCACAATCCACACCCGGCGCCCCGTTGCGCGGATGGCGTTGGCCGTGGTGTCGGCATCGGCATCATGCCGATGCACTGCAACAACGATATCCGCGCCTTCTTGTGCCAGCCGTTGCGCGATGGCGTGGCCAATGCCGCCGGCGCCGCCAGTCACCAACGCTATCTTGTCTTGCAACCGCATGTGAGTGCCTCCCATGGGTACCGTGTCAGCGTGAGAGCCGTGCGCGACGCGCAAAGTTCAACCCTGCACCGAGCCTGCCATGGGACGTGACGGCCGGCTGTCAGACGGTTCCGAAATGGATGTCGGTCACAGGCTCAATCATGGGCGACTGGGGCCGGGGTCGCCAGCCCCAGTTGCGCCAGCACGGTGGCGGCCGCCTGCGCCACGCTGCCGCCATGCGCCGGCATGATGATGTGGGCGATTTCCCGGTAGAGCGGGTCGCGCTCGCGAAACAGCATCTCCAGGCGCTCGCGCGGATTCTCTGTTTGCAGCAGGGGCCGATTGCGGTTGCGCCGGGTGCGGCGCCACAGGTCGGGTAGTGTCGCGTCCAGATAGATGACGTGGCCGCGCGTGCGTAGCATGTCGCGATTTTCAGGGCGCAGCACCGCGCCGCCGCCGGTGGCCAGCACGATGCCGCTGCGGCGCGTCAGTTCGTCAAGGATGCGCGTTTCGCGACGGCGAAAGCCTTCCTCGCCTTCCAGTTCGAAGATAGTTGCGATGCGCACGCCGCAGCGCGACTCGATCTCATGGTCGGTATCCAGAAACGGACGGCCGAGCTGGCGCGCGACGGTTCGCCCGATCGTCGTCTTGCCGGCGCCCATGAAGCCGATGAAGAAAAGATTGCGTGAGCCGAGGTCCTGGTCCAAGTGTGTGCCCCACGGCGTGCCGTATGGTTCTGCGCAACGGTAGCACGTAATACATGCAAGCGGCGCGCCAGGTGGGGCGTTTCAATGGCCGGAGGCCATTTTGCCGGCGGGCTCAGCGTCGTTCGCGGGCAACGCACGACCCGTGACCTGCTTGATGACCAGCGCGCCGGCGGCCACGAATGCCGGCACGGCCAGCAACGTGAAGATCATGTCGAAACCAAGATGCAGGCGCAGCAACTCGGCGCCGAGCAACGCGCCGGTAATGCCGCCGAACCGGCCGATGCCCAGCATCCATGCCACGCCAGTGGCGCGGCCCTGGGTCGGGTAGAAGCTCGCGGCCAGCGTCGGCATCGACGACTGCGCGCCGTTCATCGCCGTACCAGCCAGGAAGATCAGCAGGCCCAGCACCAACTGTTCGCCGCCCGCCGCGTGGCCGACCGTGTAGATCAGCACGCCGGTCAGGGCGTAGGTGAACGCGATCACCTTGTTGGGGTTGAAGCGGTCCATGAACCAGCCTGCGGCAATCGTGCCAATGCCGCCGCCAAGCGGGAACAGCGCGGTCAACAGCGACGCCCGCTGCAGCGAAAACCCGGCATCCTTCATCAGCGTCGGCATCCAGCTGGTCAGCAGGTAGAAAATCACCAGGCCCATGAAATACGTGACCCACAGCATCGCGGAGCCCACGCGATAGCGCGGGGCCAGCACCGTGCCGACCGGCGAGGTCCTGGCAGGGGCGGCCTCGTTGACCGTAAATGCCCGTACGTCGTCAAGGCGGGCACCGGTCACGCGCGCCAGCACGCGGCGGATCTGGTCGGCCGGGTATTGGCGTACCACCATGTAGCGGATGGACTCGGGCAGTGCGGACACCAGCAGCACGGCCAGCGCGAGCGGCACCACGCCACCGAACACCAGTACGCTGTGCCAGCCGTATTGCGGAATGATCGCAGCCGCAAAGAAGCCGCCTGCGGCCGAGCCCAGCGGAAAGCCGCAGAACATCGTATTGACGAGGATCGCGCGGCGGCGCGCCGGAGCGTACTCGGACATTAGCGTAACGGCGTTCGGCATGGCCGCGCCGAGACCGATACCGGTCAGGAAGCGCAGCACGGTCAGCCACCAGATGGTGGGCGCGAATGCCGTGGCCAGGCTACAGGCGCCAAAGAAGAACACTGACAGCACCAGCACCTTCTTGCGCCCCACGCGGTCGGCCATGGGTCCCGCGAAAATCGCACCGAATGCGAGGCCGAACAGCGCCGCACTCATCACCGGCCCGAGCGAGGATTTCTCGATGCCCCACTCCTGCACCAGGGCCGGCGCGATGTAACCCATGGCGGCGGTGTCAAAGCCATCGATCGCGACGATCATGAAACATAGGGCCAGGATAAGCCACTGATACGCGGAGAAGCGATGGTTGTCGATGAATGACTGCACGTCGAGCGTGCCGGTCGCGGGGCGCGGGTCTTGGGACATCCTTGGTCTCCGTTCTGGATCGTTACTATCGTGCGGCTGAGCTTCTTCGAGCACTTGTCAGCGCACACGTCCGCTCTTTGTTCTAAGGGCGAACGTGAGTTCTCAATAGGAACGGATCATACGCAGCGTTTTTGCCGACGCAGAATCGGCGTTAACCCGCAACCCGGTGGCACGCATGGCATGCGAGGCGAGGATTTTTCAGGCCTGGTGGGCCGCGATCGTGCGAATGGATTCGGCAAACGCTTCGGCCACCGGCTCCAGCGTCCGGTCGCTTCGGCGCAGCAGTCCGATCGGTTCCTCGGTGCCCTGGGTGTCCAGCGGCAGCAGCACCATCTCGCCCGCGTTCACCGCCCGATGTGTTGCCGACAAGGGTGCCGCCCAGACGCTATCGCCATGCTGCGTAACCAGCCGGCCAAGGTAGGCGTCGGCGGTTTCGAGGCAGCCGTCCGGCAGCGAAAAGCCGTGCCGTGCCAGCAGGCTTTCGGTGCTGTGGCGCGGAATCGAGCCGATGGCGGGAACCACCATCGGCCACGCCAGCACCTCGCGCATCGTCGGGCGAGCGTTGCCGGCCAGGGGATGGCCGGCGCGCACGGCCAGTACCAGCGGTTCGGCGGCCAGCGATTCGAACCACAAGCCCTCCATTGCCGCGGGATCGTCCATGCGGCCGATCACCACGTCGAGCATGTCGGCCTTGAGCAGGTCGATCAGGTTGCGGTTCATGCCGCTTTGTACGGCCAGGCCTACCTCGGGATGACTGGCGCGGAATTGCGTGACGGCCTCGAGCAACAACGCCGGCACGATGCTCGGCAAGGCGCCGATGCGGATGCGCTCGTGACGCTGGGCATTGGCGCCAACCAGGCTGTCGGCGGCCGCGTCGAGATCTTCAAGGACCTTCAGCGCATGGCGCAGGAAGCGCATGCCGGCTGCGGTCAGGTCGGTGCCGGCACGTTGGCGCACCAGCAGCCGGGTGCCCACCAGTTCCTCGAGCTCGGTCAGCGTTTTCGACACGGCCGGCTGCGTCAGGCCCAGTTGCTCGCCAGCCCGGCCCAGATGCTGGGTCCGCGCCACGGCGACAAAGCAGTGCAGGTGGCGCAGCCGGATGCGGCTGCGAAACGTGTCCGGCGACGGCAAGCTTTCCATAACAAAAATTCATCGTATTTTCGCCAAATCTCAATTTACATGACTTCTGGCGCTGCATACAGTCGATCCCATCGACACACAACAACGGAGACAGCGCGATGCCCCCACACCCGGATCGCCTTGCCCAGTACCGCCGCCCGTACTGGGACACCCAACCCGAATACCGTTTCGACCCGTATGCCTCGACGCAATTGCGCTCGCCCGCGCAGCCACTGATCGCGTTGCCGCAAACGCTGTCGGAGGTTACCGGCCCGCTGTTCGGCCCCGAGTTCGTGCGGGCCGGCGACAACGACCTGACCGTCGGCAATGGCGGCGAGCCGATTGGCGAGCGCATGCTGGTGACCGGCCGCGTACTCGACGAAAATGGCCGCCCGGTGCCGAATGCGCTGATCGAGATCTGGCAGGCGAATGCCGCCGGACGCTACACGCACAAGCGCGATCAGCACGATGCACCGCTCGACCCGCATTTTTCGGGCGAAGGCCGCACGATCACGGACGCCAACGGCAACTACCAGTTCAAGACGATCAAGCCCGGCGCTTATCCATGGCGCAACCACCACAACGCCTGGCGCCCGCAGCACATCCACTTCTCGCTGTTTGGCAACGCCTACGCCACGCGCCTGGTCACGCAGATGTACTTCCCGGGCGATCCGCTGCTGGCCTATGACCCGATCTTCCAGTGCGTGCCCGACGAAAAAGCGCGCAACCGGCTGATTGCCGCGTTCGACTGGGAAACCACCGCACCCGAGTACGCACTCGGCTACCGTTTCGATATCGTGCTGCGCGGCCGCGACGCCACGCCGATGGAGTAAGGCCATGCTGTACGCCACCGCATCCCAGACCGTAGGTCCTTACCTGCATATCGGCCTGACCGGCCTCAACTGCGCCGACCTGACCGCCGACGCACCTGACCTGGCCGGCCAGCGCATCGTGATCGAAGGCCGTGTCGTCGATGGTCGCGGCGAGCCCGTGCCCGATGGCATGGTCGAGATCTGGCAAGCCAACCCCGCCGGGCGTTATCGCCATCCGGAAGACACACGCGAAGAGCCACTGGTTGCCGGCTTCACCGGTTTCGGTCGCGTGCCTACCGAGGCCGATGGCGGATTCCGCTTTGTCACCGTCAAGCCGGGTGCCGTGCCCGATGGCGATGGCCGGCCGCAAGCTCCGCACATCATGGTGTCGGTCTTCATGCGAGGCTTGGTGAAGCATGTGGCCACGCGCATGTACTTTCCCGACGAGTCGGCCGCGAATGGTGCGGATGCCGTGTTGGCGCTGGTGCCGGCCGAACGCCGCGCCACGCTGATTGCCCAGGCAGACGGATCGCATCGTTATCGCTGGAATATCGTGTTGCAAGGGCCCGGAGAAACGGTGTTCTTCGATATCTGATCCAAACCACTTCGCCTGAGCGCGGCGCCGGCTGACACCGGCGCCGCGTTTTGCATCACAATCCACGCATTGCCAGCGGTCCGCCCCCAACGACCATGCCTACGTTTTCCCGCCTGACCGACCCGATGTTCGGCAGCCCGGCCGTGCTGGAGGTTTTCTCCGATGCCGGTACGGTGCGTCGCATGCTCGATACGGAAGCCGCACTGGCGCTTGCCGAAGCGCAATGCGGCGTGATTCCAGATAGCGCAGCGCAGGTGATTGCCGAAGTCTGCGCGCATACCGAAGTGATCGACTTCGATGCACTGGCGCAAGCCGCGGTTGCGGCAGGCAATCTTGCGATTCCGTTCGTCAAGCAATTGACCGCCGCAGTCACGCAGCGCGACGCGGAAGCCGGGCGCTATGTTCACTGGGGTGCCACCAGCCAGGACATCATCGACACTGCACTGGTGCTGCAACTGGTGGATGCCTTGCGTTCCATCGATGCGGACCTGCTGCGCCTGGGCGATGCATGTGCCGCGCTGGCCGACACGCATCGTGCCACGCCGATGGTGGCTCGCACATGGTTGCAGCATGCGCTGCCTGCCACGTTCGGGCTGAAGGCCGGCGGCTGGCTCGATGCACTGCGCCGCGATCTGGAGCGGCTCGACCTGACACGCATGCACGCGCGCTCGTTGCAGTTCGGCGGCGCTGCTGGCACGCTGGCCAGCCTTGGCGACGATGCACCAGCGGTTGCCGCCCATTTCGCGCAGGCCTTGCAGCTTGATCTTCCCGTGCTGCCGTGGCACGCCCATCGTGATCGCATGGTGGAGGTTGCCACCATGCTTGGCATGCTGACCGGTACGCTCGGCAAGATGGCACGCGATATCTCGCTGCTGATGCAGACCGAGGTGGCCGAAGTGGCCGAGCCAAGCGGCCCGGGGCGGGGTGGATCCAGCACGATGCCGCACAAGCGTAACCCGGTGGGCTGTGCGGCAGTGCTGACCGCCGCCGTGCGCGTGCCGCCGCTGGTGGCCACCATGCTGGCAGGCATGACGCAGGAACATGAGCGAGCGCTGGGCGGCTGGCAGGCCGAATGGGACACGCTGCCGCAGATCGTGGCATTGGCCGCCAGTGCGCTGCGGCAGATGGGCGATGTCGTGGCTGGCCTGCAGGTCGATGCGGCACGCATGCGAGCCAATCTCGATATTACGCACGGTCTGATCCTTGGCGAGGCCGCCATGCTCGAACTGGGCCGGCGCATCGGACGGTTGCCTGCGCACCATCTGGTCGAGCATGCCTCGCGGCGTGCCGTGGCGCAGGGCACCACGCTGCGCGAGGCGCTGGCCCGAACCCTGGCGGATGATCCCGCGCATGCGGGTTTGCTCGACGAGGCAACGCTCGACCGCCTCAGTGACCCCGCGCGCTACGCGGGACAATCCACAAATTTTGCCGATGCTGCCGTGACCGCGTGGCGCGACACGTGCGCAAACCGAAGCAACGACTGACTGGAGACCACCTTGCCTTATCTCGATCATGCCGGCGCCCGGCTGTTCTACACCGTGGATGGCCCCGACACCGCGCCGGTCATCATCTTCTCGAATTCGATGGGCACCGACCACACGATGTGGAAGCCACAGGCTGACGCGCTGGCCGGCCGCTTTCGCGTGGTGCGTCACGATATGCGTGGACACGGCCGTTCCACCACCGAGGCGGCCGACACATCGGTCGAGGTCCTGAGCCGCGATGTGCTCGCAATCCTCGATGCGTTGCAGGTCACGCAAGCGGCATTTTGCGGCTTGTCGATTGGTGGCCTGATTGGCCAATGGCTGGCCGTGAACGCGCCCGAGCGCTTTTCGAAAGTCATCGTGGCCAATACCGCGCCGAAGATCGGCACGGCGGAGTCCTGGACCGCACGCATCGACGGTGTATTGCGCGATGGCATGGCCCCGCTGGTCGAGGCATCGATGGGGCGCTGGTTTACCGAGGTTTTCCGCATGACGTCCGACCGTGCGCTCGACGATCTGCGCGCGGTGCTGCAGGGGCTGGATCCACGTGGCTACGCGCTTGGCTGCACGGCCTTGCGCGATGCCGACCTGCGCGAGGCCGTGAAGACGATCCGCATTCCGGTGCTGGTGATTGCTGGCAGCGACGATCCGTCGACAACGGCCGCGGAGGGTAGGGCGCTGGCCGAGGCGATTCCGGATGCGTGCTATGTGGAACTGGGTACGGCGCATCTTTCCAATCGCGAGCAGCCGGGCCGCTTTACGGCGGCATTGCTCGACTTCATCAGCGGCCGGCTGCCCGTGACCGATGACGCGGCACGCTACGACGCCGGACTGTCGGTGCGGCGTGCAGTGCTGGGCAGTAGCCATGTCGATCGTTCGCTGCAAAAGCTGACACCATTGAACGAGGAATTCCAGAACCTGATCACGCGCTACGCGTGGGGGGAAATCTGGACGCGCGAAGGCTTGCCGCGCCATACGCGCAGCCTGATTACCATCGCGATGATGGTGGCGCTGAACCGCGCCGAAGAACTGAAGCTGCATCTTCGTGCGGCGGCCAACAATGGCGTGACGCGCGACGAGATCAAGGAAGTGCTGCTGCAGACCGCCATCTACTGCGGCGTGCCGGCCGCCAACTCGGCCTTCCATATGGCCGAGGAAGTCTTCACCGAAGTCGATCGCGCGCGTCACTGAGCGCGGCGGTCTTCAACCTGCCCGTGTGGCAAACGCGGGCAGGCGCGCACGGCCAGATTCGCGAAATGCCGTGGGCGTCTGGCCAGCCAGCCTGGCAAAGAAGCGTGAAAAATAGCCCGCGTCGGCAAAGCCCAGTGTCAACGCAATCTGCTTGATATCCAGATCGCTGAACAGCAGGTCGCGTTGGGCTTCTGCCAGCACGCGCGCATGAATTAGCTGAAGCGCGCTTTGCCCTGCCAGTTGCCGGCAGATACGGTTGAGCTGGGTCGACGTCACGCCGATGGTGTCGGCGTAGTGCGTGATGTCCTTCTGTACGCGGTAGTCGGTCTCCAGCAATTGCTGGAACTGCCGGAAATGCCGCGCCGGCCGGCTACTGGCTTGCGCCTTGGCCGGTGCCGATGCCTCGGCGATGCGCGCAATTCCCACCAGCACGAGCGTAAGCAACGCCGACAGCGATGCGCCACGCCACGGCGCGACCGATTCCATCTCGTTCCTGAACATCGTCAGCGCGCTGGCCAGTGCGTGATGGTGACCCACGTCATCGTGACGCGGATGCTCGAACAGCGTCAGCGTGCCCGGTACGCCGGCCAGCAGTGTGCGCAAGTAGCTGTCGGTCATGGTGACGATGATGCCGTCCACGTCCGGCGCGAACACGAAACCATGCACATGATGAGGCGGCACCGTGATCAGTGAACCACTGGCCAGCCGTTCGCGCCTGCCATCGAGCAACGCCTCGCCGCTGCCGCCATGGATGTACAGAATTTGAAGGAAGCGTTCATGCCGGTGAGGCTTGATCTCCCATTCATAGAGCTGGCTGCGCGATGCAATCGATTCGAAATGCAGCTGATCCAGCAGCGGTTCCGAGGAATTGACGCCGTAGAGCGAGTAGGTTGGAACGATTTTCATGGGGGCGCGCTGCGTGAAACCGGCAATGTTCGGATTTTCACGTTCTTGGTTCGATCTGTCCATTCCGGCAATGCGCGCAACACCTTATCGTTAGCCCAACAACGATATTCAAACCAGGAGACACGCCATGGCCCCCAATGGCTCCCGCATTTCCCATTCCACCCGTGTCGCCATCGTCGGCGCAGGTCCGGCGGGCTTGCTGCTCGGGCAGCTGCTGACCGTAGCCGGCATCGACAACATCGTGATCGAACAGCGCAGCCCCGAGTATGTGCTGGGCCGCATTCGCGCGGGCATTCTCGAGTGCGTGACCGTCGAAGCGCTGAAGCGTGCCGGTGTGGACGCGCGCTTGCGTGAAGAAGGCTTGGTGCACCACGGCATCGAGTTGTCGTTCGGCGGAGCCCGGCACCATATCGATTTTCATGCGCTGATTGGCCGCGATGTGACTGTGTATGGGCAGACCGAAGTCACGCGCGACCTGATGGCGGCGCGCGAGGCTGCGGGTGTGCCGACTGTCTACGAGGCCGAAGGCGTGTCGTTGCATGACTTCGACGGCAAGCGTCCGCGCGTGCGCTATCACAAGGATGGTGTCGAGCATGAGGTAGCCTGCGACTTCATTGCGGGATGCGACGGATTTCATGGCGTCAGCCGTGCCAGCGTGCCGGATACATCGAAGCGGATTTTCGAGCGCGTGTATCCGTTTGGATGGCTGGGCATCCTGTCGGAGACGCCACCGGTGGCCGATGAACTGATCTACGCCAGCCATGCGCGTGGTTTTGCGCTATGCAGCATGCGCTCGAAGACGCGTAGCCGGTACTATGTGCAAGTGCCCGCCAGCGAGAATCCGGAGCACTGGTCCGACGAACGCTTCTGGGATGAACTGCGCAGCCGTCTCGATCCCGCAGCGGCCGAATCGTTGGTCACGGGACCCAGCATCGAGAAGAGTATCGCGCCGCTGCGCAGCTTCGTCTGCGAGCCCATGCGCTTTGGCCGGCTGTTCCTGGCCGGCGATGCCGCGCATATCGTACCGCCGACTGGTGCCAAGGGCCTGAACCTGGCGGCCAGTGACGTGCTCTACCTTGCCGATGGATTTATCGCGCACTACCAGCACGACGATGAGAGCGAACTGGACCGGTATTCCGAAAAATGCCTGGCCCGGGTCTGGAAGGCCGAGCGTTTCTCATGGTGGATGACGTCGCTGCTGCATCGCTTTCCCGATGCCGACGACTTCGCGCATCGCATCCAGCAGGCCGAGCTCGACTATCTGGTGGGTTCCGAGGCCGCATGCCGCGTGCTGGCAGAGAACTACGTGGGACTGCCGCGCTAAGCGCGCCCATGACATATCCATAAAATATGAATAAGTAATCTGGCATATATTTTACGTCGGGGTGTCCCGGTGATACCGTCTGGCTCCAGCGTTCCGGCACAAGTACTGGGCGCATTGGAGGAGACGAACGATGACATCGGGATCGAATGGACAGCACCATGCATGGTTGCTGGCTGCCGCACTCTCAGCGGCATTGATGGTGACGGCATGCGGCGGTGGCGATGACGCGGCCGCAACCTCGACCGCGAACAATGGCGCAGGCGCACAGGATGGCAGCGGAGGCGGTGTGCCATCCGTGCCCGCGCTTAGCGCGCTGGATGCATGTAACGCGTTGAATGGCACGACATTGCCGGCGTCGAGCCTCACGCTGGCATCGGGTGGCGTCACCGTCAACGCTGCAACGCTGATTGCCGCCAACGCCACGGGCAACACGCTCGGCGAGTATTGCCAGGTGCGCGGCGCGATTGCCCCCGTCGATGCCTCGTCTTCCAGTATCAACTTTGCAGTGAACCTGCCCACGCAGTGGAACGGCAAGGGTATCCAGTTCGGTGGCGGCGGATTCGACGGCACGCTGATAGACGGAACCGAGACCGTGCGCTTTGCCTTGCCCGATGACCCCGCGCCGCTGGCGCGTGGCTATGCAACCTGGGGTGACGATTCAGGGCACCAGAGTTCGAGCATTACCGATGGCCGCTTTGCCACCAATGACGAGGCGCTGGCAAACTACGGCGGCGATACGCTCAAGAAGACCCACGACGTGGCGCTGGCGTTGATCGTGCAGCGCTACGGCAAGGCCCCCACGCGCGCCTACTTCCTGGGAACATCAACGGGCGGGCGCGATGCGCTGAGCTATATCCAGCGCTGGCCAGCCGACTATGCCGGCGTGATTGCCAATGAGCCCGCGCTCAACTACACCGGTACGCGGCTGTCGAACGTTGCAGTTGGCCGGGCGCTATACCTCAATGGTGGCGCTGGCTGGCTCAATATCAACAAGACACTGATGGTGCAGAAAGCCGCCATGGACGCGTGCGATACGCTCGATGGCGTGGCCGACAAGGTCGTAAGCAACGTGGAAGGATGCCGCGTCGGAGCCCTGCAGGTGCTGGCCAGCCTGCGTTGCGCGGGCGGCACCGATACCGGCGACACCTGCCTGTCCGATGCGCAGATTGCCACGGTCAAGACCATCGAGCAGCCCCTGCAGCTCGGCTATCCGCTGGCCAATGGCGTGACAGTGGCGGGTGGCTATAACCTGATGGAAGGCGCGCTGGTGGCCGGGCCATTCACTTCGCGCGACCTTGGTACGCGAGCCGTGCCGGGTAACCCCGCAACCACCGCGGATGCCAACATGTACGTGACCGGCGACCAGTGGGTGAAATACTTCGTCACGCGCAACGCCACGTTCGATGCGTTGACATTCGATCCGGCCAATCCGGGCAGCTGGACGTCGCGCGTGCAAGCCGTGTCGGCGCTGACCGATGCGACGAATCCTGACCTGTCGGCGTTCCTGGGCAAGGGCGGCCGCCTGATCATGCTGCATGGCCTGGCCGACGAGGTGATCAGCCCGAACTCGACCATCGCGTGGTACAAGGCCGTGATCGCGCGGGTGGGGCAGGCCGCGGTCGACCAGGGAATTCGTTTCTACACGGTACCGGGCATGGGGCACGGTACGGGCAGTTTCCTGCCCGCGTGGAATTCGCTGACGGCGCTCGAAAACTGGGTCGAGATGGGCGTGGCCCCGGGCACGCGTTCGGTGATGGATACCAATGCGGGCACCTATGGACGCACGCGCCCACTGTGCCAGTATCCGTCGTGGCCCAAGTACAAGGGCACCGGTAGCGCCGATGCAGCGGTGAACTACACCTGCGAAGGCGCGTCGGGCATCGTGCAGTCCTGCCTGAACCTGCCATCGACGGCTACCACGTGGAAGGGCGGCAATACCAATGGTGAAGAACTGTCGGTCCGTATCGACCCGGCCACGCTCAAATACACCGTGACGATCGAGGCCAGCGCACAGCGCGTTGCCAGCACCGTGCTATCGGGCCAACTGGTGTCGCAGGGTGGCTGCACCTATGGCAGCGACGAGAACGGCGCGCAGTTCACGTTGACCGGCGGCGGGGTATTGGCGGGCGGTGTGAAGCCGGTATCGGGTGCAGGCTTCCTGCCTTTGGTGGCGTTCCAGAACGTCTCCGCCGACTACAAGGCCGTGGCCGACATCTACAACGTCAACGGCATCCAGACAGCAGTGGCCGACGGCTCGGTCATGGTGCGCACCGGTTCGGCACGCCTGCGTTCGTCCGCGGCCACGTGGCAAACCTGCGCGGCCAGCGCGGGTGGCGGCTTTATCGTCTACGACGCCGCGTGCACCAATACCACCAAGGGTTACATCGCCTGGAATGCGGCGCGTAATGCGTTCGACTACTTCGTGGGTGGCACCATTGCCGCGGGCGATGGAGTATTGAGCGGATCGTTGATCAGCGGCATGGTCAACGGAGCCCCGGTACCGCTGATCCTGACGCGCTCGGCAACGGCTTACGGCATGAACATCTACGCACAGCAAGCGGCGGCGGGTCTGGCTGCCGGTGCGGCCGATGGCGCGTATCGCGTATTGGCTACCGACGGCGCACAGGTCAGTGCGGACCTGAGCGGGACCAGCATCGTCCGCAACGGCGTGTCGGGGACGCTCGCCTACAACACGCCAGTGCCCGGTGTGATCGGGGCCACGGGCGGGGTGACCGCATCGTACCTGTACAACGGGGGCTTGCTGATTGGCACCACCACGGGCAAGTTCGAGATCGGCCTGCTGCACTGACGCCAGGCGTCAGTCTTCCTGCGCCTTCTTTCGATGCCGCGCTGCGATCCGGTGGGTCAACGCGACCAGCGCAACCAGTGCGGCATCGTCCTGCCCCTCGCGGTAGCCGAGGGTCAGTGGCGCGCGCAGGCGATCTGCTTCCACCATCTTGCAGTAGGCCACGCCATGCCGGTTCAGCCCGGCCATCGACGCAGGGACCACGCTGACACCGGCACCGGCAGCCACGAGGTTCAGGTTCGTCAGCATGCGCTCGACTTCCGCGCCGATCTGTGGCGTGAATCCCAGGGTTTCGCACTCGCGTAACAGGTCTCCGTACATGCCTGGTGCGCCAGGACGCCGCACCAGAATGAACGGGTCCGAGGCCAGTTCCTTCAAGGACACCGGCATGGTGGCGCCCTGGCCGCGCGCTGCGCGCCGCCGCAGAAGCGGATGATCGAGCGGCAGCGCGATCACCATCTCTTCCTCGAGCAGAAGATCGAAGCGCACGCCTTCAGGGTGCTGTACCGGCGCACGCAATAGCGCGGCATTCAACGTGCCATCGGCAAGTCGCTCGATCGCCTCGGCGGCATTGCACTCGGTCAGTGACAACGCCACGCGCGGGAATTGCCGGCGACATGCGCGCAGCACTTCGGGCGTAAGCTTGTGTGCGGCCGCGGAACTGGTAAAGCCAATCGACAGCGATCCTTCGTCACCCCGTGCCATGCGCTGCATGCGGGCACGCATCTGGTCGATACGCGCGAACAGGTCGACCGCATCGGCATGGAACGCGGCGCCGGCGGCCGTCAACGCCACGCCTCTTGGCTGACGCTCGAACAGTGTCACGCCAAGTTCGGCCTCCAGCGACTTGAGCTGCTGGGAAAGCGGCGGTTGCTGGATGCCGAGCTGTATGGCGGCGCGCGTGACCGACCCCGTGTCCGCCACGGCCAGGAAGTAGCGCAGGTGTCTCAACTCCATCTTGGTATATCCCGTAGATATGGAATCTTTGTAATCCATATATTTTACGAGCGGCGCATACGGGCTTAGTATTGGCGTTTTGCCCGATACCTTCGGGCGGCCATGATTCATGGCACTAAAAACAGCCAGGACAGAAATAAGGAGACACCATGCGCCAGGCCCGTCGAATCCCACCCCTTGCCTTGCTTGCAGTGAGCGCGGTCATCGTGCTCGCTGGCTGCGCCAGCCGGCACGGCGAGCCTTCAGCGTCGGCGGCTGCGGCAAAGCCACAATGGCAGCGCGTGCATCTTGGCGCCGGTGCGGGCTATGACTTTCCGGTGTACGCCAACCATCGGCTCGACGGCGACCTGAGCCGCATTCGCGAAGTCGTCTTTGTCCAGCATGGCCTGCAACGCAATGGCGATGACTACTACGCGGCCGGTGCGGCGCTATTGAAGGCGAGCGGAAGGAATGCCGACGAGGTGCTGCTGATCGCGCCGAATTTCCCGGGGACACCCGACGCGGCAAAGCATTTCGACAACCTGCCGGTGTGGACCGTGCAGGGTTGGATTGGTGGCGAGGATGCGGTGTCGGGTCCCGGTGCAGGCACCAGTTCGCTGCAGGTGCTGGACGATCTGGTTGCCTATGTGACGGACAAGAAGCGCTTGCCGCTGGTCAGCAAGGTGACGGTTGCCGGGCATTCGGGCGGGGCGCAGATCGTTCATCGCTATGCGGTACTCAACAACGTGGACGAGAAGGTGCGTGCAAGCGGGGTCGACCTGCGCTACGTGGTGGCGAACCCTTCGTCGTACCTGTATTTCACCGCAGATCGTCCCGTGGCACCCGACTACAAGCGTTTTGCGCCGTACAGCACCACGGTCTGCGCCGATTACGACAAATACCGCTACGGCATGGGCGACATGGTCGCCTATGCGAAGGGTGCCAGCGGCATGGCGCTCTACCGGCGCTATATGCAGCGCCAGGTGACCTATCTCGTCGGCAGCGAGGACAACGATCCGAATCATCGCGTGCTGGACAAGGCGTGCGGCGCGGAAGCCGAGGGGCCGACGCGCCTGCAGCGTGCGCGCGGCTACTGGCGCTATGAACAGCACCTGGCCACGCCGGCCCAGGCCAGCGCGCATCGGTCGTTCGAGGTGGTTGGCGTCGGGCACGACCAGGCGCACATGTTCGGCTCGCAATGCGGTGCGCGGGCGGTCTTCGGCATGGATCCGGGTGCCAACCCAAGCGGTGCGGCCTGCCGCGCGCCGCAGTTGTAAGGCCCGGGCGGAAAGCAGCGTTCCGGGTGGGTTTGCCCGGGCGGCGGACATTGGCAGCCGGTGCTACGATGCCGGCAGCCCTTCGCCCCGCCTTCTGCCTTCATGTCAGTTCCCGTTCGTCGGCGCATCACGGCAGCATTGCTGATGCTGCCGCTTGCGCGTTCCACGCTATCGTTTGCCGCTGCCGAGCCGCTGCATCTGCTGGTAGGGTACGCCGCGGGAGGCGGTGCCGATCACGTGGCGCGGTTGGTGGCGGACAGCCTCACTGGCGACGGCGAGCCGACCATCGTCGAGAACCGGCCCGGGGCGGCGGGGCAGATCGCCATGCACGAGGCCGCACGCGCCAGCGCTGAGCGGCCAACCTTGTTGCTGGGCACGGTCGGGTCAATCAGCATCGGCCCGCTGCTGGCAAGTTCTCCCGAAATGCCAGTCAGGCCGTTGCAGCCATTGGCGATCGTTGCCAGCACGCCGCATGTGCTGCTGGTTGCCGGCGATGGCACACGGCCGGGCGCCAGCGGTGCGCGCGACGCGCTGTTGCAGCGGCTTGCGCAGGCGCGAGAGCGCCCCGGTGAGATTGCCTATGCATCGCTGGGCATCCATTCGAGTGCCCACCTCGTAGGCGAACTGATGTGCCGTCGGGCCGGTGTCACGATGACGCATATTCCTTATCCAGGCAGTGCACGCGCACTGGTCGACCTGCAGGGCGGGCACGTGATGCTGCTGGTCAGCACCTTGCAGGCAGCGCTGCCACTGATGCGACAAGGCCGGGTGCGGGCACTGGCTGTCACGGGCAGGTCCCGCAGCGTGCTGGCACCAACGGTTCCGACGTTTGCGGAAGCCGGCATACAGGGCATGTGGCAGGACGCGTGGTACGGCGTGCTGGCTGCATCGAGCATGTCCGCGTCACGGCAGACTGCGCTGTCGATGCGGCTGGCAATACTGCTGCATGATCCGTCGTTGCGACAACGGCTGGCGCAAGATGGCGCGGAGCCATTGAGCCTGACCGGACAAGCCGCCGTGGACTACCTTGATCGCCAGCGCGAGGTGTGGCGGCAGGCGATTGCATCGGTGGCGGATCGGCTTGCGTGAGGGACTGCATGGAAGCTACGATTCAGAATCAGATTCCTCTCAAAATTAGACACAGATTCACAACAGGCCGCATGAGCTAAGGGATTCAGGGGAGGGGCCTTTGAAGTTCGATGCTGAGCACTGCCGCCGGCTGGCTGTGAGGCAACCCGACCCGCTTGCCGTGCCCAAAAGCAGTTGCTAGGATTCGCTCATCCCGCCCTTGGCAGTAAGCGTATTCCCCCGTGATTTTGGAAGCGCCAAACCCCTGGGCGTTTCTATTTGGTGCGGGCAGTTGTATCCGGCGAGGATGGTGGACAAAATGCCTACAGGCATACTGGTCGATGGCGCCTACTTTATTAAACGCTACCGAGAAATCGAACCAGAGCACGCATACGATGCAGGCCATGCAGCCGAATGCGTGTATCGCTGGGCGATTGCACATTTGCAGCAGACCTGGAACGGTGCGAACTTCGTCCGAGACCTGTACCGGATTTTCTTTTACGACTGCCCGCCACTTGTCAAGAAGCTCCACAATCCCATCTCAAAACGAGTGATCTCGTTCGGCGACTCCGACGAAGCAAATTTTCGTCGCGCCTTGCACGCCGAACTACAGCAGAAGCGAAAAGTGGCGCTTCGCCTGGGACACCTTTCCAGTGATACGAGCTGGACGATCAAGCCCGCACGCATCGAGGACTTGCTTAAACGCAGGTTGAGAGTAGACGATCTAACTGAGGACGACGTACGGGTGGTCACGAGGCAGAAGGGCGTGGACATGCGTATCGGGCTCGACGTCTCGTCCCTTGCGTTTAAACGGCAGGTGCGTCAGATCGTGCTGATAGCTGGCGACGCGGACTTTATTCCAGCCGCCAAGCTTGCGCGTCGCGAAGGCGTGGATTTCATCCTTGATCCGATGTGGCAACACGTTCCCAAAGGATTGCAGGAGCACGTCGACGGCGTGCGGTCCACATGCCCTCGGCCGGACAGAAAGGCTCGCCTCGCTGAGAGGGATAGCGTTGCGCATTCGTGGCGATGGCCGCGGTCAGTGGACTTTGACCCGGTGCCAACCTGAACTCATGGAAAAAATAAGACGCCGGAACGTTCTCGCGAACGTTCCGGCGGTGGGTCCCGTTTCTGTGGAGTGCCCTGGTTTCAAGGCGAGCGTGACAACCGTGGAGATGTCACTGCGGGACCCGGGAAAGACGATCCAACGGGTTACTACTGTTGGCGGCTCTTGTCCTGCTGCTGTTGCGAGCCACCTTGCTGCTGACGACCCTGGTCTTGCTGTTGATGCTGACCGGAGCCCTTGTCCTGATTACCCATCTGGCCGCCACCTTGCTGGCGTTGCTGATCCTGACCGCCTTGCTGCTGGCCGCCGCGCTGGCCGGACTGCTCTTGCTGCTTTTGTCCCGATTGGGGTTGACCCGATGGGGGTTGGCTACCTTGCTGCTGTCCCATTGCTGTCTCCATGTCGCGGCGGGGCTGCCGCGTTCTTCTATGAGCAAGCGGTGTGCCACTGCCTAATGTGTGGGGTATGGCATCTGTCAGACATACAGGTAATGGATGCGAGACATCGACCATGCCGCGATTTACAACGCATGCATGCTTTTCACACGAAGTGGGTCATCGCCGTGTAACACCATGTTCGAAATCGGCGGAAATCCTGCAGGTATCGGTACTAGCGGGCCATTGCACTCTTCTGGCCCACATCTTGCAGATCATGGCTAATCCGACAGGGTTCAACGAGTGAACAGGAACTCGACCGGAACTGAATCGAATCCAATTGATTGAACTTGATTCATTCCGTTTCAAACGCTAACAAGGAGATAGCACCATGAAAACTGTAAAGACTCTGCGTGTGTCACTGATGGTTGCCGCGCTTGCCGCCACGGGCAGTGCATTCGCGCTGGATAGCGGTGGCTTCATGAAGGTGGCCGATGTCACCAACAACACTGCCACGCATACGCCGAATAACAATGCACCGGGCATGCCGGGCCGTATGGAAGGCGACAAGGAAAAGTTGCCTGCTGCTTCGACAGGTGCAAAAACGGATGCAAGCGTCGACAATGCCAAGCAGACGGTCACCGACAGTGCCTTGACTACCAAGATCAAGACCAAATTGCTTGCTGCAAAGGATTTGAAGTCCACCGGCATTCACGTCAAGACCAAGGACCGCGTGGTGAACCTGACGGGTTCGGTGCCCAGCCAGGATCAGCGTCAACTGGCGCTGGACACGGTGCGCTCGGTTGAAGGCGTGGACTCCGTCAATAACAACCTGAAGGTGTCAGCGCACTAGTCAGTGCACTAAGCAGTCGCACCAGTCAGATTATCGGTTGATGATGCGCGGCGGCTTCGGTCGCCCTGCGCTGAGCCGCGACCATCCCACGTGTCGCGGCTCTTTTTCTTTGTGCTCTTCGTGCTTGTCCCTCGAATCAGGCAGCCTTGCGCCGGCCGGTGGCATTGGACGAAGTTGATGCCTTTGCGGAGGCAGCTTTCTTTGACACGGCCTTTTTTGCCACGGCCTTCTTCGCGTTTTCACGCTTGCTCTTCGTGCTTGCCTTGCTCGCCGCGCCTGCAGATTTGGTGGAAGACTTCGTAGCGCCGCGCTTGCCGTTCTGGCCAAGGCTCTGCTTGAGCAGTGCCATCATGTCGATGACCTTGGCACCCTTGCGTGCCGATGGCGCACCGTCGTCGGCCTCGTCGGCCGGTGTCAACAGGTGGGTCTTGCCGGCCTTGACCTTGGCATGCACGCGCGCGAGCAAGTCTTCTCGATAACTGTCGTGGTATTGCTCGGGCTTCCAGTCTTCCGTCATGTCCTCCACGAGTTTTGCTGCCATCTGAACCTCTCGCGCACTGGCCGCATGCTTCTTGCCGCCGGGCAAGCTCAGGTCTTCGACCGGCACGACTTCGTCGGCGAAACGCATCGTATTGAGCACCAGCGCCTTGCCTGCCACCAGTAGCGCAGCCAGATGCTGCCGATTGCGCAAGACCACCAGCGCCAGTGCGGCGCGTCCGGTCTTGCGCATGGTCTCGTGCAGCAAGGCGTAGCCGCGTTCCCCGCGTTTGTCAGGTTCCAGGTAGTAGGGCGTGTCGAAGTAGTACGGTGGAATCGCTGCCGCGTCGACAAAACTCACAATGTCCACGGTTTGCGTGGCTTCCACATTGGCCTGCCGGAAATCCTCGTCGCTAAGCACCACGTACTCGTCTTTCCCGTACTGGTAGCCCTTGACGATATCGTCGCGTTGCACCGGCTTGCCGGTGTGCTTGTTGATTCGTTGATAGCCCACCGGCGCCATGTCGCGTTTGTCGAGCAGGTCAAGATCAAGCGAGTGAGATCGCGCGGCGGGCTTTACGGCCACCGGGATATTCACGAGCCCAAAACTGATGGCACCTTTCCAGATGACGCGTGACATGGCGTGTCAATGCAACCGCTGCGCGCGCTGTGGCGGCGGGGGTGGTACATCGCCCGGCGGTGGATCGCTGACCGGCTCGGGGTTCATGTCGGGTGGCTCCGGCGGCGGGACTTCCGGTTTCGGCGGTGTGATATCGGGTTCGGGCGTGATATGCATTGGCCTCCTTGTCAAGACATCGCTACGTCAGGCATCGAGTTCATCAAGCAATCTTGTCAGCGCGGTAAGATCCGCGGGCTTTACCAGATGCAGGTCGAAGCCCGCCGCGCGGGTACGGCGGCGATCATCAGGTTGGCCGAAGCCGGTCAGTGCGACGAGTCGCGCATTGCACAGCTCGGGAATTTCACGCAGGCGCCGCGCGGTTTCAAAGCCATCCATGGCCGGCATGCCCAGGTCGAGCAGCACCACATCGGGACGAACGCTGGCCGCGCGCTCGATCGCACTCTGGCCGTCGGCCGCGGTTACCACGGTATGGCCGAGCGTCTCCAGTGTCATTGTCATGGCTTCAAGCGCATCGACGTTGTCGTCGACGAGCATGATCGTGTGGGCAGCTCCCGGCAACATGCGCGTCTTGCTGGTAGGCGGGTGCCAGTTCTGCCAGGGTTCCACGGGCAATTCCACCATGAAGGTACTGCCCTGGTTCCGTCCGGGACTCTCGGCACTGACCCTGCCGCCATGCAGTGTCACAAGCTTCTGCACCAGCGTCAGGCCAATGCCGGCGCCCTCGCGTGCCGCGAAACTGTCGGGGTCGCTATTGCTAACGGCCATGGCGTTGCCTGTTTCCGGCCGGTCATCGTGCTCGCCAACGGCTCGCGTTGCCGCATCGGCGCCGGCAATCGACGGTGCAAGCGGATCGAACAACTGGCGCTGCAAGGCGTGAGACAGGCCGGTGCCGTTGTCCAGCACGCGCACCATGACCTTTCCATCGGCGGCGGTAGCCTCCACTGCAAGCTGCCCGCCCTCTGGCGTGTATTTGGCGGCGTTATGGAGCAGGTTGGCAAAGATCTGGGTGAGTCGCACCATGTCGCCACGAACCGGCAGTGGTTGCTCCGGCAGCGACAGGCGTAGCGAATGACGGCGCGCATCCAGCAATGGGCGCACGGTCTCGATGGCGGTATTCAACGCACCGCGCAGCTCCACCAGGTCCCGCCGCAGGGTAATCTTGCCCTGGTTGAAGCGGGAGACATCGAGCAATTCATCGACCAGACGGGTCAGATGATGCAGTTGCCGGCCGATGATGTCACGCGCGCGGAACATGTCTTCACGCGATGGCGAGAACTGCTGCAGCAAATCCACGGCGCTGCGCATCGGCGCCAGCGGATTGCGCAGTTCGTGGGCCAGCATGGCCAGGAACTCATCCTTGCGTCGCTCTTCGTCATGCAGCGCGCGCTCGGCGCGATTGTGACGCGTAACGTCCTGGCAGATGCCGGCGACACGCAGGCATTGTCCGTCGGCACCGCGTACGGGAAACGCGCGCATATGCACTTCGCGGATCTCGCCATTGGGACGTTCGAGTTGAAACTCCGTATCGAGCTTGCCGTCGCGCAGCATGCTCTTCCATTCCGTCTCCATGCGTGGCTGGTCTTCTGGCACCAGCCAGCGCAGCCACTGCATCGGATCCTGCTTCATGGCCTCGGCTGGCCGGCCCCACAGGCCCTCGAACGCCGGGCTGACAAACAGGAAGCGGTGGCTCGTGGGGTCGAGAATCCAGACCACATCCGCCAACGCTTCCGCCAACTGGCGGAACAGGTCTTCATTCTCGTGCAACGCCTGTGACGTGCGCCGATAGGCGTCTTCGGCACCGCGCATGCGGAGCAAGGCCTTGATATTGGAAATCAGCTCCTCCGGTTCCACTGGTTCCACCAGGAAGCTGTCAGCGCCACCATCGAGCGCCTGTACACGCCGATGCGAATCGGTCATGCCGGGGGACGTCAGCAACACCATGGTCCGCGCGGTCTGGGGATCGCCCTTGATCAGGCGGCACACCTCGAGTCCGTCGATGTCGGAAAGCTGCGCCGACAGGACCACGAGATCCGGCGCGTGCTGGCGTACCAGCGACAGCGCGGTCTGGCCATCGGCAGCCTCGAGTACCGAGAACTCCGCACGGTTCAGGATGCGGCTCTTGACGTAGCGCGGTCCCTCGCGGCCCTCGATGTTGAGGACCAGCGGACGGCGCGTGGGATGGGCGGGCGTGGCATTCATGGCTGGCAGGCGGCAGGGCATGCCGCAGTGATTAGGGCGGAATGCGGGAAACCCGGATGAGGCCACATCACGCCGTTGTCGATGGCGGAGACCTCAGGTGGCCCCTTCATCTCCTGAATTGTATTTTTTACCTTCATTCCGACCATATCCTTTGTAACTTTGACGCGTTGCATTCTTGAGCCTGATCCGTTCAAGGCACGATGGCAGTCGATGGCGAGCAGCGGTCGGTGGTTGCCGCATCGGCCGGCGAAGCCAGCAGATACGCCAGTGCGAGCGTGAGAATCCCAAGGATGGCGCGTTGCCAGAATTCACTCGAGAACCACGGATCGGGGTCTTGTCTCATCGGTTTTGCCTTGCTGCGGATGGCCGTGGGCCTGTAATTTCCATCAACAGTGGCAAGAACCATGCCGCACATGGCCGGCTGGCTGACAGACGGACGCCGACAGCGAGACGGGACGCAGTAGCGTGGTGTCGATGGCCGATGCCTGCGGGCCAGTCGCGCCTCAGCGCGTCATGCGCCGTCGAGCAGTTTGCGCGCGCGCGTCAGCGTCTGGCGTACCTTGTCGTGGCCGGCCCATGGGTCGTGTCGTGCCAATTCGTCGAGCCTGTCGTCGATATTGGCGATGGTCCACTGGGCCGCGCCGGTCAGTTCGGGGAGTTCATCCCAACTGACGGGGACCGAAACGCCCAGGCCCGGGCGCGCCCGGGCGGAAAACGCCGCGGCGGTGGTAGCACCGACACCATTGCGCAGGTAATCGATGAAAATCTTGCCAACCCGGTTACGCGGACCGCTCTTCGACACAAAACGGTCGGGAATCGTGCGGGCCATATGGGTGACCACGTCCTGCGCAAAGCCTCGTACGGCGTCCCAATCCGCGCGCGCCGAGAGCGGGACCATGATATGCAACCCCTTGCCGCCGCTGGTCTTCAGGAAGCACCGCAGTTCCAGCGCATCGAGCAGGGCCTTCATCAGGCTGGCGCCTTCCTGGATCGTGCGCCAGTTCACGCCCTCGCCGGGATCGATATCGAAGACGATCTGGTCCGGCTTGTCGAGCTTGCGTGCCTTGGCATTCCAGGTATGGAACTCGACGACATTGAGTTGCGCCGCGCCGACTATGGCTGCCGGCGTAGTGATCTCCAGTAACGGCGGATGGCCAGGCCAGAGCGCCGGGTCGAGGGCCTTGATGCCTTTTACATTGAGCGTGTCGCCGTGGCGCTGGAAGAACTGCTCGGCGTCGATGCCCGATGGTGCACGTACCAGCGCCAGCGGGCGGCCTTTCAGGTGCGGCAGCATCAGCGCGGCGGCGCGTGCATAGTAGGCAACGAGGTCACCCTTGGTCAGCCCGGTGGACTTGTCGATCACGCGCTCGGCATGGCTGATGGCCAGGTTGCCGATGGCGGTCTTTCTGGACGCCGAGGCTCCGCTTGTCTTCTTCGCACGGCCCTGCGACTTCGTACTGCCCTGGGCGTCGGCGCTGGCAGGCAATTCCAGCTTGACCGCGGCCGCCGGCTTGTCGGTGCGTAGCGCATGGAACACCGAATGCCGCACGCGGCCTTCGCGGGTCCACGCGCCGAACGTGACATCGGCCACCAGCTTTGGCTTGACCCAATGTCCCTTGATGCCGCGCGGCAGCGGATCGAAAGGGGTGTCGTCGGTACGCAGCGGCTCGAGCTGCTTGCGCAGTGTGTCGAGCATTGCGGTGTCAAAGCCGGTGCCGACATTGCCCACATAGCGTAGCCTGCCTTCGCCATCATGCAGGCCGAGCAGCAGCGCCCCCAAGCCGCTACGACTACCCTTTGGATCGGTGAATCCGCCGATCACGAATTCCTGCCGGTTCTGGCACTTGAGCTTGATCCAGGAGGCAGCCCGCGAACTTACGTACGGCGCGTCGATACGCTTGCCAATAATGCCTTCGAGCTTCATGCGGCAGGCCGCGTCGAGCATGTCCGTGGGGGCACCCTCGAAGTTGTCGCTGAAATGCACTCGGCCCGAGGTGTGGTCGCGCAACAGGCTGTGCAGTAGCGTACGACGCTCGGCCAGCGGCACCGCGCGCAGGTCGTGGCCCGAGTACCAGGGCAGGTCGAACGCGTAGAACTGGACGGCTTCCGCATGCGATGTCTCAAAGGCGTTCTGCAGCGCCTGGAAATCGGTAATGCCATGCGCATCGACCACCACGATTTCACCATCGAGCCAGCCATCGGGCCATCCCAGGCTGGCGATCTCGGCCGCCAGCGCGCGCAGCTTCGCGGTCCAGTCATTGCCGTTGCGCGTGAACAGGCGCACATCGTCGCCATCGATGCGGGCCATGATCCGGTAGCCATCGAACTTGATCTCGTATTGCCATTGCGAGGGATCGGAAGGAGGGTGGTCAACCAGCGTGGCCAACTGGGGGGCAAAGGTCAACGGCAGCGCGGCTTTCCGGGCGCCCTTCGGCAGCGTGGGCACGGCGGGTGCCGATTTCCTGCCTGCGGTTCTTGACTTGGCCCTTGCGGACTTGCCGGTTCGCGTGGCCTTCGCGGTGCCGGCCATGACGCTATCGGGCAGCGCATCCACGACGTCGAACTCCGACGCAGGCCGCGCATGTTCGTCTCGCTCCTTGATCAGCAACCACGCATTGTCGTCGCGTTGCTTCTTGCCGCCCATGCGTACCAGCGTCCAGTGGCCTTGCAGCTTTTCTCCGCGCAGTTCGAACTTCAGCTTGCCGTCGCGATAGCCGGCTTCCGGATCCTCGTCGGGAATCCAGACACCACGGTCCCAGACGATCACGGTTCCCGCGCCGTAATGGCCGGCCGGAATCACCCCTTCGAAATCGGCATAGTCGAGCGGATGGTCTTCGACATGGACCGCCATCCGCTTGTCCGCCGGATCGTAGCTGGGGCCCTTGGGAACGGCCCAGCTCTTGAGCGTGCCGTCGAGTTCAAGCCGGAAATCGTAGTGCAGACGCCTGGCCGCGTGCTTCTGGATCACGAACGCATGGGCGCCCCGTGTGCCCGAGCCTGCGCGGCCCGGCTTCTTGCCGCTGGGCTCCGGCGTAGCGCCGAAGTTGCGCTTGCGCTGGTATTTGCCCAAGGGGGCTTCGGCTGCTGAGGACTTGGGCATATGGGCGGCCTGGCAAGAAAGCGGTGACTTCAGCTTATGCAGCGCACGTCGCGCGCGAAAGCAGCCGTCGTCCTACAGGGTCCTACATGGCCGGCGGACTTTACCGTATTTGTAATTCCTGACCGCGCCTGTTGCACTGCACAGTACCGGAGTGCGCGAGCCCTACGATTTTGGGTGCAGGCACAGGATGTGCGACGAGCCAAGGGGTTCAGTTCAACCTTGAAAGACAGGACGAAAACCATGAAAAAGATTGGCTCGCAAGTGATTGTGCTCACAGGCGCCAGCAGTGGTGTGGGACTTGTTACGGCACGCAAGGCTGCATCGTTGGGCGCCAGGCTGGTTCTGGTGGCACGTGGCGAAGATGCGCTGCACAAGCTGGCGGAAGAACTGCGCGAGCACGGTACCGAAGTCATCACGGTAACCGCTGATGTGGGAAAGCATGACGATGTTGCCCGCGTGGCGCAGGCGGCGATCGAGCATTTTGGCGGCTTCGATACCTGGATCAACAACGCCGGGGTGACGATCTTCGGCCGTCATGACGATGTACCGCTGGAGGACCAGCGCAAGCTGTTCGAAACCAACTATTGGGGCGTGGTGCACGGTTCGCTGGCGGCAGCCGCGCATATGAGGCAGCACGGCGGGACGATCATCAACATGGGTAGCGAGGCCTGTGATGGACCCATGCCCTTGCAGGGCGCGTACGCTGCGTCACAGCATGCGATCAAGGGGTTCACTGATTCGCTGCGGCTGGAACTCGAACAGGAGAAGGCCCCGGTTTGGGTCACGCTGATCAAGCCCGCCGGGCTCGATACGCCGATGGTGACGCATGCCAAGAACTTCCTGCATGTGGAGCCGCGTCTCGCCCCACCGCTGTACGACCCGGCACTGGCAGCAGACGCCATCCTGTTTGCCGCCGAGCATCCGCGGCGCGACATGTTCGTGGGCGCGTCGGCCAAGGCGTTTTCCGCGGCCGCCTATCATGCACCGCATACCTTCGACCGCTTTATGCGGCGGTTCATGGGACGCGCACAGCAGACCGATGCACCGGCCGGCCCGCGCGACGACAACGCATTGCATGGCGCCGGCAACAGCCTGAGGGAACGGTCGGGTAACCGGCGTGCGCTGCAGTCGTGCGCATACACGACCTCCTCGCGCCATCCCCTGCTGACCACCGCGCTGGTGGTGGGCGCATCGGCGGCCATGGCCGCCATGGTGCAGATGCGCCGGCGCGGGTAGCCCAGAGGGGGAATGTCAGATGATGGTGTCGACGACGCCGCCGTCCACGCGCAGTGCCGCGCCGGTGGTCGCCGACGCCTGCGGCGAGCACGCGTACACGATCATGTTGGCCACTTCCTCGACCGTGGCGGCGCGCTGGATGATCGATGTACTGCGATGCGCCTTGACGAAGTCGGCCGCAACCTCTTCGGCGGACCTGCCGGTTTTTGCGATCTCGTCCTTGAGCATGGCCTCCACGCCCTCCGAGAGCGTCGGACCGGGCAGCACCGCGTTGACGGTGACGCCGGTACCGGCCAGGCGCTTGGCCAGGCCACGCGACACCGCCAGTTGCGCAGTCTTGCTAAAGCCGTAGTGAATCATCTCCACGGGAATATTCACGCCGGACTCCGATGCCACGAACACGATACGACCCCATTTCCGCCGGGCCATCCCTTGTGCATAGGCACGCGACAGGCGTACGCCGGTCAGGACATTGACTTCAAAGAAGCGCGACCATTCGCTGTCCGGAATCTCAAAGAAATCCTGCGGCTGGAAAATGCCAAGGTTGTTCACAAGAATGTCGAGGTCGGGATGCGCCTTGACCAGTGCATCGCAGACTGCGGCATCGACCAGATCCCCGGCAAAGCCGATCACGCCGGCATCGGGAACCGCGGATTTCAGTGATGCGACGGCCTTGTCGACGCTACCCTGGCTGCGGCCATTGATGATGACGCGTGCGCCCGATTCGGCCAGTCCGCGCGCGGTGGCAAAGCCGATGCCGGCGGTGGATCCCGTGACGAGGGCAGTCTTGCCCGACAGATCGATCTTCATGTGCACTCCGGTAAATGATGGCGGGATGTATCCCGATTACCTGCTCATTGGGGGACGACGCTCCAGTGTATGAAGCGATCGGCGCAGCGCCAAGCGCCTTGCATGGAATGCAGCATTCCGGGGCATGCCGGGTAAAAGCAAAAAGGGCCGCAATTGCTTGCGGCCCTTTCCGTTGCCCGGAGGGTGATTGCGGGCTGCGCCTTAGTGGAACAGCTTCAGCGCCTGGGTGATCGTGTTGGACACGCCCCAGACCAGCGGTACCAGCACATACAACCAGAACACGGCCAGCAGGCCCTTGTTGGTGGGATGGGCATCCAGGTTTTGGTTTTCCATTTGCGTTCTCCTGACCTGTTAGTGCGCAGCGCCGGCGTTGGCGCCAAGCTTTGACACGTCTGCTTCGTTCATGTGGTGCTTTGCATTCACGCGCGACACCAGCAGGTTGCAGACAAAGCCGATCACGAGCAGGGCAGCCATGATGTGCAGCGTCATGGTGTAGGCGGCGGCGCCGGTCACGCCGTGCGCTACCTGGTATTCACGGATGTAGTTCACCAGTACCGGACCGGCGATGCCGGCGGCGGCCCAGGCGGTCAGCAGGCGGCCGTGGATGCCGCCCACGAAGGCCGTGCCGAACATGTCGGCCAGGTACGCCGGGATGGTGGCAAAGCCGCCACCGTACATCGACATGATCACGCAATAGGCCAGCACGAACAGCGCGATATTGCCGCTGGCGCCGAGCTGCGGCACGATCCAGTACAGCACGGCACCCAGGGCGAAGAACACGAAATAGGTGTTCTTGCGCCCGATCCAGTCGGACGACGAAGCCCAGAAGAAGCGGCCGCCCATGTTGAACAGCGACAGCAGGCCCACGAAACCGGCTGCGGCCGCGGCAGTCACGCTGCCCTTGAAGCTTTCCTGGATCATCAGCGACGCCTGGCCCAGCACGCCGATACCGGCGGTCACGTTCAGGAACAGCACCAGCCACAGCAGATAGAACTGCGGTGTCTTGAGCGCTTCATCGATATGCACATGATTGCGCGTGATCATCTTGTTCTCGACCACGGGCGGCGTCCAGCCAGCCGGTTTCCAGCCCGGCGGCGGCACGCGGATGGCCAGCGAACCGATTGACATCGAGATGAAGTAGCCGATGCCCATCACCAGGAAGGTCTGGGCCACGCCCACCGACGTTGCGCTCTTGAAATGGTTCATCAGTGCCACGGACAGCGGGGCGGCGATCATCGCGCCGCCGCCAAAGCCCATGATGGCCATGCCGGTGGCCATGCCACGGCGGTCCGGGAACCAGCGGATCAGCGTCGACACCGGGGACACATAGCCAAGACCCAGGCCAATGCCACCCAGCACGCCGTATCCGAGGTAGAGCAGCGCGATCTGGTGTGTGTAGACCCCCAGTGCCGAAACCAGGAAGCCGCTGCCAAAGCAGCAGGCTGCCGTAAACATCGTCATGCGCGGGCCCACGCGTTCGAGCCACTTGCCGGCGAACGCCGCGGAAATGCCCAGGAAGAAGATGGCCAGCGAGAAAATCCAGCCAAGCGTAGTCAGTTTCCAGTCATCCGGTGCGGATTCGGTAATACCGATTACCTTGGATAGCGGGGCATTGAATACCGAAAATGCGTAGGCCTGGCCAATACAAAGGTGTACCGCCAGTGCGGCGGGCGGGACCATCCAGCGGGAAAATCCCGGCTTGGCATAAGTCGCCTCCTTTGAAAAAAACGGCGCCTGCCCGTAAGACGGGTTGCCACCATCATTCATTGCACTGCTCATTGAATGTTCTCCAGACGTGGATCCTGGGAAATCCATCCGGTTGGCCTGGCGCGCCCGGCGGGTCTGGCTGGCCCGTCGGTTGACCCCGTCACACCTTGGCTGGATTTACCCCCAGAGGATGTCGCCGATCCGGGCTTTCAGAGACGTTTTGACCCGGATACCGCGACGGTTGCTACGAGGTTGCTACAAGAAAACGGGCAAGCGGAAACAGGCGCACGGGGGCGTGCGCCGGCTGAACCCGACGGGTCCGGACATGAAGGCGGCTGGAGACGCTGGGGCGTCCCGAGTAACGGAATGGCTCATTGTTTTTCCGATTGGGGCGAACAATATATGTTTCGGGGTGCATATATTGCCGTGGAAAATATTATGCGCTGAACCATAGCCGCCCCGATTGGTGACTTCAATAGGCTAAAGATGACATATTCCTCGAATGCCTTAATTTTGCGTGTTAATGAGCAAATTTTTATGGTGGCTCCCTGCGGGCGTTTGATTCTTGCCACAGTCGGGTGACCGTTTGCATCACCACGTGACAGATCGCGCTGGTGACATCGATCCCGGCAGCCAGTTGCCGGAATGTCGAGACACGCTGTCACGAACGTGACATGAGCTGTCACTACCATCTGCACCCGTGGCGGTTTTCCTCTGCCATGAAAGGACAAGCCGGTCGAACCAGAAATGGGGTGCAACGGGCGACATAGTGGGTGTCGTGCGGACCGGCGAATTGATGCGCTGCGGCCTATATCGGGCTGCGGCGTTTTTTTTCGCTCGCGATTTGTACCCGCAATGGGAGCAGGCAGGCAAGCGGGCGTTGGATGTATGCCATTTAAGTCAGGTTCAACTTGTTGTCATAAACGGTCCCTACGATGCGAGCCGGCCTGACTGCTGTGCAGTCAACCTCACAACGGCGAGCGACCGAGCCGATCGGCATGGCGCGTTCGATGACAACTACAGAGGAAGAATCCAGATGTACGACAAACCTGACGCTTCGCGCCGCAAGGCACTGAAATTCCTGGCTGGCGCGCCGATGCTGCCGCTTGGCCTGGCTTCCACGTCGCTGTTGGCCGGTTGCGGTGGCGATGATGCGCCGGCGTCGACAACCCCCAGCACTACGCCGGGCGCTACCCCGACCTTTGCCTCGGCCGAGTTCACGCCGATGGCGGCACCGTCGCTGAGCAACCCTGCAGCAATGGCCACCACGTCGGTCGGTTCGAGCCTCAAGGTCAGCTTCAGCGACGGCAGCAGCCAGACCTACAAGCTGGCCTACCAGCCGTTCTTCATCACTGGCGACCTGGTGCCCAATGGCAACGGTGGCACGATCCTGGCCGGCGGCTACTACGACATCAACAACCAGCCGATCGTCGACAAATCGGTGGCCGGCAAGGAACGCCAGTTCTTCTCCGATTCGCCGGACGGCACGTCGCTGCTGAAGATCGACGGTGCCAAGGTCGCCGGTGCGAAGGGCAACACGGTGTTTGCCGTGGTGCAGTTCGAATACACCACGTATGACCAGGCCAAGGTATCGATGTACGGCAAGCTGCCGTCGCCGATTGCCATTCTGACGCTGGACCAGGACCCCGCCACGGGCAAGCTGTCGCTGGTGAAGTACCACAACGTGGATACGTCTGGCGCGAATGGCCTGTGGATTACCTGCGGGGCGAGCCTGTCGCCGTGGAACACCCACCTGTCGAGCGAGGAGTACGAGCCGGATGCATTCACCCCGGCCGCCACGCAGTACACCGAATTTGCCAAGAACCTGTACGGCACCACGTCGATTGCGTTCAACCCGTACCTGTACGGCCATCTGCCGGAAGTCACGGTGAATGCCGACGGCACCGGCTCGATCAAGAAGCATTACTGCCTGGGTCGGATCTCGCATGAACTGGTACAGGTGATGCCGGACAACCGCACGGTGTTGATGGGCGACGATGCCACCAACAGCGGACTGTTCATGTTCGTGGCGGACAAGGAGAAAGACTTGTCGGCCGGTACGCTCTACGTTGCCAAGGTCGGCACGGGCTTCTCGATCGACCCGAGCGCCGCCGGCGCCGACCTGACCTGGGTCAAGCTTGGTCATGCCACCAGCGCACAGGTAGAAGCCTGGGCCAAGTCGCACGTGATTGCCGACATCATGGACGTGCGGACTACCGACCCGGCACTCGACGCCATTCCCGATACGACGTTCAGCAAGATCATGCTCAGCGGCAAGGCTCAGTGGATCAAGGTCAAGGCCGGCAAGGAACTGGTTGCCGCGTTCCTGGAAACGCACCGCTATGCGTTTGTGGCTGGCGGCAGCATGGGCTTTACCAAGATGGAAGGCACGACCGTCAATATCAAGGACAAGATTGCCTACTCCGCGCTGCAGAACATCGTCGATTCGATGGTCACGGGCAACACCGCCAAGGGCTGGAACGCCGAAAGCAATATCGGCGTGCCTGCCGCGCTCAACGCCGGTGGCGTGATGCAGCACCAACTGTCTGGCGGACAGAAGGACACCACTGGCGCGGCAATCAACAGCGAATGGGTGCCGGTGCATACCAAGGCGCTGATCGTCGGCAAGGATATTGCCGCCGATGCACTGGGCAATACCGCCGATCCCGAAACGATCGCCAACCCGGATAACCTGAAGTTCTCGGAAAAGCTGCGCACGCTGTTCATTGGCGAAGACAGCGGCCAGCACACCAACAACTTCCTGTGGGCCTACAACATCGACACGAAGAAGTTGTCGCGCCTGATGTCGGTGCCGGCCGGCGGCGAGTCGACGGGCCTGCATGCCGTGGACGAGATCAATGGCTGGACCTACATCATGAGCAATTTCCAGCACGCGGGCGACGGTATCAAGGCCGCGGTCAAGGCCACGGTCGAGCCGCTGGTGTATGCCAACTACAAGGATGGTTACGGTGCGGCCGTGGGTTACCTGACCGCTGATGCGACGAGCCTGAAGATCGGCAAGTAATACGGCAGGATGGGTCGGAGCGCCGTGGGCTTGAAGGTCCACGGCGCTTTTTCATTGGCCGCTCAGAACGCCTCGTTGATCTGGAAATAGACCCCCTTGGTATTGCTGCCCACGCCAACGTCGAAGCGCACGTTGACGCGTGGTTTGAACTCGAAGCGATAGCCAATGCCCGCGTTGGGTAGCCAGTGTGCAGAGGTCAGCGCGCCGGGATTGCTGGCAATGGCGCCCGTGCCGAGCCAGAACACCATGCCCTGGCGGCCAACGATATGCCAGCGGTATTCAACCTGCGCGGTCAGCACGGCCTTGTCGCGGTACTGGCCCATGAAGTAGCCGCGCATGCGCCGGTTGTCGCCAAGCTTTGACATCATGCTCCATGGCACATCGCCCCAATTGAACTTTCCATAGAGATCGAAAGCCAGTACGTCGCGGTCGCGCATGCGAAAGTACTTGTCATAGGTAACTTCCAGTGTCTCGAAGTCGGTTTCGCTGCCTAGTCCGCGACGGTAGACTGTGCCGTTGAGCAGGAAGGCCTGGCCCCGATACGGGTTTGGCAGGAAGTCACGGGTATCGTAGGAGAAATGCGCGGTCAGGCCACTACTGATCACGTGCGTGCCATGCGGATCAGTGGCCAGCGCACTACTGGCGCCGCGTTCGAGTTGCGCCGCGTCGTCGTACTCGAAGTCATAGCCACCTCCAATATAGATGTTGGGCCGTACACGCACCATGACGCGGGGCTGGAATACGACGCCGCGTCGGGTATAGCCTTCCTTGTTGGCGTCGTTGATGGCGTTGTCATAGCCGATTCCCCAGTATGACGTCGGCATATTGATCAGCGCGCCGGTGAAGACGAAGCGGTAGCTGTCGTCAGCAAAAAACGTGTTGTTGTCCACGCCGATGCCCACTGCACCGCTGGTGGTAAGAAACCCATGCAGCGTCAACGTGGACAACTGCGTGTCCTGCTCCGCGTTCTTCGGCTTGTAGAGACCGATGGCAGCGGCTCCCACGCCAAGTCCCATTTCAGGGTTGTAGAACGGCCCCGGCAACACGCCCCAGTCGATGCCGTGGCTGAGGTCGACTTCCTTCGATGCGCCCAGTTTGTTGAGTATCTTGTCGATCCAGCCCGTATGCTCGGCCTCCGTGGCCTGGGCCAGGGCGCCGCTGGCCCACGCGGCGCTGGCGGCGAGCATGAAAGCGAGGATGGGGGTGGCTGGGCGCATGGGTGTCAGAACCGCAGGAACCCGGTAGCGATGACATTGCTGCGGTTGTAGCCGTAGCCGATTTCCAGTAGCACGCCGACGCTGCGGTTAATGGTCCAGTTGGCGCCGAACGATCCGCTCCAGTAGCCGGTCACATGCTCGCCAATCTGGTAGTTCAGGCGCGCGGTCTGTCCGTCGGTGTCGGGTAATGGCACGTCGAAATGGCCGGTAATGGTGGCACGCGTGCGGAAATATGTGGCGCCCACATAAGGGGTCAGCAGCCCCAGCCCGTGACCAAGCCGGATGTTCCATCCCACGCGCGGACCGATGTTGATCGACTTGACGGGCGTGTCCGACATGGAGATGTCCGATACCGTGTAGGTGACCGGCAGTGCGAAGAACAATTGCTTGTAGGTGCCAACCAGCGTGAAGCCGCCGCCGTAGGTATGGCCGCTGTAGTTGGCTTGCTGGGTTGGCAGTTTGATTGGCTTGCCGCATTCGGCGCGCGGGCGGCGTCCGCCGCAGCCGATGTTGATACCGAAGAACCGCTCCAGATCGGTCAGCGACGAGAAATTGATATTGATCGAGCCGCTGCCCTGGACACTGCCGACGATGCCGTACACGTTCATGAACGGAAACAACCACCCGCCCACTTGCACCTGGTTCGACACGTTATGAATGCGCGATTGCTGGAACTGGACGAAATCTGCCGCGCGCAATGGGTTATTGCCCGCGGAAACCTGCAGGCCGCTCAACTGGTAACGCTGGTAGCCGTTGAAATATGAGTACCCGATGTCGTAGGGGTTGGGCAGGTTGTAGCCCTTGTCGATCACGCGCTGCGCAAAGAATGGCAGCGCGCGGTCCCATTGCGCGGGTTCGGCCGGCGGGGTGTCCGGTGTGCCAACCGGGCCAACAATGCCCCGATACGGGCCCGACTGGCTATCGGGTGACATCGTGGCGGCGGCAGCGCCGCCTCCGCCGCCCGCGGTCCATGCCTGGGCGCCGGTCGGCGCGGTTGCCAGGGCCACCAGCGCCAGGCTGGCCAGCCAGCGGCCGACAAGGCTGCGTGTTGAGCCGGCGGTTGCTGACATGACGCGTCTTCTCCTCGGGTCGCTCCGGAATCCCGATCTTGCGTGAAAGTCGCTATGCGCCGAAGTGAATGTTTTCGTCCGATGACTTATGAAAAACCGATTCGGACTGGACCGTCGGCGGAGTATCCTTGCGCAATTGCCAACTCACGGTTGTGAATCAACCGCAGGATCCATGGACAGGGCGCGTGTCTTGACGTTGTTTCTTGGCGTGGTACGGGCGAAGAGCTTTGCACGGGCTGCTGCCGAGGCCGGGGTTACGCCGCAGGCCGTCAGCAAGGCGGTACGTACGCTCGAGGAAGACCTGGGCGTGCGGTTGCTGCACCGGACTACACGCAAGTTGAGCCTGACCAACGAAGGGATGCGGCTGTTCGAACTGGCCGACCCCGGATTGCGGCAACTCGATGAAGCCCTTGCGCAGGTGCGCAGTGCAAAAAGCGAGGATGACGGCGTGATTCGCCTGACCGCACCGCTGTCGGTTGGCACATATGTATTGGTGCCGCTGATGAAGGCGTTTCGCGACGCGCATCCAGGCATCACGTTCGACCTGGTGCTAAGCGACCTGTTCACGGATCTGGTTGAGGCGCGTATTGATGTGGGTTTCCGTGCAGGTACCAGCCCCGGCCAGAACCTGGTGGCACGGCGCCTGTGCGATTTGCCGCTCGTGATTTGCGCGGCGCCATCCTATCTGAAACGTCATGGCGAGCCCACCACGCTGGACGAGTTGCTGACGCACGCGTGCACCGGCTTCCGAAGACCGGCCACTGGACGCATGGTGCCATGGGAACTCAACGTGGATGGCGACCTGGTGTTCCAGGACGTGCCAGCCGTGGCGACATTCAACGATGTGCAGACTGAAATCGCGGCCGTGCGTGCCGGCATGGGTATTGGCCAGCTATCGACCTACCTGGTGCGCGATGATCTGGCCGCCGGGAGTCTGGTGCCAATCCTGCCGCAGTTCGACAGCAATAACGTCGGACTCTATATGTACTACCCTCACCGCACACATATACCGGTGCGCGTGCGCAGGTTTATCGATTTCGTAGCGGAAGCAGGGCGAGTGGCGGATTTGACAACCGGCTAGCGCCCTGTTTCAACACTACGATCCAAAGCGGACAATCAGCTCGTATGGATCGGTGCCAGGGCGGCACGCGGCGCGCTGGCTGCGGTGCTGTTCGCGGTGTTGCAGTCGGCGGCCTTGACCTGCTGACGCTGGTGCGCATTGGCTCGCGCTCGCTCGATGACAGTGAAGTCGGGGCCGGCGATGGCCGAAAGCGAGGCAAGGAGGGAGGCTGCGCCACAGAGGGCGAGTAGGGCGGACTTCATCATGCTGCGCGGGAAACCTCGGACTTCAGTCCGGGGATGGATAGCGCGGCGTGCGCGGCACGCCCTTCTCCCGCTTCTCCTCTGTTAGGGCTATCTTTGGGGCGAAAGTGGTAGCCATATCCGTCTGCCCGCTGCACCAGCGAACAACGGCTATGGCTGATTCCCTGCACGACGCCATCGGCGTTTGGATGTTGAACGAGCCTGATGCGCGCACGGCCACGTTTGAGAAGAAGGCGTGCCTGCTTCTCGCTGCGCGGCATCAACGGCCTGCCGTGCTTGTCCAACACCAAGACTGCCATGGAAGCTTCTCCTGAATAGGTGCCCTTACGGGCCTGGTTACGCGCCCCTTGCGGGGCGTCTCCCTTCGGCAATGTTGCGAACCGGCGATCTGCCCTGATCCGTTTCGTGCTTACCCTGTCGCTTGTCTGCAATCGGGGCTTCGAGAGGTAGGGACTAAGGAAGCATCCCTACGTCGGTCTTGTACCTATTCGCAACGTAGCGGGTTGGCTACCGCTTTGCCTGGTCAACCCGAGCTTTCCAGTTGCCTTGCAAGCTCCGGCCTATAGGCCGGGGTAGTTGACCGAAGACTCCGGTGGGTGGGGGAAACCGTTGACTGCGATGATCCGCTTTTCCAGCCATAGCGTCCAAGACCGGTTTGTTATGCGGTGGATAGGCTGGGCCAATAGTTGGAAGTTGCCCGCTTTGTGTGGCGTCGGGACAAGTTCTAGATGAATCCCTTCATCGAGAGAATCACCCAGACGAACCATACCGCCATGATGCCCATGACGATACAGCCCGCATTGCAGAGCGACGCGATGTAGAGTTCCGGCGTGCTGACGCGATATCGTAGCCACGTGGTCAGGTTGTGCATGACGCCTCCTAGTGCGTGAAAAAACCAAAGTGAACGACTGAGTAAAGGAATGCCGCGATCGCCATTACTCCAAGCGAGCACGACATTAATCGGAAATGGCTGACCCATGAGACACCCCGCGGCCGCTCATGCGGCGTCAGGAAGACTGCGCCGCCTGCCGCGAACACGCTTGCGACTACTAGCGTGGCAACCAGGGCGCTAAGCAGGTAGTGATGAAAATCGAAGTTCATGACTGCGCCCGTGGCGGCCGCTTCACCGAGCTCGTACAAGCCAGAGATGCAGACGCCAATGGCTGCCCAGCAAAGCTGCCCGTCCTTGAAGACATTAACCACGGACAGCTTTGCCGCCGAGAGGGGAATCGGAAGGATGCGCATGCAGAGCACTGCGATCAGTGGTGCTAACGCCGGCAATAAGACCGTGATGAAGAACCATCCCACAACGCCCCCTTCCACTTGACTGGATTCAATGGCGTCGAGTCTAAGCAGGGCTACCCGCGGATGGCTAGTAAACTTGTGTGTCCGATAAAGGCTGTTTGATCCAACTGCGAAAGCGCATGCCCGCACATAAAATTTTTGTGTCGATCACGCGTCTGATCAAGCGTCGATCACGCGACGCGCGAAGCGTTCCAGGTAGTCCATCAGCAGTTCGGCCCCGCGAGCAGCGTCGGCTTCGTTGCCGCTTGCAATGGCTTCGGCCATTGCATGATGAGCCTGGGCGCCCTCGGTGATTTCGCCTTCATGCTGGTACGCATACCAGAAGCGCCGGCACTGTACGATCAGCGGAATGACAGCCTTGACGGCCGACCGGTTGCGGCACGCTGCGTGGTTGACATGGTCGAGCGCCTGGTCGGCCGCCATATATTCGTCGAGGTTGCCGCGCTGGGCCGCCTTGACCATCTTCTGCGCGCACGTGATCAGCGCCTTGCGCTGTACCTCGGTGGCACGCCGCGCTGCATTGGCGGCGATCAGGCGTTCCAGTGCGCGGCGCGTGGCAATCACGTCGAGATGATCCATGACATCGATGGTCGACACCATGAGACCGCGGCGCGGCTGCTGCACGATCAGTCCGATCGACACCATGCGCATCAGTGCCTCGCGCACCGGGGTGCGGCCAAGTTCGGTCATCTCGGCGAGCTCGGCTTCGACCACGGGACTGCCGGGCGCGATCTCCAGCTTGGAGATCATCGTCTCGATCTTGTCGTAGGCCACATCGGCGGCGCGCCGCTTGGCGTTCTCGGGGGCGACGCGCCCTGCAGCGTTCTGGGTCTTGGAAAGGATAGGCATCTCGAAGGAAGTGGCAGCGTGGCTCGCGCCTGACAACCGGGTCAACACGCCGCCCATGGGGTTCCATGGGGCGGCGTCACGCATTATGCCGCAGCCTGTGAACGGCACCTCATGCCGGAACTGTCAGAGCGTGGCGCCGATCTTGCGCAGTTCGGGAATTGCCGGCGCCTTGGCGGCCCACATGTCGTCGAACTTCCTTATCACCGGTTGCGGGTCGTAGTTCGAAACACTCTTGAAGTTCACCGATGATTGCTTGAGCTTGTCGATCAGGCCGGCTTCCGTGGTGACGATGTCGTTGCTTTGCGCGATCAGCGCCTGGTTGACCAGCGCACGCAGCAGGTCCTTGTCCTTGGCGTCCAGGCCCTGCCAGATGCGACCGGAAACCAGTGGGGCAAACGGCATAAACAACGCATTCATCGGCAGCAGCGATTTCGAGATCTTGTCGTAGCGCTGGTTCCAGGACAGCTCGATATCGGCCTCGAGGCCGTCGACCTGGCCGTTGGTCATGGCATCGAATACCGCGGGGGTGGGAATTGGCGTGGGCGCGGCGCCTAGCATCGAATAAAAGTCGCGATAGACCGGAGTCGGGTTGATCCGCAGCTTCATGCCCTTGAGATCATCGGGCGAATTGATGTCCTTGGTGGCGAACACCACGCGCATGCCGGTGATGCCCCAGCCCAGCCCGATGGTGCCGGTTTCGCGAGGCAAGGCGTCCAGCAGTTTGAGCGCGGCAGGTGTGCGCACCAGCTTTGCCACGCTGCTGGTGGAGCGCACCAGGTACGGCGCGTTGATGGCGGCCACGGTCGAGACGCGCGAGCCAAGTTCGGCGGCCTGGATCCAGCCCATGTCGAGCGCGCCCGACTGGAGCTGCTGCATCATTGCCGATTCATTGCCAAGCTGGCCCGAGTGGAACACGGTGACGCTGAGCCGCCCGTCGGTCTCCTTCTTCAGCGCTTCGCCAAAGGCTACCGCGGCGCGGTTCCACGAATGGCCGGCCGGCGTGATCAGGCCAAGGCGGAACTCCTTGGTGGTGGCTGCACGCGTGGTGGACGTGATCACCAGTGGCGCGGCCACGGTGGCCAGCGCGGTGGTCTTGATGAAGCGACGACGAGTAAATTGCGACATGACGGCTCCTGTGCTTTCGGGTGGATGACGATGAAGCGGATAACGTGACGAGGAAGGAATGGAGTCTTAGTTCAGTAGCCCGATCGACAGGCTTGGAAACAGCGATAGCAGCACCAGCCCGACGCAGCTGATCAGGAAGAACGGCATGGTGACCATGAACATCTTGCCGGGTTTGGCGCCGGTCACCGCCGAGGCGACGAAGAAGCTCAGGCCCACTGGCGGAGACATCAGGCCAAGCACCAGGTTGATCACGATCACCACGCCGAAATGGCGTGGATCGATGTGATAGACCTCGGTGGCCACTGGCAGCAGGATCGGCACCGTCATGATCAGTCCCGGGATGCCGTCGATCACGGTGCCGATGATCAGCAGGATCACGTTGGCCAGCAGCAGGAAAGCGATCGGGCTGTGCGCCACGGTCTGGATCCAGGTGGCCACCATCTGCGGGATCTTGCCGTAGATCAGCAACCACGAGAACACCGCCGCCGCGGCCACCAGGAACAGCACGATCGCCGAGTAGATGGCGGAGCGCAGCAGTATGGCCGGCAGCGTGCGCAGATCGAATTCCTTCGTCACAAAGCGTCCGACCAGCGCGGCAGCCAGGGCGCCCACGGCGGCGGCTTCGGTGGGATTGGCGATGCCGGCCAGAATCGAACCGACGATCACGATCGGGATCAGCAGCGTAGGGCTTGCCTGGAATACGGTCAGCGCGCGCTCGCGCAGCGACTTGCGCTCGCTGCGAGGGTAGTCGTAGAACAGCCCCATGATGGCGATGATGATGAAGAACAGTATCGTCAGCAGCACGCCTGGCAGGATGCCGGCAATCAGCATGTCGCCGACCGCGACCTGCGCCAGCACGCTATACACCACGAACATCACAGAGGGCGGGATGATGGGGCCGAGCATGCCGCCGTAGACGGTCAGCCCTGCCGCAAAGGTCTTGTCGTACCCTTGCTTCTCCATCTCTGGCACCATGACCTGCGCCATGATGGCCACCTGTGCGGTAGCCGATCCGATGATCGACGACACCAGCATGTTGGCAAGGATGTTGACGTAGGCCAGGCCGCCCTTGACCGAGCCGATGAATGCCATCGACAGGTCGACGAGCCGCCGCGTGATGCCGCCGCTGTTCATGATTTCGCCGATCAGGATGAACAGCGGAATCGCAATCAGGCCATAGCTGTCGACGCCGGCGAACATCTGTGTCGGGAAGGACTGCAGCAGCACTGTGTCGCCGGTGCTGAAGATGAACGCCAGTCCGGAAAGGCAGAGGCAGATGCCGATGGGTACGCCGACCAGCATCACGGCGCAGAAGAAGAGCGTGGTCACCATGTCAGTTCACCGTTTCGGAATTGCCGACCTGGAACTCGGGGAAGGTACGGCGTGGCGACAGTTCGAGGTCCTCGAGCAGGTTGGCCAGCGCGTGAAGGCTCAGCGTGAACGAGAACAGAGGCATGATCAGTTGAAGCACCCACATCGGCCATTCCAGCGTCTGCGTGTGTTCGGTGTAGAGGAAATTGAAGGACTCGGCCGCGTATTCCTTCGCATCGAAACCATGGCGCACGATGCCGACGGGATCCATCCACAGCCAGCACATCGCGATCATCGCCAGGCCGAATGCCAGCACGCCGGCAGTGGAAATGACCTTGGCCGCCTTGGCGGCTTTCGGGCTCAGGTGTTCGGTAAGCAGGCCGACCGCGAAGTCCAGGCGCAACCGCGTCATGATCGACGCACCGACGAAGGTAAGCCACACCACCGAGTAGACCGAAGCTTCGTCTACCCAGTAGAGCGGCAGGCCCGTATAGCGCGTGACCACGTTCAGCAGGATCAGCAATACCAGCAGCGTCATCAGGCCGCCGAGGCAAAGGCGCTCGATGGCCAGCACGCCATCCGAAACACGGAGCACCCATCGCACCGGCCGCGCAACGGGCACGGGATCGGGCGCCGTGTCGGGCGTCCGGTCGCGCGCATCGGCTGCCGTGATGGAAGAAAGATCGGACATTGCTGAAAGGCTCCTGTTCGGTGTGGAATCGGCACTGGCTCGAGCAAGTTGGGTGCCAGTGGCGCGGTGTTGCGGCGCGCCACCGGTACGGGCACAGCGGGCTGGTCAGGCCACCGACTGATATTGCGCGGGCCGTGTGGCCAGGGCCTGGCGCACGACCTTTTCGACAAACGCGCGCTCTTCGCCAATGAGCGGCAGGCGGGGACGGCGCATGTGTTCGCTGCCCACGCCAACGAGCGTGTCGATCAGCTTGAGGTTCTGCACGAGCTTGTTCGATACGTCGAGATGGAGCATCGGCGTCATCCACTGATAGAGCTTGAGGGCCTCGGCGAAATTGCCTGCCTTCATCAGCTCGAACAACGCCACGGTCTCGCGCGGGAACGCGCAGCCCACCCCGGCGAGCAGGCCATCGCAGCCCAGTGCCAGGCCTTCATATGCAAGGTCGTCGACGCCCATGAAGATCTGGTAGCGGTCGCCGAGCGTATTGCGCAGGTCTGTCACGCGACGGATATCGCCAGTGCTTTCCTTGATGGCGGCGAGCCATTTGCAGTCGGCCAGTTCGGCCATGTGCTCTGGCTTGAGGTCGACGCGATAGGCGACCGGGTTGTTGTAGACCATGACTGGCTTCTGGGCAGCGTCGGCCATGGCGCGCACGTTCTGCATGGCTTCGCGCGCATCGGCCACGTAGATCACCGACGGCATCACCATGAAGCCGGCCACGCCAAGCTTGTTGGCACCGTCGATATAGCGCAGCGCGTCGCGCGTGCTGGTCTCGGACACATTGGCCAGCACCGGGATACGTCCGTCGGCGGCTTCGAGCGCGATACGCGCGACATCGAGCTTTTCTTCAAGGCTCAGTGTGCTGGCCTCGCCGAGCGAACCGCAGGTAACCAGGCCGTGGATGCCATTGCGGATCTGGAAATCGATGTGACGAATGGTGCCTTCCGCATCGATGCGCTCGTCGGCATGGAACTTGGTGGTGACGGCCGGAAAAATGCCAGTCCAGCGGGGATTGCTCATGAGAACTCCTCGGTTGGGAAACGTAGAATCCGGTGCCGGACGGTCCGGCACAGTGCTGCAGATATTCTGTAAATATATTAAGGATATCTTTGGAAGATAATCCAGCAAGATCGATGCCAGTGGAAACCCGCATTGGCGGGCGACCGGAAATCGGCCTGGGGTGGGGGATTGGAGGTGGATCAGGGGGGGCGTCCGTTTTCCCGGTGAGCGGAAGCGGGGCATGGCGTGCACCACTGACGGGTTAGCTGCACCGAAATGCGAGAGGCGCGCGGGAGGTGCCGCCGCTCTTCCGTGGGCTGACTGCGGAGCCGCGTAACGCCCAGGTCTGGCACTCGCCAACGGAACTTGCCGCCCTTCGCAGGGTCCATTGTTGCGTTCGGTTACAATGCTGTACCGCAGCAATCGCTCGTCGAGCGTTGCCAGGTTTTCGTCCGCAAGCCTTTCATCCCGTTATCGCGCCCTCCACCTTGATACGTCTGGTCCTGTTCCTGTTGACTGCCTTGTGCCTGTCGACGCTGTCCCTTGCGGCAGCGGCGAATGTGCGTGCGGCTGCTCCGCAGGTCGAGAACGTCCAGATGGCGGAAGCGCCGGACTATGCGGTCATGGCCGTGGGCGACGATTTGTCGCAGATCGTCCTGCCGGGCGATCCGGACTATGGCGCCGACGACGTTGCCGACGATGGTCCGCCGCCGGGCTATTGCAATATCTGGTCGGCCGACCTGCTCGATCCGCTCGATCTGTTCGATGCGGTCGACGAGACCAGCGCACTGTTCGTGCTCCCTACATTCGAACTCGGCCAATCCGTGGAGGATCTGGTCCAGGTGCCCACGGCACGCAGCATGTTCGAGTCTGAAGGCCTGTTCCGGCCGCCCAATCTCCGCGCCTGATTCTCCAGGCCCCCGTCCGGACTAGACGTCCCGGCGGGGCGCTTTCCCTGCCTTCGCGCCCCCGAATGCCCGCGACATGCGTGTCGCGGCCCGTGCCTTGCCGTCCGCTCCCGGTTTCATTGCCGGCATGCGCGCGGCGCGGCTGTCGTGGGGCGTCGGGCAGCCGTACCGCTTGATTCTTTCCGACATGAAGACCAACACAACGTTGACTTGGGTCGCGTCGCTGTCGCTCGTGACGGCGCCGGCCTGGGCCGCGCAACCCGTGCCGGCCAGTGCCACTGCGTCCGCAGCCCAGCCGGGCACAGTTGCGCCCCCCGCGCTGAAGCTCGCCGCCAAGGCCATGCCGCGGGCTACTACACCCGCAGCCGAGACCTTCGAACTGACCCAGTTGCTGGAACTCGCACAATCGACCAACAAGGGTGTAGACGCCGCGCAGGCTAATGTCGATGCCGCCAGCGCAGCCATCAACACCGCCCGCGCTTACCCGAACCCGCAGGTAGAGGTGATGTATGGCCGCCTGTCGGGCAAGCAGCCCGGTGTGGCGAGCGGCAATGCGCCGTCCTATGCGTTCGTCCAGAAGTTCGACTACCCGAACCAGCGCAATCTGCGCGAGAAAATGGCCGGCCGTGGCCTGGAAGCTTCGGAAGCCCAGCGCCAGACCTTCCGCGCCGAACTGGCCGCACGTGTCAAGACCGCCTATTTCCAGGTGTTGCGCCGCGAGACCGAACTGGCCGCAGCGCGCGAAGACCTGCAACTGACGCGCCAGATCCAGGAACGCGCGAAGGTACGCGTGGACGTGGGCGAAGCGCCGCGCTATGAACTGATCAAGGCCGATACCGAACTGCTGGCCGCGCAAAAGACACTGCAGACCACCGAATTGCGCGTCGAGCAGTCCAAGGCTTCGCTGCGCCAGCAAGTGGGTGGCGCCATGCCGGCGCGATACGCGCTGACCGGTAGCCTGGCCAATTCGCCAGACGTGCCGAACCTGGCGATCTTGCGTGATGCCATGCAGGCCAACAACGCGGAATTGAACCAGCGGCGCAGTGAACTGGAACGCGCCCGCCTTGGTGTGGATTACCAGCGTTCGCTGCGTTGGCCCGAAGTGTCGGTGCGCGCCAGCACCGATCGCCAGCCGGACAACAATGTCTCGCAGATCGGTCTGGTGATGACCATTCCGCTGTGGGACCGCCGTAGCGGCCCGGTGGGTGAAGCCACTGCACAGGCCACGCAGGCGCGCACCGCGCTGGAGGCCCGCGAGTTCGAACTGACACAGGAACTCGATACGGCATACCAACAATACGAGATCACGCAGGCCCAGGTCACGGCGCTGGAGTCGGGCATCGTGCGCGAGGCCGAATCGGCGCTGGGCGTGGCGGAAGCCGCCTACCGTTTCGGCGAGCGCGGCATTCTCGACTATCTCGACGCGCAGCGCGTGTTGCGCAATGCGCGCAGTGAACTGATCAACGCGCAGTACGAAATGCAGCTTGCCGCCATCCAGATTGAAAAGCTCATGTCGGCCACGCCAGGCTCCCATGCCGGTGTCGCGCCTTCCATGCCCGTTTCCCCGAATCTGAACTGAATATGCGTCCCTCCAATTCCCTGCTTTCCATTGCAGCCGCGGTCGTCCTGGTGATGTCGCTGGCTGGCTGCTCAAAAGAACCCGAAGCCGTGGCCGAGGCGCCGGCGTTGCCACCGGGCATCGTCAAGCCTGAAGAAAACCTGCAGAAAACACTCAAGGTCACGGCCGTGACCACGTCTCCGTTCAGCGAGATGCTGCGCGTGGCAGGTCGGATCGATTTCGATGAACAGCGTGTATCGCGCATCGGCGCCAGTGTCACGGGTCGCGTGACCGATCTCTATGCAATCCTGGGCCAGGAAGTGAAGGCAGGGCAGGTGCTGGCCCGCCTGCACAGCAGTGAACTCGGCGCCGCGCAAATGGCATTCCTGAAAGCCGAAGCGCAGAACGAACTGCAGGCACGCAATGCAGAACGCGCGCGCCAGCTGTTTGCGGCCGATGTGATCGGCCGTGCCGAACTGCAGCGCCGCCAGAGCGAGTATGCGATTGCGGCGGCCGAAATGCGCGCCTATCGCGATCAGTTGCGTGTGCTCGGCATGTCGGTAGCGGCGGTGTCGGCGTTGGCGAAGAACGGCAGTATCGATTCATACTCGCCGGTGTTCTCGAGCATCAGTGGCACGGTGGTCGAACGTAACGTAGCGCAGGGCCAGGTAGTTCAGCCTGCCGATGCGCTCTACACGGTGGCCGACCTGTCGCGCGTGTGGGTCGTGGCGGAAGTGCCCGAACAACAGGCCGCGCAGGTGGCGGAAGGGCAAAACGTCGATATCGAAGTACCTTCGCTGGTCAACAGCAACGGCCGCATCACGGGCAAGCTCATCTACGTGGGCCGTACGGTCAATCCGCAATCGCGCACGGTGCTGGTTCGTACCGAGCTGGAGAACAAGGAGGGACGCCTGAAGCCCGCCATGCTGGCCAGCATGCTGATTGCAGGCAAGCCAATCGATACCCTCGTGGTGCCAGGCTCGGCCGTGGTACGCGATGGCAACGACGAGCAGGTCTATGTGGAAACCGCGCCGGGCCAGTACCGCCTGACCAAGGTGAAGCTGGGATCGGAGAGCGATGGCATGCGCGTGGTGCAGGGTGGCATCAAGTCTGGCGACCGCGTGGTCGTGGAGGGCGCGTTCCACCTCGACAACGAGCGCAAACGCCTGGAACAGGGGTAAGCCGCCATGATTACATCGCTTGTGGAAGCCGCTATCAAGCAGCGGCTGGTGGTGTGCGTGATTGCGGTGGTGCTGTTCTTCTTTGGCCTGCGCGCCGCCGGCAAGCTGTCGGTGGATGCATTCCCGGATGTGACCAACGTCCAGGTGCAGATCGCCACGGAAGCCACCGGACGCTCGCCCGAGGAAGTGGAGCGCTTCGTCACCGTACCAATCGAAATGTCGATGACCGGCTTGCCCGGACTCGAGGAGATGCGCTCGCTGAACAAGGCCGGCCTGTCGCTGATCACGCTCGTGTTCACCGACAAGACCGACGTCTACTTTGCGCGGCAGCTCGTCATGGAGCGGCTGATCGAAGTGACGGGCCGCATGCCGGAAGGCGTGTCACCGGTGCTCGGACCCGTATCGACCGGGCTGGGCGAGGTGTACCAGTACACGCTGGATCGCACCGACGACGGTGACCGCGAACTGACGCAGGAGGAACTGGCCGAGCGCCGCATTGCGCAGGACTGGGTGGTACGCCCGTTGTTGCGCTCGATTCCGGGCGTGGCGGAGATCAACTCACAGGGCGGCTATGTGCGGCAATACCAGGCACTGGTGAACCCGGAGCGGATGCGCCACTACGAGGTCAATATCCAGCAGGTCTACCAGGCACTGGCGCGTAACAACGCCAACTCGGGCGGCGGCGTGCTGCCGCACTATGCCGAGCAGTACCTGATTCGCGGCGTGGGTCTGGCCAAGGGCGTCGACGATATTGGCAGCATCGTGCTCAAGGAAATCAACGGCACGCCGGTCTACCTGCGCGATGTGGCGCAGGTGACGATTGGCCACGAGGTCAGGCAGGGTGCCGTCGTCAAGAACGGCAAGACCGAGGCCGTGGGCGGCATCGTGATGATGATGCGCGGCGGCAACGCCAAGGAAGTGGTGAGCCGCGTCAAGGCGCGCGTGGCCGAGATCAATGACAAGGGCATGATCCCGGGCGGCCTGCAGATCGTGCCGTACTACGACCGCAGCGAACTGGTGGATGCTGCGCTGTGGACCGTCACCAAGGTGTTGCTCGAAGGCGTGGTGCTGGTGGTGATCGTGCTTTTCCTGTTCCTGGGTGACGTGCGTTCGTCGGTGATCGTGCTGGCTACGCTGGTGCTGACGCCACTGCTGACGTTTATCGTGATGAACAGGATGGGGCTGTCGGCCAACCTGATGTCGCTGGGGGGGCTGGCCATCGCCATTGGCCTGATGGTGGACGGCTCGGTGGTGGTCGTGGAAAACGCGTTCGAGCGGTTGGGCCACGCCGAGAAGTCCGGCCTGACCCGCACCGAGGTGCTGGTCAAGGCGGTGCAGGAAGTGGCCACGCCGGTGATTGTGGGCGTGGGCATCATCATCCTGGTGTTCCTGCCGCTGATGACGCTGCAGGGCATGGAAGGCAAGATGTTTGCGCCGCTGGCCATCACCATTTCGATCGCGCTGGCCATCTCGCTGCTGCTGTCGCTGACGCTGTCACCGGTGCTGTCGGCGTATCTGCTCAAGGGCGGTGCCGAGCATGACACACGCGTGATTGCTTTCATGAAGCGCCACTACCTGCGCATGCTGCACTGGGCGCTGCTCAACAGCAAGAAGACGGTGCTCGGGGCGGTGGGCATGTTCGTTGCCACGGTCCTGATCGTGCCATTGCTTGGCACATCGTTCATTCCCGAGATGAAGGAAGGCTCGATCGTGCCGGCGCTGGACCGCGTGCCGAACATCTCGCTGGAAGAGTCGATCAAGCTCGAGCGTCAGGCTAACCAGCTGGTGCTCGAAGTGCCCGGTGTGAAGTCGGTGGTGTCAGGCGTGGGGCGTGGCGAAAGCCCGGCCGACCCGCAGGGCCAGAATGAATCGACGCCAATCGCCAGCCTGAAGGACCGTGACGAGTGGCCTGACGGATGGACTCAGGACGATATCGCCAACGCGATTCGCGAGAAGCTCAAGGCCATTCCTGGCGTGCAGATCGTGATGGCACAGCCGATCTCGGACCGCGTGGACGAAATGGTCAGCGGCGTGCGTTCGGATATTGCCGTCAAGATCTTCGGCGACGACCTCGACCGTCTGCGCGAACTGGCCGGTGAGATCGCACGGGTGGCCGGAGGTATCAAAGGCTCGCAGGACATCCGTATCGAACGGATCTCGGGCCAGCAGTACCTGTCGATCGAGATCGACCGCCAGGCAATTGCGCGTTATGGGCTGAACGTATCGGACATCCACGACATCATCGAGATCGCCATCGGCGGCAAGCGTGCCACGGACATCTTCGAAGGCGAGCGTCGCTTTGCGGCGGCGGTGCGTCTGCCCGAGGAGTTCCGCAGCAACGTGCAGGCCATCCGCAATCTGCTGGTGCAGGCGCCTGACGGCGTGCAGGTACCGCTGCAGAGCGTGGCGAAGATCGAGGTCAGCGATGGTCCCGCGCAGATCAGCCGCGAGATGGGCAAGCGCCGCGTGGTGGTGATGATCAACGTGAAGGATCGCGACCTGGGCGGCTTCGTGGCCGAGCTGCAGTCCGCGACCGAAGCCAAGGTCAAGCTGCCGGAGGGCTACTACTACGAGTGGGGCGGCCAGTTCCAGAACATGGAACGTGCAATGGGCCACCTGAAGCTGATCGTGCCGATCACGATTGCCGCGATCTTTTTCCTGCTGTTCCTGCTGTTCAACTCGTTGCGCTTTGCCACGCTGATCATTACGGTGCTGCCGTTTGCATCGATCGGCGGCATTATCGGGCTGTTTGTCACTGGCGAGTACCTGTCGGTGCCAGCGTCTGTGGGTTTTATCGCGCTGTGGGGCATGGCAGTGCTGAACGGGGTGGTGCTCGTGTCGTATATCCGCACGTTGCGCGAATCGGGCATGTCACTGCGCAATGCGGTGGTGCGCGGCGCCACGCAGCGGTTCCGTCCGGTGATGATGACCGCGACCATCGCGATGCTGGGCCTGGTACCGTTCCTGTTCTCGTCGGGCCCGGGTTCCGAGGTGCAGCGTCCGCTGGCCGTGGTGGTGATTGGCGGCCTGATCACGTCGACGCTGCTGACGTTGGTCATGGTGCCAACGCTGTACCGCTGGTTCGACGACCGCAAGCCTGAAGCGCGCGATATGTCGGTGTAAGGACACAGCCGCAGTACAATGGCAACCGGCCGGCATGCAGTACGCATGCCGGCCGTTCTTTTTGGAGTCAATACACCGTGACAACGCGTACGCGCAGCAAGCTGGCAATGTCGATCGCATTTGTGACTTCCGTGGCGTTGCCGATGATCGCGTCGGCAGCAGCTTCCGCCCCGGGCCCGGATGCGTCGGTCAACGTTGAACTCGGCCAGCGCGGTGGCAAGCCCGAAGCGCCCGAGGCGCCGTTTGCCTGCATGGAGGCGGTCAAGGCCAGGATGCCTAATCCGGGCCAGTTCCGCTGGTTGCAAAGCACCACGCGCCGCGTGGCCGAGGACGTCTACAGCGTGGTGGGCAGTATCGAGTTCGTCAGCCAGGCTGGCGAGGCGCGCAAGGGCGAGGCCCAATGCGACGTGATGCGCGCGCCGGGCAACCAGTTCATCGTTCCCAAAGTCAGGCTGCCTCAGTAACTGTTGCAGTGAAGCGGGGACGGTGTAGCGGGCGTGGCCGCCCGCTGTCGCTGCAACATTAAATTCCTGTCATCTTGCGAGTTAAATGTGGACATCGGCCAGATCGTTTCCTAACCTTTTGTGTACGCTGTACACAACCGGGTATGGCGGTCTGTTGCAACCCGAATGGAGACTATTCGCATGAAGATCGAACCTACCAGCGAACATCGCTGGCTGCACAAACTGGTTGGCAAATGGGTGGCGGAAGGCGAGGCCCAGATGGGGCCTGATGCTGCACCCGAGAAGTGGAAGATTCCCGAGCAATTCAGCCTGGTTGGCGATGTCTGGGTGCAAAGCCGCTCCGAGGGGGAGTTTCCCGGATGCGGTCAGTCCACCACGGTCATGACGCTTGGCTACGATCCCGCCCGCAAGCATTTCGTCGGGACCTTCATCGGCTCGATGATGACGCATATGTGGATCTACGAAGGCGATCTCGAAGCCGATGGCCGCACGCTCACGCTGCGCGCGGATGGCCCGGCCTTCACGCCCGATGGCAATGTCGTGGCCGGCAAGATGGCCAGGTACCGCGATGTCATTGCGTTCCAGGATGACGACAACCGCACGCTGACGTCCTTCATGCAGGCCGATAACGGCGAATGGACGCAGATCATGCAGGCGCGGTATCGCCGCGAGAAATAGCAGTCCGCGGATTGGTTTGACTACCCGTTATATACGGGACTATATTGCGATGCGATACCCGCCACCGGCGCGGGTCCGCCTTCGCCTGTTGTCCCAAGATGAACCGTTCGCTGCTGATGCTGGATGCTTTTGCCGCCCACCCCGGAGACCCTGTTACCCGGGCTCTGGCCGGCGTGCTGGAAACCGCCTGCGCGGGACGCCTGCCGCGTTTCGCGCAGTGGTTGGGGTTGCCGCCGGCGGAATTCCGCCGCATGCTCGACCACCATTTTCCGGGTGCCGCGGCGGCCGGATGGGAGCCCGATGTACCACCTCAGGATCCTGAAGCCTTGCCGTGTGAGTTTCCGGATCTGGTGGAAATGCTTGAAGACGGTCATACGCCGGGCCAGTACGGCCCCGACGTGCACTGGGCCGCGCATGCACTGGCGTCGGGGTGTTTCGGTCATACGCATTTATGGCAGGACATGGGGCTGTCGGGACGCGACGATGTGTCCACCTTGCTCCAGCAGGTGTTCGCGCCGGTGTTCGCGGCCAATACCACTGACATGAAATGGAAGAAGTTCTTCTATCACCGCGTCTGCGAGCGGTTGGACATCCATCCTTGTCCGGAGCCGTCGTGCGAGGGATGTGATCACTTTGCGTCGTGCCACGGCGCCGAATCGGTCGTGGCATTGCCGCAGGGGATGCTGCTGCGGTCTTCCTGAGCCGTCAGCAGTGTCAGGCGCGATCCAGTTCGCTGCTTTGCCACCAGGCTTCCAGCAGCGGCTGGAAGCGGTCGTCGGGGGCGGGCGGGACGCGTGAGCTCTTGCGGGCCGCCGGCAGTTGCCGTCCGGTCAGCTGGTAGAAGACGGCCGCCGGCGGGGTGCCCGGACCGTACGGTACATGATCGATCACGCTCATCTGCCGCGCGGCTTTCAGGGCACGCGTGGTTTCCTCGGCGGACAGGCCGCACGCGTCGGCCAGCGCGTCACGGCGCACCGGGCCGTGGCGTAGTAACCCCTCGATCAGCAGATGCACGCATTCGCGCGTATTCCGTTTCATGCTGCGCATTGTTCCGCACTGCCTGACACTTCACAATGTCACTTGACAGTTGTTTGCAATCTGTCGCTCCAATCCGTGGCAGGCGCGCAAATTTCCAATGAAAAGCGCCGATTGAATATCTTCTGCGGATTGCCTCTTGCGCCGGCATCGATACTGTATAAACATACAGTATTCGACAAAATCCTATGCGCTTCGCCTGCGGCGTGGCTCCATCACCATCATGACCGCGTCATCGCATGTCCAGCCGCCGCTTCTGGCGCAGGCACATGTGCCCCCATCCTCCACGTCCCGTGAATCGGTACGTGAACTCGAGCAGCGCTATCCCGGCCTCTGGCGCGCGGGTCAGCTTGGCCATGCCGGCCGGCTGCCGGTCTGCCCGACCGGTTATGACGCGTTGACGGCCGAACTGCCGGGAGGGGGCTGGCCGGCGGGCGCGGTGACGGAATTGCTGCTGACGCAGGACGGCGCGGGCGAACTGCGGCTGCTGATGCCGGCGTTGCGCATGCTGGCAGCCGGTGGCCGGCGCATCGGGCTGGTCAATCCGCCGTACCTGCCCAATGCCGGCAGCCTGGGCGACGCACGCCTGCCCGCGCGCCAGCTTTACTGGGTGCGTCCTTCAGCGGCGGCAACGCTGGCGTCGCAGCGCACGGACATGCTCTGGGCGGCAGAGCAGATGCTGCGCAGCCAGGCGTTCGGGGCGGTGCTGGTCTGGTTGGCCGGCGCACGGCCAGAGGCCTTGCGGCGCCTGCAGGTGCTGGCACAGGCCGGCGATACCGTGGTGTGGGTGCTGCGCCCGATCCGTGTACTGCACGAATCGTCGCCGGCAGTGCTGCGGCTTGCGTTGTCGCCGTTGCCGGGCAATCTCATGTCGATCGTTTTTCACAAGCGGCGCGGCCCGGTCCGCGATACGCCGCTGCTGTTGCCGCTCGAAGGCATGGCCCATGTGCCGCGGCGTACGGGCGTGCCAGCGGTACTTACACCTGCCGTGCCGGCGGGTTCCGATCATGTTGCCGATGACGTACTGGATCGCGGTGCACCTGCCGCGCCTGTCGCTGGACGCGCTGCAACCGAGCTGGCCTGAGCCCGCCGGTGCCTCCGCCACCCCCGACGCCGGTACGCTGCAACAGTTGCCGGTGGCGGTGGTGGAACACGAGCGCGTGGTGCTGGCCAATGGCCCGGCCATGGCGCTGGGCGTGTGCTACGGCATGCGGCGTGGCGGCGTGCAGGCGCTATCGGCGGATGTGGTGCAGCTCGACCGCGATCCGGCTGCCGAGGTGGCGCTGGTAACTGCGGTGGCGCTGACGCTGCTCCATTTCACGCCGGCCGTCACCATCGATCCCGAAGCCGAGGCGGCCACGGTGATGCTGGACGTCACGGCCAGCCTGCGCCTGTTTGGCGGGCATCGCGCGTTATGCAAGGCGATCCGCGCGCGCGTGCGGCAACTGGGCACGTTCGCGCAGGTCGGCAGCGGCACCACGGCACAGGGGGCGGCATGGCTGGCACGCCAGCCGTTGCGCAAGACTTCGCGCGGCATTGTCAGGCCAGCCCGCCGCGCGGTGCAGGCGGCGCGCATGACTCGCCTGCTGGATCAACTGCCCGTGGAATGCCTGCATGCGCTGGCCGATCCCGAATGGCTGGAAGGCGTTGGCTGCCGCACGCTGGGGCAGGTGCGCCAGCTGCCGCGCGCGGGTTTGTCGCGCCGCATTGGCACCGGGTTGCTGGCGCGGCTCGACCAGGCCTATGGCAATGCACCCACGGGTTTTTCGTGGTTCGAGGCGCCGCCGACGTTCGCGCAGCGCATGGAATTGCCAGGGCGCATCGAATCGGCGGAAGGAGTGCTGGCTGGCGCGCAGCGGCTGCTGCTGGCTCTGTCGGGCTGGCTTGCCGCGCAGCAGGCCGGTGTCACGCGTTGTGTACTGGTGCTGGAACATGAGCGCTACCGGCTGGGCGAGGATACCGACAGCACATCGGTGCCGCTGGGCCTGGCACAGCCGACCCGCGACCCGGTGCACCTGTCGAGACTGCTGCGCGAGAAGCTCGACAAGGTGCGTTTTCATGCGCCAGTAGGGGGGCTGGGGCTGCGCGTGGAAGCGATGGAAACCTGCATGCCGCAAAGCGACTCGCTGTTTCCGGACCCCGCCGCGGAACCGGCCGAACTGGGTCGGCTGATCGATACGCTGGTGGCCCGGCTGGGTCGCGATAATGTCCTGCAACCGCATCCGCTGCCCGACCACCGCCCCGAGCGCGCGAACCGGTGGTGTCCGGTCGATACAGTGCCGGCGCGTGGCATGGCAACGGGCGCGGCGCCGCCGGAGCGCCCGTTATGGCTGCTGGACGCGCCGCAGTCATTGCGCGTGGAGAAGCATCGTCCCGTGTACCACGGCCCACTGGTGATGCTGACACGCCCCGAGCGTATCGAAGCCGGCTGGTGGGACGGCGGCCTGGCCACACGCGATTACTTTATTGCGGAGCGCGCCGACGGTTTGCGTTGCTGGGTCTATCGCGAGCGCCCGGGCCATCCCACGCGCGACGGGCAGGAAGACGGCGGTGAATACCGCTGGTTCCTGCATGGCCTGTTTGCCTGAGGTTTGCCGATGTTGCCCGGTCTGTCCGCGTTGCTGCCATCGCTGCCCGACTATGTCGAGTTGCATTGCGTTTCCAATTTCACGTTCCTGAATGGCGCATCGCATCCGCAGGAACTGATTGCCCGTGCATTCCAGCTCGGCTACAGCGGCCTGGCGCTGACCGACGAATGCTCCGTGGCCGGAACGGCGCGTGCGCATCATGCCATCAAGGTATTGCGCGAGGACATGTGGGAAGCGGTGGCGCGCAGCGCGCGGCGCCTGGCGGCGGGGCAAACGGTTGGGGATAGCGACGATGCCGATGAGCTGCGGACTTTCGCGCTTGAAGGCGAGGATGCCGGGGATGCCATCGATGACGCGGACCATGGGTATGCCGATGACAGTCGCGATGACAAATCGGATGACAGTCGCGATGACGCCGTGCGTCGTCACCACGTGCTCGAAGCGCGTGCCGCCGCGGCCGATGCGTTCAACCTGGTCATCGGCAGCCGTTTCACGCTGACGGCCACCCCCGAAGACAGCATGCCACCCCCACGGCTGGTGCTGCTGGCCTGCAACCGCGACGGCTTTGGCAATCTCTGCGAATTCATCACGCTGGGCCGCACGCGCGCTGACAAGGGCAGCTATCTGCTTTATCCGGCCGATCTCGCCGCGCCGCAACCGGCGCAGGCCCATCTGCGTGGCATGCCCGATTGCCAGGCAATCCTGTTGCCCGACTACTGTGCCGACCTCGCGGTGCTCAGGGCGCAGGCGCGCTGGTGTCGCGACACCTTTGGCGAACGGGCATCGATCGCACTGGAACTGCTGCAAGGCCATGCCGAAACGCTGCATCGTGAGCGTTTGCAGCAGGTAGCGCAGGAAACCGGCGTGCCGCTAGTGGCCGCTGGTGCGGTCAATATGCACGTGCGTTCGCGCAAGCCGCTGTCCGACGTACTGACCGCGATTCGCCTGGGCCAGCCATTGCCCAGCTGCGGTACGGCGCTGGCACCGAATGCCGAGGCCCATCTGCGCATGCGGCAGGTGCTGTCGCGGCTATATCCGCGCGAGACTCTGGCGCAGACGTTGAAGGTCGCCGGCCAGTGCGGTTTTTCGCTGGACACCTTGCGCTACGAATACCCCGAGGAACTGGTACCGGATGGATATACGCCGATCAGTTACCTGCGTGCCGAGGTGGAACGTGGCATACAGGAACGCTTCCCACACGGCATGGAGCCCGCGTGGGAAGCGCAGCTCAAAGGCGAGCTCGAACTGATAGAGGAAAAGCACTACGAGCCGTTTTTCCTGACCGTGAACGATATCGTGCGCTTTGCACGCGAGCGCGGCATCCTGTGCCAGGGGCGTGGCTCGGCGGCCAATTCGCTGGTCTGTTACTGCCTGCATATCACCGAGGTCAGCCCTGAACAGGCCAACCTGCTGTTTGGCCGATTTCTCTCGCGCGAACGTGACGAGCCTCCCGATATCGACGTGGACTTCGAACACCAGCGGCGTGAGGAGGTCATCCAGTACATCTATGAAAAGTACGGACGTCATCGTGCGGCGCTGGCCGCATCGCTGATCACGTATCGGTCGCGCAGCGCGTTGCGCGACGTGGGGCGCGCGCTTGGCATCGACCCGGGCGTGGTGGAGCAGGTGGTCAAGGGCCAGGCCTGGTGGGATGGCGGCACCGCATTCATCGAGCGGATCTCGCGCTACGGGCTCGATCCAGATTCTCCGGCCGTGCGGCAGTGGGCCAGCCTGACCGAGCAGTTGCGTGGCTTTCCGCGCCACCTGTCGCAGCACGTGGGTGGGTTCGTGATCGCGCGGCACAAGCTGTCGCGGCTGGTGCCAATCGAAAACGCGGCGATGGCGAACCGCAGCGTGATCCAGTGGGACAAGGACGATCTCGAATCGCTGGGCCTGCTGAAGGTGGACGTGCTGGCGCTGGGCATGCTGACCGCGATCCGCCGGGCGCTGGCGATGATCCCGAATCCCGAGCCTGATCGCGCCGGCCTGCCCACGCGCATGGAAGACTTGCCCGAGACCGACGACGCTACCTACGAGATGATCTGCAAGGCCGATACCGTCGGTGTGTTCCAGATCGAATCGCGCGCACAGCAGTCGATGCTGCCGCGCCTGCAGCCGCGCCAGTACTACGACCTCGTGGTGGAAGTGGCTATCGTGCGGCCGGGTCCGATCCAGGGCGGCATGGTGCATCCGTACCTGAAACGGCGCGAGGAACTGCGCCGCACCGGCAAGCTGCCGACCTATTTCAACGACGTGATTCGGCGCGTGCTGGGTCGTACGCTGGGTATCCCGATCTTCCAGGAACAGGTGATGCAGCTGGCTATCGAGGCGGCGGGTTTCTCGCCAGGGCAGGCCGACCAGTTGCGGCGTTCGATGGCCGCATGGCGTCGTCGTGGCGATCTCAAGAAGCATCAGGAGGCGCTGGTGCGCGCGCTGACCTCGCGCGATTATCCCGAATCGTTCGCGCTTGCCATCTGCAAGCAGATCGAGGGGTTTGGCGAGTATGGTTTCCCGGAAAGCCATGCGGCCAGCTTTGCCAAGCTGGTCTACGTCAGCGCCTGGATCAAGCGCCATTATCCCGAAGCCTTTCTTTGCGCGTTGCTCAACAGCCAGCCGATGGGTTTCTATTCGCCATCGCAACTGGTGCAGGATGCGCGCCGCCACGGGGTGGTCACGCAGCCCGTGGACGTGACGCTCAGCGGTTGGGAAAGCGCGCTCGAACCACAACGGCAGGGGCAGCGCTATCGCGATGTACGGCTCGGCATGGATCGTGTGAAGGGGATGCGCAAGGAAGCCGCATTGCGCATCGAGGCGGCACGTGCCGCGCGGCCTTTCGATAGCGTGGAAGACCTGGCGCGCCGCGCGACGCTGGATTCTCACGATATCGATGTACTGGCGGCCGCCGACGCGCTGGTGTCGCTGGCCGGGCATCGTCGGCAGGCGCGTTGGCATGCGCGTGGTGCCGCAGTGCAGACCGCGCATCGCGATCTGCTGCATGAAGCCGCGCCACGCGAGCAAGCGCTGGAACTGCCGGAGCCGAAGCTTGGCGAAGACGTGGCCGCCGACTATGCAAGCCTGGGACTGTCATTGAAGTGCCACCCGCTGGCGCTGCTGCGCCGCAGGCTGGCCGCGCTCAAGTACATCACGGCGCAACAGCTGGCGCGCCTGGGCAACGGGCGCCGCGTGCGCGCATGCGGCATCGTCACGGTGCGACAACGTCCTTCCACGGCCAGCGGTACGATCTTTACGTCGATCGAGGATGAAACCGGCGCGGTGAACGTGATCATCTGGCCCGACCTGGTCGAGCGCCAGCGCAAGGAGGTACTCGGGGCAACGCTGCTCGGCGTGATCGGTACCTGGCAGCGGCAGGGCGAGGTCAGGCACCTGGTGGCGCAGGAACTGGTGGACCTGAGCCCGCTACTGGGCCGCCTGATGGTAGGCAGCCGCGACTTTCATTGAGGCGTTCAATTACCAATGGTCTTCTCCCCTCTCCCGCGCTCGGGAGAGGGGCCGGGGGTGAGGGCCAGCCTTCGCTATGCCGACATCCCATCGCCCAACGGCACATCGCGCTGCGGCTCGCCGTCATACGTCCAGATGAATTGGCGCGGAATCGGGCCCTTGTTGCGGCCACCTTGCTGGGTCTGTTCCCAGGCGTGCGACAGGATGCCCACCGAGCGTGACAGGCAGAACAGTCCACGCGCCAGCGGTGCCGGAAAACCCAGCTCCGCATAGATGACGGCCGTCGCACCGTCGATGTTCATTGGAATCGGCTTCGCACGGCCTTCGCCAAGCTTGCGCTCCACTGCACGTGCGATCGCGGCATAGCGGCCCGACACCACGTCATCGGTCGCGGCCTGGTCCACCAGCGCCAGCAGGCGCGGTGCACGCGGATCCAGTGGATGAAAGCGGTGGCCAAAGCCCGATACAAACTTGCCGTGCAGGTCGCGATACTGCGCCAGACCTGCCGTCACGGCTTCATCGAAGACCATGCCTTCGTCAACGCGGCGCGCGATATCGTGATACAGCTCGACGGCCTGTTCGCCCGCGCCACCATGCACGTCGCCGAGCACGTTGACCGCCGACGCCATGGCATTGTTCAGGCCCACGCCGCAGGTGGCGGCCATGCGCGCAATCGCAATGCTGGGTGCCTGCGGGCCATGGTCGACCGCAGCCATCAATGCCGCATCGAGCAGTTCGCCCTGGCGCTTCTGAGGCAGGTCGCCACGCAGCATCAGCCAGATCATCTGCGCGAACGACACATTGCCGATCAGTTGCTCGATCGGGTAGCCGCGATAGCGGATCTCGCCGGGCTTCATGTCGATGATCTTGGTGCGCCACCAGTCCTGCGAGGCCTGCTGGCCGGCGTCGATCGATGGGTTGGCGGAAGTTTCGCTCATAGTGCGCGTTCCTGTTTCAGGGTGGCGATGTCGTCGGCGCCGTAGCCAAGTTCGCCAAGAATGTCGTCGGTATGCTGGCCAAGCTGAGGCGGTGGGGTATCCACGGACGGCGCGGTGCCGTTGACCTTGAAGCCGGTGCGCACGAGGCGGATATCGCGGTCCACGCCTGGAACATTGGCGAAGTCGCCGATCATGCCGCGATCACGTACCTGCGGATGTGCCAGCACGTCGGGCACCTGAAGCACGGGGCCGGCCGGTACGCCCGCCTCGTTAAGCAGTTGCCACCATTCGGTCGCGGATTTCTTTGCGAGCTCCGCCTCGAGTTCGGCCGTCAATGCGGCACGATTGGCCAGGCGTGCCTGGCGTTCGGCAAAGCGCGCATCGGTGGCCAGATCGGGACGTCCGACTACGCGGCATACGGCCTCGAACTGTTCCTGCTTGTTGGCTGCGATATTGAGCGGACCGTCGCCGGTGCGGAACGTGCCGGACGGGCTCGCGGTCATGTTCTCGTTGCCCATCGGCACCGGGTTCTTGCCGGCGATCAGATGGTTCGAGACCTGCCAGCCCATCGTGGCCATCGTGGCTTCGAGCATCGAGACATCGAGGAAATAGCCCTCGGTGCGTTCCTTGTCGGCCAGCGATGCGGCAATGGCAAACGCAGCCGTCATGCCGCCGATCGTGTCCGATACCGGATAGCCGACGCGCAACGGCGCGGACTGCGCGTCGCCGGTGATGCTCATCACGCCCGACATGCCCTGGATGATCTGGTCATAGGCGGGCAGGTCGGAAAGCGGACCATCCTGCCCGAACCCCGAGATCGCGCAATAGATCAGGCGCGGATTTTCCTGCTTCAAAGTCTCGAAGCCGAGTCCGAGCCGAGCCATGACACCGGGGCGGAAGTTCTCGACCAGCACGTCGGCGCCCTGCACGAGCTTGCGGAAGACCTCCTTGCCGCGCGCGTGCTTGAGGTTGATCGTGATCGATCGCTTGCCGGGGTTCTGCGCCAGGAACGAGACGCCCATCAGCTTGCGGTTCAGTTCGGCATCGGCGCCCAGTTGGCGCGCGAGGTCACCGGTCCCCGGCGTTTCCACCTTGATGACCTCGGCGCCCATATGGGCCAGTTGATGGCAGCAGAAGGGCCCGGCCAGCACGTTGGTGAGGTCGAGCACGCGAATATTGCGGAGCGGCTTTTGCATAGGGTCCTGCCACAAAGAAAATTATTCGACCTTGGCGCCAGACTCTTTGACGATGGCTCCCCAGCGCGCGTTTTCGCTCTTGATGAACGCGGCCAGTTCCGCCGGCGTGCCGCCACGCGGCTCGCTACCTTCGTCGTGGAGCTTGGCGATGGTGTCAGGCTGCTTCAGTGCCTTGTTGACTTCGGCGTTGAGGCGAGCAACCACGTCCGCCGGCGTACCGGCCGGGGCCACCAGTGCCTTCCAGTCTTCGGCCTGGAAGCCGGCATAGCCTTGTTCCGCCACCGTGGGCACATTAGGCAGCAATGCCACGCGCTTGCCCGAGGTCACGGCCAGTGCACGCAGCTTGCCAGCCTTGAGCATCGGCATGGCGATCGGCGGCGTGGCGAAATAGAAATCGGTCTGACCGCCCATCAGGTCTGTCAGCGCGGGCGATGCACCCTTGTACGGCACGTGCAGCGCCTTGATGCCTGCGCGGCGCTGGAACATCTCACCGGTCAGGTGGCCCACCGTGCCGGTGCCGGCCGATGCCATCGACAGTTGCTTGGTCTTGCCCGCTGCCACCAGCTCGGCCAGCGTCTTGTAAGGCGAGTCCTGGCGCACGATCAGCACCACGGGCTGCGCGGCAACCAGTGCTACCGGGGTGAAGTCCTTGACGGCGTCATAGGGCATCTTCGGGTACAGCGACGGGTTGATGGCCAGGTTGGCGGTCTGCCCCATGCCGATCGTGTAGCCATCGGCGCGGGCCTTGGCCACGGAGTCGAGCCCGATATTGCCGCCGGCACCGGCGCGGTTTTCCACCACCACGGTCCAATGCGTGGACGCGCCGACCTTGTTGAAGACCAGGCGCGACAGTACATCGGTGCCGCCAGCCGGCGGGAATGGCACCACCAGGCGCACGGGCTGGCTGGGGTAGGCATCGGCGGCGAAGGCCGGGACGGTCAGCAGGGCCGGGGCAGCGGCGAAGGCAAGCAGGGACAGGGCGAACTTGCGGCGCAAGGTAGTGCGGGTCATGCGGGTCATGCGGTCTCCGATTTTCATCGTTTCGTAAGATAGAACGATGATCTTAAAGAAGGAATGAGCGGAGAATAGGAGGGGGAGCGGGAACTGTCAAGGGCGTGAGAAAAATGCGACGTAAAGCTCCCTCTCCCGCAATGCGGGAGAGGGAGCAAACCGAGGGATTTACCAGGGGGAGGGGAAAACAGGTGTGCGGCGTCAGGCCGCGGCGAGTGCCGGTAGGGCGAAGCCAGCGCCAACGGCGTGACGTGCGGCACTCAGTGCCGTCTTTGCGGCCGATGCGTCGCGCCCGAGCCGCAGCAGGCCACCGATCTGGTGCGGTGCCTTGAGCAGGCCGCGGACAATTGCGCCTACGTCGGTGCTGCCATCGGCAGCCATGCCGGCCACGGCCAGCGGTGGCACCGGCCGGTCGGCCGGATCGATCACCACGCGCAGCGCGGCGAACGGAATGCCGTGTGCCTGGGCGGCACGCGCGGCGATATGCGATTCCATGTCCACGGCCAGCGCGCCATGGGCTTCATGAAGAGTGGTCTTGTCGGCCACGGTGAGCACGGGCGCATCGGACCCGGCCAGCAGGCCGCATACCGCATTGGGCAGCGCGCGCCGTAACGCGGCGGTCCAGTAGGGGGCCGTGCTGTACGATGTCTGACCGCTGCGCACGGCGGTGGCGATGATGATCGTGCCAGGCGGCAGCGTGGGATCGAGGCCGCCGGCAACCCCGAAACTGATCACGCCGGCGCAGCCTTGCATCAGCCGGATATCCAGCGCACGCGCCAGCAGCACGTCGCGCTTCCCGTAGAACGTCTCGATACCTGGGCCCGCGGCGATGCGGGCTTCGAAATCCATCCCGCTCACCGCCAGTACCAGCGATTGCGGGGATGCCACGGCGCTCACAATCCCCAGGCCACGGCGTGATTGCCGTCGCGTAGCAGGTTGCGGAAACGCGCCAGCGCCCAGAGCGGGAAGAAGCGCGAATAGCCGTGGTAGCGCAGATAGAACACGCGCGGGAAGCCTACGGCCGTGAAGTAGGGTTCATCCCAGAAGCCATCGCAGGCCTGCGTGCGCAGCAGGTATTCCACGCCGCGTGCCACGGCCGGGTGATGGCCCGCGCCCGCAGCCATCATGCCCAGCATGGCCCATGCCGTTTGCGACGCGGTACTCGGCGCCTTTTCGTAGCCGCGGTATTCGAGCTTGTAGCTGTCGCCCGATTCGCCCCAGCCACCGTCTTCGTTCTGGATCGATGCCAGCCACTGCGCGGCGCGCTGCATCTCGGGTGCGTCCGCACCGATGCCGGCGGCATTCAGGCCGCAAAGCGCGCTCCACGTGCCATAGATATAGTTGGTGCCCCAGCGGCCGAACCAGCTGCCGTCGGCTTCCTGTTCGTCGAGCACATAGCGCAGCGCACGCGCGGCGGGCTCGCTGTTGGCAGGCATCTGCCCGAGCTGGCAAAGCATGGCCAGGCAGCGTGCCGACACATCGGTGGTGGGCGGGTCCAGCAGCGCGCCGTGATCGGCGAACGGAATGTTGTTCAGGTAGAGATGCGTGTTCTCGGGTTCGAACGCGCCCCATCCGCCGTTGCAGCTCTGCATGCCGATGACCCACTCGCAGGCGCGTGCGATGGCCGGTGTGTAGCGGTTCGAACAGTCACCCCGGTCGGCCCGATCCATTGCGGCGGCCACCACGGCCGTATCGTCGACATCGGGGTAGTGCGCGTTGTTGTACTGGAAGGCCCAGCCGCCGGGCCGCACATTCGGGCGCCGCACGGTCCAGTCACCGCGCAGTTCCAGTTCCTGCAGTGGCACCAGCCAGTCCAGTCCGCGCGATGCCGCGGCAATTGCGCGCGGCTCGCCGACTTCGAGCAGCGCATGGCTGGCCAGCGAGGTGTCCCACACTGGTGACAGGCAAGGCTGGCAATATGCCTCGTGATCCTTGACGACCAGCAGCTTGTCGATGGATTTGCGCGCGATGGTGCGGTCCGGATCGCTCTCGGGTACGCCGAGTACATCGAACATCAGCACCGAGTTGACCATCGCCGGGAAAATCGCGCCGAGTCCATCCTCGCCATTGAGGCGCTCGACCGTGAAGGCGCGGGCCCGCTCGATGGCGCGCTGGCGCATGGTGCGCGGGAACAATGGCTCGGCCACCCGCACCACGGCATCGAGCGCGCGGAACACGCCAACCCAGAGCGGGCTCTGGTGCGGTGCGCGGCGCGGCAGGCGGGTCGCCTGGCACGGGCGCAGGAACAGTTCGTCGATGCCGATCTTGCGCGGGTTGCGCGCCTGCGGACGCAGGCTGTTCAACACCAGCAGCGGCACGATGACCGTACGCGCCCAGTACGAGACCTTCGACAGATGGAACGGAAACCATTCGGGCAGCAGCATGATTTCCACGGGCATCATCGGCACGGCCTGCCACGGCATCACGCCGTACAGTGCCAGCAGCGTGCGCGTGAAGACGTTGCTTTCCTCGGCGCCTCCCAGCGCGTGGATGGCGGCGCGCGCGCGGAGCATGTGCTCGGCCTCGGGATCGTCGCCAGCCATCTTCAGCGCGAAGTAGCCCTTGACGCTGGCGCTGACGTCCGATGCGCCCGCATGGAACAGCGGCCAGCCGCCGTCGGCATTCTGGATGCGGCGCAGGTAGTTGGCGATCTTGCCTTCGAGCACCAGGTCGGGCGTTTCGCCCAGGTAGTGCACCATCAGGATGTACTCGGCCGGGATGGTGGCATCGGCTTCGAGTTCATAGACCCAGTGGCCATCGGGCTGTTGCTGGGCCAGCAGGGTATCCACGGCATGCGCGATACCGGCATCGAGCGGATCGGGCAGGGATGGCTGGACAGGGCGGGGGGTGCTGGGCTTCAGCGCGTCGTCCTGCGGGCGGGTGATCGTTGCGGCCTGGTTCATCAATTCGGGGGCACTTCTTTATTGGCGATGCCGCGGCAATGGCCGCGCGCATCGGTAATACCTATACACGGGGGTCATGCAATGGCATGCCGCAGCACGATCCAGATGAGCCGCGCCTTGGGCACGCGAACGCGCGCCCGCGGTGTTTGCCAGCCACGGGCCAGCAGGCGGGTCAGGATCTCGTGATAGACCTCGTACATGATGCGCGGTGAGCGCACCACCCGCGACGGGCAGCGTGCCATGATGGCAGCCGAGGCATCGTAGTGTGCCTGGGCCTCGCGGGCGATGCCGCGGCAGACTGTTTCAATCGCGGGGTGGCTGATCACCTCGTGCGGCGTGCCGGCCGGGATGCCGGCGGCGGCCAGCGGTTCGGCGGGCAGGTAAAGCCGGCCGATATCGGCGTCTTCGTCGATGTCGCGCAGGATATTGGTCAACTGCAGCGCGCGGCCAAGGTGATGCGCCAGTTCGATGCCGGGCTGCTCTTCCAGGCCGAATACGCGCACCGCCAGCCGGCCGACTGCGCTGGCCACGCGGTCGCAATAGATATCGAGCGTGGCCGCGTCCGGCGCCACGATCGTGGTCACGACGTCCATGATCATGCCGTCGATGACGTCGCAGAAATCCTGCTGCTGGAGATTGAACGCCTTGATCTGCTCGTCGAGCGAACGCAACGCGGCCGGCGCATGGCCTGCATAGCAGGCCGCGATGTCGGCGCGCCAGTCTTCCAGCGCCGCCAGACGGTCGGCATGCTGGGTGTCGCCATCGGCGATGTCGTCCACGGCGCGGCAAAACGCGTAGATCTCGAACATGGCCTGCCGCTGCGACGGCGGCAGGATTCGCATGGCCGTATGGAACGAGCTGCCGGCGGACACAGCGGGTCCGGCGAGCTGCCCGCCTGGCGTTGCGATTTCAGTACCGGCCACGGGTTTCCTCGGCACGCTAGATATCAGACCTTTCCCATGGGAACGGCCTGAGGTTGGGTTTTTCAGAGTCGGGCGATTATAGCAACTTCACTGGTTCGGGTGATTTGTGCTTGATACGCCATATTGTGTGTACGGTACGCCACGTGCGGGCGTGTCCGTCATCTGGTCGATGACCTTTTCCACATCTGGAATCTCTTGCAGCGCTGCCAGGAATGCAGTCCGATTGAATCGCGGCGATACGCAACCCTGAACCGTCAGCCAGCGTCCGCGCACCATGATCCAGAGCGAACTCTTCTGCCAGGCGGGCTGGGTTCGGCGCAGTGTGTCCAGGCGCCGCTGCAGTGCCTCGGCAATATCCTTGTCATATTGATAGGCATTGGCCAGTCGGCAACGGCCTTCCGCATAGCAATGGTTGCCTTCTTCGATGCGATGATGCGCCTCGCGTTTCCATTCTTCTTCGGAAACGCGTGGTCCTGCCGGTTCCGGGCATTCGGCAATGGCTTGTGATATCCGGATGAATGGATCGTTGCCAAAGTTGCGCAGCGTCTGAGCATGCGCGAATTTTGTCGCGCATATCAGGCTGGCAAGCAGAAAGCCGCCAATCCATGCGGTCCGCAAATTAATACGCCGGCGGGCCGAAACGTCAGCAAGGCAATACATTATCGTTCTGCAAAAAGCAGAAAGCCCCGCCGAAGCGGGGCTTCCCAGGCAAGATGAATTGCCCGGCAGATCCAGCTTAGACGGGCTGGATCTTCGTGGCTTGCTCGCCCTTCTGGCCCATGGCCTTGACGTAGCGAACCTTCTGGCCTTCCTTCAGCGACTTGAAGCCATTGCCTTCAATCGCCGAGAAATGCGCGAACAGGTCGTTGCCGCCTGCGTCAGGGGTGATGAAGCCGAAGCCCTTGGCGTCGTTGAACCACTTAACGGTACCGGTTTCCATATTCCTATCCAACCTTGAATTTCAGATGAGCGTAATTGCCCGACAAAGCATGTTGCCCACTACGAACCGGAGCAAGACGCTACAGGCCGGTGCACATGCGAGCAGCCATTCTGCCGGTTTTTTTTCGCCTGTCAATCAGACTAAGCCCCTAACGGTGTTTCGGCATGCAAACAGCAGATATTAGAGTTTTCTACATCATTTCGGGATTTGTCTGACATCAGATTAGATTTGCCAATGATATGACAGGCATTTCGATATCCACGGTATCGGCAGAACGTATGGGCGAGGCATGCCGATCCGGCTTTCGGGCAGATGCCTGCCACAAACGTCGCCATTCGTGCTTACTCCATTTGGACTATGGCTACCAATGGATGATGTCCGGACAATGTCCATATAACCACAACCTGCGACGCGCAATGATGCGCGTACGCTGAAATTGGGCGCGCATGCGCCCGCGCGTACGGGGATTCAGATGTCAATGTATTCGTAGTCGACGCCGGTGGCCCGCGGGCCGTGCGGCGCCCGCCTCTGGCGATGCCCGGCCTGTGCCGGGACACCCATCCTGCTGCAACTTCCCGAGATTGTCGGATTCCGTATGCCGGTACCTGGCATGTTTCCGTACGCCCGTGTCCTGTGAATGTCATGACCTTTCGGCACAATTTTTGACAATCCTTTCGGGAAGGATGCCCTAGCATCCGACCTGCCTGAGAATTAGTAAAAACACTAGTTCGAATGATCTTGCCTGCATAATTGCGGGCGTTGTCCGCCCAGGCGGATACAGCTGGACGCGCAAACACAACCGCGCGCCAAACCAGAACAAGAGAGCGGGTAACAGCCAGTGAAGCGATTGCAGCGATCTATCCGGGGATTTTTCCAAGAGGTTGGGCGTGACACGCCGAGGCGTTCGTTCGCACGAGCCTGCCGCAACGCGATGCTTGGCGTGGCGGTGGTGGCGATGCTGGGCGGCGTAGTGCTGGGCACGCTGACGCCATCGGCGGACGCGCTGGCGCAGGTTCCGCCGGCTGCGGCCGACACGGCGCCGACAGCCCCCAACGTGGCCTTCCACTATGGCGCCAGGCCGCCGGTCGACCTGCTGCAGGCCTTCGATGTGGCCGTGGTGGAGCCCGACAGCGGCTTCGACCCGCGCAAGGCCAAGACCCCGAACACGGCCTGGTTCGCCTACGTAAGCGTGGGCGAGGTACTGCCAAGCCGTGGATACTTTAAAGACATCCCCAAGGCGTGGCTGACCGGCAACAACGACGCGTGGAATGCGCGCGTGGTTGACCAGGCTGCCGACGGCTGGCCGGCGTTCTATGTCGACCACGTGATCGCGCCACTGTGGGAGCGCGGCTACCGCGGCTTCTTCCTCGATACGCTCGATTCCTACCACCTCGTGGCCAAGACCGATGCCGAACGCGCCAGGCAGGAAGCCGGCATGGTACGGGTGATCCAGGCCATCAAGGCGCGCTATCCCGATGCGAAGCTGCTGTTCAACCGGGGCTTCGAGATCCTGCCGCAGGTGCACGCACTGGCGTACGGCGTGGTGTTCGAATCGCTGTTCCGCGGCTGGAACCAGGCCCAGGGTGCCTATACGGAAGTCAGCCAGCAAGACCGCGACTGGTTGCTGAACCAGGCACGCATCGTCCGTGAACAGTACAAGCTGCCGGTCATCTCGATCGACTACTGCCCGCCGGCAGACCGCAAATGCCAGCGCGATACCGCGCGCCAGATCCGCGCGCTCGACATCACGCCGTACGTGACGGACTCGGGCTTGCAGACGGTTGGCGTGGGCCAGATCGAAGTGCTGCCGCGCCGTGTGCTGGTGGTGCAGGAAAGCCAGGCTGGCGTGGTGATCGACAACAGCGAAGGCGTGCGCTTTGTGTCGATGCCGCTCAACTACCTGGGCTATCGCGTGGATTTTGCCGAAACCCGCGATCCGCTGCCCGAGATCACGCCCGATCGCTACGCGGGCGTAGTGGTCTGGTCGAATGGCAATTTCACGCAGAACCCCGGCCGCTTCTACGCGTGGGCTGAAAAGCAGATTGCGCAAGGCATTCCGGTCGTATTCATGAACGGGTTTGGCGCGCAGGTGGGCGGTTCGCTGGCGCGGATGCTGAACCTGAAGACGGTCAAGGGCCGGGTCTCGGGTCCGGTGCAGATCGTGGCGCAGGACCGGATGATGGGCTTCGAGCAGCCCGTGGCGCCAGATCGGGTCGAGGCGGTGCCGGTCCAGGTGCAGGACGGTGCGGCGGGTACGCGCTCGTTGCTGCGCCTGCGCTCGGGCACGCTGACCTATGACGCGGCAGCGATCACTTCGTGGGGCGGCTTCGTGACGAACCCGTATGCGGTCCGCCAGAACTCGGCCAACGACCAGGACCGCTGGATCGTGCAGCCACTCGATTTCCTGCGCGAGGCACTGCGCCTGCCGCAGATGCCGGTGCCCGACACCACCACGGAAAGCGGCCGGCGCCTGCTGACGATTCATATCGACGGCGACGGTTTTGCCTCGAAGGCCGAGATTCCCGGTGGCGGCTATTCGGGCGAGGTGCTGTTCCGCGAGATCTTCGACAAGTACCGCCTGCCGATGACGATGTCGGTCATCGAGGGCGAAGTGGGCAAGGCGGGCATGTATCCGAAGCTGTCGCCCGAACTGGAGCCGATCGCGCGCAAGATTTTCGCGCAGCCCTACGTCGAGGTGGCTACCCATACGTACTCGCACCCGTTCGAATGGGGCCGTACCGTGCCGGGCCATGAAAACGACGCCAAGGTCAGCGAGGGCGACGAGGATTTCCACCTCGCGATCCCGGGCTACAAGATGAACCTGAACCGCGAGATCGGCGGGTCGATCGACTACATCAACAAGGTGCTGTCGCCCAACAAGCCCGTGAAGATGCTGCTCTGGCCTGGCGATTGCCAGGCACCGCCCGAAGCCCTCAAGCTGACCGATGCGGCGGGCGTGCTGAACATGAACGGCGGCGACACCATGATCACGCGCAGCAATCCGACCTGGACTGCGATTGCGCCACTGGGCGTGCACAAGGCCGACCACACGTTCCAGGTGTTCGCCACCAACCAGAACGAGAACATCTACACCAACCTGTGGCATGGCCCGTACTACGGTTTCGAGCGCGTGATCGAGACCTACGAGCTGACCGAGAAGCCGTATCGCTTCAAGGCCGTGAACATCTACTACCACAGCTACTCGGGCACCAAGGTGGCGTCGCTGAAGGCGCTGCGCAAGGTGTATGACTACGTGCTGACGCAGAACCTGTTGCCGATGCATTCCACCGACTACGTGCTCAAGGTGCTGGACTGGCAAGGCATGGCAGTGGCGCGCGAACTGGGCGATGGCGCCAGTGGCGCGCCCGCCAGCGGTGCCTGGCTGGTGCGTGGCGACGGCAACCTGCGCAACCTGCGCTGGACCGGCGCGGGCGTGCCCGACGTGGCCAGTGCGCGCGGCGTGACCGGATCGTCGGCCGCTCCCGGTGGTGGTGTGTACGTGCATCTCTCCGGCGGCAACGCGCGGTTCGGCTTCGTGCCGGCCGCCACGCGCGCCGTGCCTGAGCTGCCCGAGGCCAACGGCCTGGTGCGCGACTGGCGCCGCGATGGCAATACCACCCGTTTCAGCTTTGCCGGCTATTACAAGCCGTTCTTCCGGCTTGCCAATGCCGGCCAGTGCAGTGTGACCATCGATGGCAAGCCCGTAAGCGGTGTGCGCGAAAAGAACACGCTGCGTTTCGATACTCCCGCGGTCAATGATCCGATCCATGTCCAGCAACAAGTCGAAGTCCGCTGCGGCGCCTGAGCGCGAGCGGCTGTTGCCGCCGGCGCTGGTCCTGACCTTTACCGCGATGGTGGGGGTGGGCCTGGCGCTGATGTTCCCGCGTGAAACGCTGCGCGAGCGCCTGCTCGGCCAGGGGCGTACCGTCGATGGCCTGACCGTGGCCTACCTCGAGGCATGGTCGCGCGTGGCCCCCAACGATACGGGCTTCATGGGCGTGCTGGCCGAACAGTACGCACGTAGCGGCCGGCTGGACGATGCCGAGCACATGCTGGAACGCATGCTGGCCGTGCAGGGCCAGGACCTGACCGGCCAGATCCTGCGTACCCGCATCGAGATCACGCAGCAGCGCGCCTATGCGGCGCAGCCGGAGTCGCCCGAGCGCGCCGAGCGTCTGGCGCTGATGAAGGATCTGCTCAAGCAGGCTACCGCGGCGAACGTCATGCGCCGCTGGTCGCTGGCCGACCTGCAGACGCTGGCCACCCAGTCACGCCAGATCGGCGATGCCGACGCGGCCGCGATCCTCTATCGCACGCTGGGCACGCGCGATCCGGCCAATGCCGAGTTCTATAACAAGCAGCTCGCCGGCATTGCGCTGGCCGGCGGCAACTATCGCGATTCCGCGCAAGCACTGTTCGAAGCGCAGGCACGCTCGAAGAACCTGTACGAGCAGCGCACGCTGTTCCTGCAGGCGCTGCAGACCCTGCAATCGGGCAACCTGCTCGACGAAGCGCTGGTGCAGGCCGAGCGCCGCGGCGGCAAGCTGCTCGACGACCCCGAGGTGCTGCGTTACCTGACCAGGCTGGCGCTGGCGGCCAACAAGCCCGACGTGGCCGCGAAGTATGTGGAGCGCTTGCTGAAGCTGTCGGCCAACAAGCCCTCGGGTGCGGCGCAGATCGCGCTGGCCGAGTTGCGCCGCGACGAGGCGCGCCATGCGGCAGCGCCGGTGGCCGTGCGTCGCGTATCCGATTCCGAGCCGTGGCTGGCGCGGGGCTATGTTTTCCTCGATGGTCCACGCGGTGTGGCCATGCGCGAGCAGATGGGCGCTTTCGGCGTTCGCCATGTGGCGGCCGATGTCGCCCAGGGGGCGTCGGTGCCCGTCGCCGCCAAGCCTGCCGCCGGCAATCCTACGCAGACAGAAGCACAGGAAGCGGCCAAGGCCGACGTGGCTGCGGCGGTGGCCGCGGGCAAGGCGTTCAACGCCGACGACTACGACCTGGCCTACCGCGTGTTCCTGGCCGCGGGCAAGCTCGACCAGGCCCAGAATGTGGCGCAGACCGCGGTGCGCAAACTGCCGAACGAGCCGGTCTGGCGCGAGCGGCTGGCGCAGGTTTCCGAATGGAACCGCCAGCCGATGATCGCGCTGCAGAGCTGGCTCGAATACGCGCAGGCCACCAACGACGAGCGGGCCTGGAACAACGTGATGCGCCTGGCGCCAGGTCTCAATGATGACCGGGCCTATCTGGCGGCATTGCGCCATCGTGCCACGGGCGGCAACCTGAAGACCATCGACGAGGTGGTGGCAGCCTACGAGCGGTTGGGCGAGCCGGAAGCCGGCATGGCCTTCCTGGATACCCTGGCCAATGGGCCCAACGGCCGCCAGGTAATGGAGCGCAATGCCGCGCTGGCCGAGCGTGCCGGCAAGGACGATCGTGCCTACGCGTTGTATGGCCAGCTGGAGAAGCGCTACGGTGCGCGCCCGCTGTATGCGCTCAAGCGCGCCAACATGCTCTACGTGAAGGGCCAGTTGCAGCCCGCCATGGATGCCATGCTGCCCGCGCGCCGCAACGCCGGCCCGCAGGACCTGCTGTACTGGCGCACGTTCACCGAGCTGGCGCGCCTGACGCAGCGCGATGACCTGCTCAAGGACAGTTATCGGCAGATGATGATCGCCATGGCCGAATCGCATGACGATCATTGCATGCAGATGCCGGTGGGCCCTGCGCGTAACGACTGTCTCGACGAGGTGCGCGACACCGAGGAAGCGGATTTCTCGAACCTGATCCAGTACTACGACCGTGCCCCGATCGATGCGGGCCGCATCGCCGAAGCCGGTTGGCGCAAGAACGGCAAGCTCGACCAGCTGCAACTGGCGGTCTACTACTACACGCGTGCCCATGCCTATATCCGCATCGAGAGGCTGCTGGCGGGCCTGACACCGGAACAGAAACGCGAGGCGGAGTCCTCGGCTGCGTTCCTGATGCGGCGCGCTGAATACTGGCGCCTGACCGGTGACCGCGACCGCTCGCTGGCCGACCTGCGCCATGCGGTCAGCCAGTCCGACGCCGATAGCGAAACCTACGCCGCATTGCTGTGGGCGCTCGTCGACATGGGCACCGATAGCGAAGTGCGGGCGGTGATGCAGCGCCTGAAGCCCGAGGCAGAGTCCGACCCGAGCCTGTGGGGTGCCTATGCGGCCGGTGCCATGCGGTTCCAGGACGGGCGTACGGCGCTGCACTACCTGCTCAAGATGCAGCAAGGCAAGAGCGCCGATCCGCTGTGGCTGGGCCTGACCGCCGATGCGTACGAGGCCATTGGCCAGACGTCGATGGCATGGCGTATCCGCAAGCAGGCGTGGATCGATCTCCATCATCAATGGTCGTCGGCGGGCCGCCTGGGTGCAGAGGCTCGTCAACTTGACTCGGACGAGGACGACCAGCCGGACGGCGAGGAAGAAGACAACCAGGGCGGTCCGGCACGCGCCGACCTGCGCCGGCAGGAAGTGGCGTTGGGCCAGATCTTTGCCTCGGGCGATGTCTCGCGCACTCTGGTGATCGAGATGCTGCGCCGGGATCGTGCCGAAGTGGCGGCGCGCCGCTCGCTGCCGGGCGACCCGAAGTCGCCTTCGCAACTGGGCAACGTGCCAGGCCTGCCGCCGCTCGAGGTGGCGCCGCCCGCCGCATTGACAGAACGCGACCGTCGCCGCCAGCGCCAGCTTTCCGCTGCCGGCCGCGAAGTGGCACTGGCATGGGCCATGTCGTCGGAATCGAACGAGCTTGCGCGTGCATGGCTGGCGCGCCAGTACGTGAACCGTCTGCAGCGTCCGGCCTATGCCGAGATCTCGATCGCGCTCGACAACAACGACATGAACCAGCTCGACCGGATCATGGAACGCCAGGCCGGCCGCGTGCCGGTGGCGAGCCAGATCGAGGCCAACCGTCAGCTGGACCGGCTGTCGGCCGCGCAGACCCAGGCGTTCGAGACACAGGACCTGGCGCGCAGCGACGACACGCTGCAGGAAACGCTGGAGGATGCGCTGCTGTTCAATGCGCAGGCGCTGGAGCCGCGCGTCACGTTCCTGCACCAGAAGCCGCTCGAATTCTACGAGTACAGCCTGGCCGGTGGCGCGCGCCTGTGGGATGGCTACGCGGTGAACCTGCGTGGCGTGTTCCGCGACCAGCGTACCACCGACCGCACGCAGCTTGACAATGTGCCGGCCGCCGACCGCCGGGCCGAACTGGCGCTGACCTATCGCGATACGCAGAAGCGCTGGCTGCTGGGCGTGGGCCGCCGCGATGGCCTGCAGAGCTTTACCACGGCACGTTTGACGGGCCAATGGAACCAGGAAGGCCGCGTGTCGTACACCGGTACGCTGGGTTACAACCAGCCGGCCGACGAATCGTCGCAATTGCGCGTTGGTGGCATGAAGGACGTCGCGGAACTGGGCGCTACGTGGCGCCTGGGCTTGCGCGAGTTCATCAGCGGACGGGTCCAGTACAACAAGTTCTATGGCCAGGACCGCAGTGCGCTGGGACGTGGCATGGTCTACGACGTCGAGGCCGGCTATCGGATCCGCACGCAGTACCCTGACTACACGGTGCGTGTGGTGGGTACGCGTGCCATCTACAACACCAATAGCGGCACGCTGACACCCACGATGCAGCGGCTGATGCCGGCGGATGACGACGAGGCAACGCCGGCGTTCTACATGCCGCAGAACTTCACCCAGGCCGGTGTGCTGTTCAGTTTCGGCACCGACCTGATCGACGACTACACGCGCAAATGGCGGCCGTTCCTGGAAGCCGGCGCGCTGTATGACTCGCGCGCGGGCCACAACTTCCGTGGCCAGGCCGGCGTGGCCGGATCGGTGTTCGGCAACGACCACCTGTCGCTGTATGTATTGCATGAAACGTCGTCCCGCACTGGCGGTACGCCGCTGACCGAAGTCGGCCTGCGCTATCGCTGGCTCTATTGACGATTGATGATCAAGTTTTCAAGGTAACGAGGGGGATCGAAGATGAACAAGACCAATACCCGCATGGGCCGGCTGATGGCATGGTGCGGTGCGATCGGGGCAGCGTTGTGGCTGGCCGGTTGCGCCGTGACGGACGTGGGCCGCGCCCCGCAGATGGCGGCCGGCGACACGGTGGCCGTGCTGCCGATCGTCAACTACACCGAGACGCCGCAGGCTGGCCTGCGTGCCGAAGCCATCGCCGAGTCTTTGCTCAAGACGGGCGGCGTGGTCAACCTGAAGCGCTATCCTGCATCGCTGAACCCGGAAACGCTGTTCGAACCGGCCGAGCGTGAGGCCGTGAACAAGGCGCTGGACTGGGCACGCAGCGAACGCGCGCGCTATGCGCTGACCGGTGCCGTGCAGGAATGGCGCTATAAGGTGGGTGTCGACGGCGAGCCGGCTGTCGGTATCTCGCTGCAACTGATCGACGTGGCCACCGGCCAGGTGGTGTGGTCGGCCACGGGCAGCAACGCAGGCTGGAGCCGCGAGTCGTTGTCGGGTGTGGCCCAGAAGCTGCTGCGCCGCCTGCTGGCACCGCTGATGCAAGGTTGAGATTGAGTCGGAAAAGGACGGGTGACAAGCGTGGCTAGAACCGCGGAAAAAACGCGCCAGGGGCAGGGCATCGGCCTTGGCGGTCGCTATGCGCGCTGGCTGGCGCCCGCGGGAGGCGGGGCGGCGGCCGTGTTGGAAATGATCGTCGTGATGGTGGTGGCCATGGCCATTGCCTGGGCGATCCTGCCGCGAAACCCGCTGCTGCTGGGCATGGGCTTTCCGTGGGCATGGGTGCTGCCAGTGATCCTGGCGCTGCGCTACGGCACGCTGGTTGGCGTGGGTGCGGTGCTGATGCTGCTGGGCGGCTGGTTTTTCTTCGATAACCTCGGCGCCCACAACGAGGCCTTCCCGCGCATGTTCTTCCTGGGGGGCTTGCTGCTGGTGCTGGTGGCCGGGCAGTTCGGCGATGTGTGGAACACGCGCCTGGCCCGTGCGCGCGCCGTGAACCGGTATCTCGACGAGCGCTTGTCCGCCCTGACCAAGAACCATTACCTGCTGCGCATCTCGCATGCGCGGCTGGAAAATGACTTGCTGGCCCGTCCGACCACGCTGCGTGACACGCTGTCGCAACTGCGCGGCGTGGCCATGCAGGATGCGGCACGCGGCGCCCGGGCGGAACGCCTGGCTGGCGCCCAGCCGATGCTGCAGGTGGTGGCGCAAGCCTGCCAGGTGGAGGGCGCCGCGCTCTATGCCTGCGACGGCGACGAACTGCTGCCCGATGCGGTGGCATCGATCGGTCCCGCGTTCTCGCTGGATATCGATGATCCGCTGGTACGCCATTGCATCGACACGCGCGAACTAGCGCACCTGCGCTCCACGGGCCTGCAGCAGGATGCGCAGACGCGCTACGTGGCCGTGGCGCCTGTGCTGGCGGGTTCCGACCGCCTGATCGGCGTGCTGGTGGTGGAGCGCATGCCGTTCCTGTCGATGACCTACGAGAACCTGCAGTTGCTGATGGTGCTGATGGGCTACTACGCCGATGGCGTGGACCATGCACATGCCACGCACGGCATCCAGGAACTGGCCCCCGCGATTCCGTACGCGTTTGCGCTCGACTATGCGCGGCTGTCGCGCCTGCGTCGCGAAACCGGTATCGAAAGCTCGGTGGTGGCGCTGGTGTTCGACCTCGACGAAGCACGCGATGCGCTGTTCGAGCAGGTGGTGCGTAGCCGGCGGGCGCTGGACGTGGCCTGGCCCGCGCGCGGTGTGCACCAGCGTGCCATGCTGACGCTGATGCCGTTGTCGGACAGCCAGGCCGTGTCGGCCTACCTGGTGCGTATCGAGGACATGCTGCGCGCGCAGTTCGGGACTGATTTCGCCACCGCGCATATCGGTGTGTACACGTTGCCGGTGCCGGCGGCAGGTGCTGAAGAGGCGCTGGTACGCCTGCTGCATCGCTGCCACCTCGACGGCAATACCACCGCGGCCGCCTCGGCCGATGCCACGCCCGGTATCGGCGCGGCACCGGCTGCCGGCCAGACCCAGGCAGGCTGACGCATGGGCAAGCTCACCATCGGCGGCACCGCCATCCAGATCGCCGCAATCTACCTGCTGTTGCATGGCGGCACGGGGCTGCCGCTACTGCTGTCGTTCCTGGCATTGCAGGCGCTGGCGGCGGGCCTGCTCGGACTGGCACTGTGGCGGCTGCTGCCGCGGCGCTTCCGCACGCCGTTTGCATGGAGCTACGCCTACCTGGCGACGTTCTGCTTCTTCGTGCCGTTGGGCGGGGTCCTGGTTTGCCTGGGCAGCCTGCTGTTCGCGAAGCTGTTCCCGCAGCGGCGCGACAGCGCGGGCATTGCCTCGGTGGCGCTGCCCGAGTTTGTCACGCACCTGATCCAGCGCGTGACGCACGGTGGCGGTGCGCGCCTGCGCGCGCAACTGGGCAATACCCGCGCGCCGCTGCCGGAACGCATGACGGCGCTGGTGGCCATGCAGTCGATGCCGACGCGCACGGCCAGCCCGGTCCTGCGCGAACTGCTGGCCGACAGCACCGACGATATCCGGTTGCTGGCGTATGGCATGCTCGACGGCGCGGAAAAACAGCTCACGCAGAAGATCCTGGCGGAGTTGCCGCGCCTGGAGGCGGCCGATACCCCGCAGGCACGCGGTGAAATCAACAAGCGCCTGGCCGATCTGTACTGGGAACTGATCTATCAGAACCTGGTGCAGGGCGATGTCTATCGCTATACGGCCAGCCAGGTGGAACGCTACGCGAGCGCAGCGCTGGAGGTCGACGACAGCAATGCCGCGCTGTGGTACATGCGTGGGCGCCTGGCGTTGTCGCGCAATGCGCCCGGCGAGGCGCGCGAATTCCTGGCCCGTGCCGAGGCACTGGGCTTTGCGCGTGAGCGCGTGCTGCCGCTGCTGGCGGAAGCCGCCTACCTGGAACGCGACTATGCCGCTGTGCGCAAGCTGATGGCGGCCTTCGACAGTCCTTCGCCGCTCCCGCTGGTGCGGCCCCTGCTGCGGTACTGGCAATCATGAGTGAAATTCTTGTCAAGGGGACGTCCGCCGACGTCATGCTGCTGCTGGAAGGCACGTTCCCGTATGTAAGCGGAGGCGTGTCGAGCTGGGTCAACCAGATGATCCGCGCGTTTCCCGATATCCGTTTCGGCATCGTCTTCATTGGCAGCCGCCGCGAGGACTATGGCGACATGGTCTACCAGTTGCCCGAAAACGTGGTGCATCTGGAAACCCATTTCCTGTACGACTTCCCGCCACCGCCGCTGGTGCATGGCACCCCCGGCGACGCGCGTGCGTTCGACCGCTCGGACGCGCTGCATGAACTGCTGCGCGAACCGGGCAAGGAAGCCGAGGCCGGCGAACTGATCCGCGAACTGATGCCGGCGCTGCGCGAGGGTGGGGCGCTGTCCGAGGATGCGTTCCTCTACAGCAAGCGCGCCTGGGACACCATTACCGACCAGTACCGCAAGTTCTGCACGGACCCGTCGTTCACGGACTACTTCTGGACCATCCGCATCATGCACAAGCCACTGTGGCAACTGGTGCGGATTGCCGATGGGCTGATTCCGGCCAAGGTCTACCACACGGTGTCCACCGGTTACGCGGGCTTCCTTGGCGCGATGCTGCGCCATCGCAACGGACGCCCGCTGCTGGTGTCCGAGCACGGCATCTACACCAAGGAACGCAAGATCGACCTGTTCCAGAGCCAGTGGATCCGCGACAACCGCAACATCTTCGAGCGCGACATTTCCCAGATCAGCTACTTCCGCGAACTCTGGGTGCGCTTCTTCGAGACGTTGGGCCGGGTCTGCTACGAGGCCGGCGACGAGATCACCGCGCTGTACGAGGGCAACCGCCGCCGCCAGATCCTGGATGGCGCGCTGGCCGAGCGCACGCGCAATATCCCGAACGGCATCAACCTGCCGCGCCTGTCGGCGCTGCGCGACAAGCGTGCGCCGGGCGTGCCGCCGGTGCTGTGCCTGATCGGCCGTGTGGTGCCGATCAAGGACATCAAGACCTTTATCCGCGCGATGCTGACCGTGGTGCGCGAGTACCCCGATGCCGAAGGCTGGATTGCCGGCCCCGAGGACGAGGATGCGGAATACGCACGCGAGTGCCGCAGCCTGGCGGAAAGCCTCGGCCTGGGCAACAAGGTGAAGTTCCTGGGGTTCCAGAAGATCGACGAACTGCTGCCGAAGGTGGGCGTGCTGGTACTGAGTTCGATTTCCGAGGCCCTGCCGCTGGTGGTGCTCGAGGGCTTTGCCGCGGGCGTGCCGTGCGTGACCACCGATGTGGGCTCGTGCAGCGAACTGGTCTTCGGACTGCCCGGTGACGATGCCGCACTCGGCGCCGCGGGCGACGTGGTGCGCATTGCCGATCCGGCGGCGCTGGCCAATGCCGCACTGGGGCTGCTGCAGCATCCGGAGCGCTGGCAGGCGGCGCAGGCATCCGGCATTGCGCGCGTGGAGCGTTACTACACGCAGGAACAGATGGTGGGCAGCTATCGCACGCTCTACACGGAACTGATGGACATGCCGGATAACGCGCGCCGCCCGCACGGCGCCAGTCCCGCCCGGTGCCCGGTGCACCACGCGGGCCAGGGAGAACGCTGAGATGGCAGGCATTGGATTCGAACTTCGCAAGATGCTCCGACGGGACAGCCTGTCGGGCATGCTCAGCGCCTATGCCTACGCGGGTGTGATCAGCTCGGGCCCCTGGGTGCTGTCGATCCTGGGCATCCTGCTGATCGGCCTGTTGTCGATCGGCTGGGTGATACCGGGCGCATTGATCACGCAGTTCCAGGTCTCGGTGACCTACCTGATAGCGTGCAGCCTGATATTGACCGGGCCAATGCAGTTGTCGTTCACGCGCTTCACGTCGGACCGCCTGTTCGAACGCCGGGCCGACCTTGTGCTGTCCAACTACCACGCGGTGGCGTTGCTCTGCACGGTGCTGGCCGGCGTGATCGGCCTTGGCTGCGCTGTCTGGGCGTTTCCGGAGCAGTCGGTGCTGTACCGTCTGCTGATGATCGCGGGCTTCGTGATCATGAGCAATATCTGGATCGCGGCGATCTTCCTGTCGGGCATGAAGCAGTACAAGGCCATCGTGTGGACGTTCTTCGTCGGCTACACGATTACCGTGCTGGCTGCGCTGGCGCTGCGCTCGCATGGACTGGAAGGCCTGCTGGGGGGCTTCGTGTTCGGCCAGTTGTGCTTGCTGGTGGGCATGATCACGCTGATCTACCGCAACTACACGAGCCACCGGTTCATGTCGTTCGAGGTGTTCCAGAAGCGCTATGCGTATCCGAGCCTGGTGGCGATCGGCCTGTTCTACAACCTAGGGATCTGGATCGACAAGTTCATGTTCTGGTATGCGCCGTCCACGGGCCAGCCCGTGATCGGCCCGCTGCATGCGTCGATCATCTACGACATCCCGGTGTTCCTGGCCTACCTCGCGATTATCCCGGGCATGGCGGTATTCCTGGTGCGGATCGAGACCGATTTCGTCGAGTACTACGACGCGTTCTACAACGCGGTGCGTGGCGGCAGTTCGCTCGAACATATCGAGGACATGCGCAACACGATGGTCCAGACCATTCGCCTGGGCCTGTACGAGATCGTCAAGGTACAGGCCATCGCGTCGCTGCTGCTGTTCGTGATCGGCGGCTGGCTGTTGCGGCTGCTGGGTATCTCGGAGCTGTACCTGCCGCTGCTCTATGTGGACGTGATCGGCGCCAGCCTGCAGGTGGTGCTGCTGGGTGTGCTGAACATCTACTTCTACCTGGACCGTCGCCGCGAAGTGTTGATGCTGACCGGCACGTTCGTGGTGCTGAACTGCGTGCTGACCCGCTTGACGCTGTCGCTGGGGCCGGCATGGTATGGCTACGGCTTTGCGGTATCGCTGCTGATCGTGGTGGCCCTGTCGCTGTACCTGCTGGACCGCAAGCTCGACCGGCTCGAGTACGAGACCTATATGTTGCAGTGAGCATCACCTGCGAGGTAATGTGTCCAAGCCGCCGCCTGAATCAGGGCGGCGGCTTTTTTCTAGGTCACGTTTTCCCTACGCCCGCAAGAAAAATGCATGGGTTCGGGGTGCCTGCAACACACGGCGAGGCGATTCCCCTCTAACGTAGCCTCGACGTGCCATGGCGCGTTTCGGTAACATGGCGCGGCCGTGCCCGACACCGGCCGCAGTCATCAGAGGGAAGTAGATGAGAATTGCCTCAGTGGAGGACGATGCCGCACAGGCGGAGCAGATCCGTCAGTTGCTGGATGAGGCGGGTTTTACCTGTGCAAGCTTTGCAACCGGTTCCGCATTCCTGCGTGCGCTACGAGACCAGGCGTTCGACCTGGTACTCATGGACTGGCAATTGCCGGACACCAGCGGTATCGAGCTGGTCAGCTGGGTGCGCCAGCACTCGGGCCGTCTGCCGCCGATCCTGTTCCTGACCAGCCGCGTCGACGAAGCCGATATCGTGGCGGGCCTGACCGTTGGCGCCGACGATTATCTAGCCAAGCCGGTGCGGCCGGCGGAGTTCGTGGCGCGGGTCCGCGCGCTGCTGCGCCGCGCCTATCCCGAGACGGTGCATGACGACGACCTGATCCGCCAGGGTGACTATGTGGTGGACGTGCGCCGGCGCAGCATTGCGCTGGCCGGGCAGGCCGTCGACCTGTCGCCGCGCGAGTTCGACCTGGCGCTGTTCCTGTTCCGCAACATTGGTCGGCTGATGTCGCGCGAGGTGATCGAGCAGGCGGTCTGGGGCAGGGCCATGGATGCCGGTTCGCGTACGTTGGACACCCATGTTTCGCGCCTGCGTATCAAGCTGGCGTTGCGTCCCGGACACGGCGTGCGCCTGACCTCGGTTTATTCGCATGGCTATCGCTTCGAGATCGCGGGTAACACCGATGCCTGAGCAGCGACGCCGCGGCCGCATGGCTTACCTGGGCCTGCTGGTGCCGGGGGGCGTGGAACGTGGCGTCTAGAACGGTATCCCGCAGGACCGCGGCAGCCTTTTTCCATCGGCGCACACGCGTCGAATGGGTGCTGTTGCTCGCCGCGGTGGTGGTTGTCACCGCCGCGACGGCGCGGCTGGGCTGGTTTGACCGTGCGGACCAGGCCGTGCTCGACTTCGCCATTGCCAGCCAGCCGCATCCGGCACGCAGCGATATTGTGCTGGTGGCCGTGGACAATGCCAGCATCGGCGCCATCGGGCGCTGGCCGTGGCGGCGCTCGGTACTGGCTTCACTGGTCGACCATATCGCGGCCGACAAGCCGCGCGTGATTGGCATGGATATCGTCCTGTCAGAGCCCGATATCCGTTATCCCGCTGACGATCTGGACCTTGAGCGGGCCGTGGCGCGCGCACGCAACGTGATCCTGCCTGTCGTGGCCGAGACTACCGTTACGGGGGCCGTCATGCGGTATCCGCTCGACGGGCTGTCAGCCCGCGTCGGCCATATCAACATGAACCCCGATGCCGACGGTGCAGTGCGCTCGGTGTTCCTGCGCGAAGCCAATGGCGACGCCCAGCCGGTCTGGCATTTCGCGGCCGCGATGGCGGCCTACGGCCAGCCATCGAACCCCTCGCCGGAATCGTTCCGCCACGAACCGGCCACCCGCATCGACCATGCCGGCCTGCTGAGCCAGGACAGGCTGCGGATTCCCTTCGTCGGACCGCCGGGCACGTTCGCGCGGGTTTCCGTGCTGGATGTGCTGTCGGGCCAGCTCGGCGCGGGCTATTTCCATGGCAAGTACGTGATCATCGGCGCGCTGGGCACCGGCCTGGGCGATGTATTTCCTACCCCCGTATCGCATGACGGCCACGGCATGAGCGGCGCCGAGATCCTGGCCAATGTCCTGCAGGCATTGCGCGACGGCACCGGCATCGTGCGGGTTCCGGAACTGGCCGGCTGGTTCGCTACGTTGCTGCCGGTGTTGTTGGCCGCGCTGGCAGCGTGGATGCTCACGCCGCGCGATGCGTTGATTGCGGTGGGCGTGCTGGTGGCGGCGCTGGTCGGTGGCAGCGTCATGCTGGCAGGTGGCATGCACCTATGGTTCGGGCCATCGGCGGCAGTCTTCGGCTGTTTGCTGGTCTATCCGCTATGGAGTTGGCGGCGCCAGGAGGCAGCGTTGCGCTTCCTGTCCGAGGAACTGGTGCGTCTGGCGCGTGAACCTGGGTTGCTGGCGGCGCCGACACGTGTCGACCACTCGCTCGATGGCCGGATGCAGGCGGTCTACGATATGACGTCGCGCTTGCGTGACATGCGGCGCTTCCTGTCCGACGGGCTGGAAAGCCTGCCCGAGGCCACGGTGATCTGCAATCTCGATGGCAGTATCCTGGTGGCCAACCGCCGTGCCGTGGCCCTGGCGCCGGCAGTGCTGCAGGGCATCAACGAGATGCCGCGGCCCGCGGGCCTCGATACGCTGCCCGGTACCGACGGCTACGCCGACGCCTACGGCGGACTCGACCGGCCCGGATTGCCTGATATCGTCGAGACATTGTTTCCGGTGCCGGGCCCGGGCCTCGCGTATTGGGATGCACTATGCGACGCGCTCGATGCCGATGGACCAGTGACGTCGTCGTCCGATTCACACGGCGTGGAACTGGCCACAGAAGACGATCGCCGTTACCTGCTGCATGGTGCGCCCCTGCACGGCGAGGCGGGCCGTCCTGCCGGCGTGATCGTCAGCCTGATCGATATCACCGCGGTGCGCCGTGCCGAGCGGCAGCGCGAGCAGACCCTGCATTTCCTGTCGCATGACATGCGATCCCCGCAGGCATCGATCCTGGCACTGATCGACCTGCAGTCGCGCGCCGACCGGGCCTTGCCGCAGCACGAGTTGCTGGGACGTATCGGCGAGCATGCGCATCGCACGCTGGCATTGGCAGACGACTTCATTCGCCTGGCGCAGGCGGAATCGCAAAACCTGGTGTTTGCCGACGTGGACCTGACCGCGTTGGTGCTCGATGCCACCGACGAATTGTGGGCGTTGGCCAAGTCGCGGGGTGTCGAACTGCAACTGGAACTCGACGGCGATGGCATCGTGTTGCGTGCCGCACCGATGCTGGTGGTGCGTGCGATTGCCAACCTGGTCAGCAATGCCATCAAGTTCAGTCCGTCCGGCGCGCCGGTCACGGTGGGATTGCGCCGGCTCGGCCCCTACATGGCGATCGAGGTCACCGACCGCGGACCGGGCATCGCGCGTGAGGCGCAGGCCCGGCTATTCCGGCCTTTCAGCCGTGTGCATGCCCAGGGCAACGACGCACCATCGGGTAGCGGGCTGGGACTGGTCTTTGTGAAAACCGTGGCAGAGCGCCACGGCGGACGCGTCATGTTAAGGAGCGATGCAGGCGAGGGCGCCACGTTCTCGATCTGGCTGCCACTGCGCCGTCGCGCCGCGTGAAAGCTTGTCGACACAATTGTTGGCAATCGATTTTGCAAAAATTGCCTACGATCTGTCGGTCACGGACACCGCATCCGTGGTCTTCAGGCCCACGTCGTGCCCCGGCGTGGGCATTTTTTTGGGCATCGGTTTGGCTCCCCTCTCCCGCAGCGCGGGAGAGGGGAGACCACCAAGGGTACAGTGAAGGCCTACGTTACTTCGCCATGCCCGGCGCAGGAGCCGGTGTAGCCGGCGTGGCAGGTGTTTCCGGCTTGGTCGAGGTCGCGGGTGTCTTTGGCGCTTCGCCATCGGCAGGCTTGGCCGGCGTCTCCTCGTCATCCTCGTACGATGGCAGCGCGCCGCTGCCATCGCCCAGCAGATACTGGCGACGCTGCATGTAGGCGTCACGCACGAAGGCATATTTGTCCAGCGCGGCCTGCGACAGCAGGTCGGTGGCGCCCAGCATGTTGGTCCGCACGTTGATCACGTTGATGCCGAACATCGTATTGCGCCAGGCCGGATCGAAATAGTGCGCGGGATCGAGGTAGAAACTGCCGGCCACGCCCACGCCATCGCGGAACGAGCTTGGGCCAAACAGCGGCAGCACCAGATACGGCCCCGACGGGATGCCCCAGGTGCCGAGCGTCAATCCCAGGTCCTGCGAGTGCCGCGGAATGCCGGCCGCGGTGGCGATGTCGATCAGGCCACCGATACCCAGTACCGTGTTGATGGCCACGCGCATCATCGTTTCGGCAGCATCGACTACCTTGCCCTGCAGCACGTTGTTGGCGAAGTTGCCCACATCGGAGAAGTTGGCAAAGAAATTGGTCACGGCGATACGCGCGGGTTCCGGCGTCACGGCCTTGTAGCCCTTGGCCAGAGGTTGGGCCACGTACTCGTCGGCCTTGTCGTTGACCGTGAAGATCGCCCGGTTCATCGGTTCGAGCGGATCCTGCGGATTGGCATTGGGGCCGGTGGCGCAGCCAGCGGCCAGCATGGTCAGCGATGCGGCGGCCAGCGCGCTGGCCAGCCGGGACGATTGAGGCGCCACGGCGCGCAAGGACATGAAGCGGGAGAGCATGTTGAGACGGTCGGTCTTTTCGGTTTCTTGTCGTGGAGACGGACCGCCTGGCTTGACTGTCCGAACTGTCGTCGGGCTGGCAGCCCGGGCTAGCGCCGGGAGTTGCCTGAATCCGGCCCTGCAGATTTATCGGCAGATTGTGCCATGGTCGTAGCCACCGTGAGGGGGGGCAGCGAAGGACCCAGCGGTTCCGCGCGGCCGGTCAGTTGCCGGCGCGGGCGTCCCATCAGGATTGGCTGGAAGAACACCGCCCCGGCCAGCGTGCAGGCCAGCGCCAGCGCCAGCAGCTTGCCCATGCTGGCAGTGCCGGGATGGTGCGACAGCCAGAGGCTGCCGAAAGCGGTAGCGGTTGTGGCGGCGCTGTAGAGCACTGCGTGCGTAAGGCTGGATTGCAATAGCTTGGTCTTGCCATGGCGCCACGCAATCACGTAGTAGATCTTGAAGGCCACGCCAATGCCAAGCAGCAACGGCAGCGCAATGATGTTGGCAAAATTCAGCGAGATGCCAAACAGCACGCACAACTCCAGCGTGACGAGGCCGGAAACCAGCAGCGGAATCAGCGTGCGCAGCACATCGCCCACGCGGCGCAGCGTGATCCACAGCAGTACCGTGATCGACAGTACGGCCCACACGCCCGCATGGATGAACGCTGTCATGATCGTGTCGGCCGATCCCTTGATGGCAATCGGGCCGCCCGTCGCGTCGGGTTGCACGCGCGCCATGACGGCGACGAAATGGCTCAGCGCGGCTTCTCGTGCGGCTTCGTTCTTGACGCCGGGCGGCGGCAGTTTCGGACTCACGTTGACCAGCGCCTGCCCGTCCGGGGCCAGCCAGTCACGCGCCAGTTCCGGTGGCAGCGTCTGCTGGGTTACGGGCGCGGGCTGCAGCGCGCGTTGCAGCGTGCCCAGTGCCAGCCGTAGCGGCAACGCAATGGCGAGCTCGGCGCGGTCGCGGACGGCGGGCGAGGCATCGGCGAGCTGCTTCAGCGCCCGCGACAAGTGCGCGGCGGATTCGGCGCCCGGGCCAGGGTGATCCTCGGCAGCCAGGGACAGCTGGCGCGACGCATTGCGCAGCGACGCGACCCTGCGCACATCATCGGCGGGCGTAGCGGTCGGCTGGGTCAGTACCGGCATCAGGTTCTTCGCCATGCCGGCGATGATGGCCAGCTTTGGTGCCTGATCGTCGGGAATGAACGTCTTCAGTGTTACCACGCGCTCAACTTCGGGCAGCTTCCTCAGTTTCGCGGCGGTTTGTTCGGCATCTTTCAGCGTCGGGGCCAGCACCTTGACGTCGTCGGTACCGGCTTGCGGCGCATTCTTGAGCGCCAGCAACGTCGACATCGACTCCGAATGCGGATCCTTCAGGTGCAAGGGGTCGAAATCGAAACGCAGGTGCGGCAGCAGCGGGGCGCCGCCGATCAGCACCGCCAGCACGCCGACCAGCGTGCCCTTGCGATGCCGCTCGAAGAACGTGTCGGCCGGCGCCAGCCACTCGAAGCCGGGCATCTCGTCTTCGCCCGGCGGCGCCAGTACGCGGATCAGTGCCGGCAGCATCGTGAACGTGGTGGCGAAGGCGATGAACATGCCGACGCCCGCGATCTTGCCAAGTTCGGCCACGCCACGGTAGTCGGTGGGCAGGAAGCAGAAGAATGCGGCGGCGGTGGCCGCGGCTGCCAGTGTCAGCGGACCGGCCACATCGCGTGCGGCCAGCGTCAGGGCCTCCTGCAGATCGCCATGCTCGTGCCGCTCGGCCCGGTACCGCACCCCGAACTGGATGCCGAAGTCCACGCCGAGGCCCACAAACAGGACCGCGAACGCGACCGAGATCATGTTCAGCGCACCTACCATCATCAGGCCCAGTGCCGCCGTGATGATCAGGCCCGAGATCAGGCTGACCAGCACCGCCGTGATCAGGCGGGCGGACCGCAGCGCCATCCACAGGATGCCGATGACCACGACCAGCGTCAGTATGCCGTTGAGTGCGGCGCCGTCGCTGACTGACGCGAACTCGTCGTCGGCCAAAGGCTGCGGGCCGGTCAGGCGCACCACGGCGTTGTAGCGTTCGGTCAGTTTCAGTTGCGTGGCCGCGGCACGGATCGCATCGCTGGCACCCGACCCGGCTTTCAGGTCGCTGAAATCCAGCACCGGCGACAGTGTGATAAAGCTGAATGAACGACCGTCGGCATTGGGTTTGAGACTGTCGTCGACCAATCCGGCCCAGGATAGCGCAGCGGGCTTGTCGGCCAGTACACCGTCGACCGTCCTGGCACTTTCTCCCAGCAGCTTGTCCATGTCGGACAGCTTGATCTGTCCCAGTTGCAGCGGCAGCGACAGGGTGGTGGTAAGCAGGTCGGACAGCCCGCGCAGCGTGGGATCGTGCGCGAGGTTGTTCAGCAATGGCCGGGCCTGGGTGAGCTTGTCGGCCATGTCATTGACACTGGCGGTGTCGGCGAACAGCAGCCCATTGCGCTCGAAGAACGCGCCCGAGCCGGGTTGGCCCACGGCCTTGAAGCGTTTGGGTTGCTGGCGCAGCGCATCGGCCAGTTCATTGGCGGCGGCATCGGCCAGTTCCTTGGCGGGTGCCTGCACCACGGCAAGGATCATCTTGTCGCGCTGCGGGAAGGCGGCGCTGATCTGCGCATCGTTCCTGGCCCATGGCGCGTCCGATTCCAGCAGGCCGCTGATATCGGTATTGATGGCGAAGTTGCGCGCAGCATAGATGCCGCTGCCAACGGTGAGCAGCAGGGTAATGCCGATCACGAGCCAGGCGTGAACGGTGGCAAACTTGACGGTGCGAACGAGCAGCGGTCTGATCATGAGTCCTGTATCTTCAGCGCCCGGCTGCGGCGGGGCGCGTGGGCGGCACCCGGAGTATAGCGGCTGAAGGCGCGCGTGCCGTGCGGGTCATGCGGTTCCCTGCAAGTCGATCCGCTATATACTGGCCCGACTGGCCGTTCCGGCCGCAGTACATCTTCGAGTCATGAACCGTTACGGAATTTTCCCCGCTGCCATCATTGCACCCATTGCCGCCGTGGCCGTGGTTTCCACCGCCCATGCACAGGCCAATACCAGCGCTTCGCCGGACAAACTGGTCCAGTCGGCGGTGGAGGGTGTGATCACCAAGATCAAGACCGATCCGGAAACGCGTGCCGGCGATCTTGCAAAAATTACCGCCGTGGTCCAACGCGAGTTCCTGCCCTACACCGACTTTGGCCGCACCACGCGCCTGGCCGTGGGCAATGCCTGGAAGCAGGCTACACCTGAGCAGCAAAAAACGCTCCAGGAACAGTTCACGGCGCTGCTGGTACGTAGCTACGCAGTGTCGCTGTCGCAGTTGCGCGAGCAAAGCCCGAAGTTCACCTACAAGCCAGCCAAGACCGGTAGCAATGCCAACGACGTGGTAGTGGCTACACGCGTGCTCAACAATGGCGACGAGATGCTGATCGACTACCGGCTACAGCGCGGCAACGACGGCTGGAAGATCTATGACATCAACATGATGGGCGCCTGGCTGATCGAGGTCTATCGCAAGCAGTTTGCGGACATCGTGGCGCGAGATGGTGTGGATGGACTGGTCAAGTACCTGACCAGTCACAACGCACGGGCTTGAGCCTGAGAGGGGAGATTCCCCTCTCCCATGAACCGGGAGAGGGAGAGCGCCGCTGACGTATCAGTTGTCAGTTGGCCTGCACGGCCTCGGCGCGGCTGCCCTGGGCCTTCTTCAGGTTGCCGATTTCGGACAGCTTGATTTCCACGTGGCGCGAGAACACGTACTCGGCCGGGCGCTGGTTGTCGAGCGGCAGGTCCGGCTTCATCGGACCATCGGTCTTCACGCCACGCAGGCTTACGCCAAGCGCCTTGAGCGGATGTGAGAACGTGTCGGCCACGGCCGTGGCTTCGAAGCCGCTATGCACCATGCAGTCGGCGCACTTTTCATAGTTGCCAACGCCGTAGGCATCCCAGTCGGTACCTTCCATCAGTTCCTTGAAGGTCTTCACGTAGCCTTCGCCCACCAGGTAGCACGGACGCTGCCAGCCAAACACGGTGCGCGCGGGGTTGCCCCACGGCGTGCACTTGTAGGTCTGGTTGCCGGCCAGGAAGTCCAGGAACATCGTGGACTGGCTGAACGCCCAGTTCTTGCCGGCATTGCCACGCGACAGGATGTCGCGGAACAGTTGCTTGGTCTTGTTGCGGTTCAGGAAGTGCTGCTGGTCCGGAGCGCGCTCGTAGGCGTAGCCAGGCGACACCGTGATGCCGTCCACGCCCATCGCCTTGACCGAGTCGAAGAACTTGGCCACGCGGTCCGGCTTGGCGTCGTTGAACAACGTGCAGTTGATGTTGACGCGGAAGCCACGTTCCTTGGCCATGCGGATGGCTTCGACGCAACGGTCGTACACGCCTTCCTGGTTGACCGAGTGATCGTGCATCTCGCGGTCGCCGTCCAGGTGGATCGACCACACGAAATACGGGCTCGGCTGGTACTGGTCGATCTTCTTTTCCATCAGCAGCGCGTTGGTGCACAGGTAGACGAAGCGCTTGCGGGCAATGATGCCTCGCACGATCTCCGGCATGTCCTTGTGCAGCAGCGGCTCGCCGCCGGCAATGGAAACCACCGGTGCGCCGCACTCGTCCACGGCTTCCAGGCACTCGGCCACGGACAGGCGCTGGTTCAGGATGGGATCCGGATAGTCGATCTTGCCGCAGCCCGAGCAGGCCAGGTTGCAGCGGAAGAGTGGCTCGAGCATCAGGGCCAGCGGATAACGCTTTTGCCCGGAGAGATGCTTGCGTGCGATGTAGGCGCCTACGCGGGCGACCTGCAGAAACGGAATGGCCAAGGGGGTGCTTCCTGTTAGGTTCAGCTTTTCACTTCAGCTTGTCGCCGTCTGGTCGGCAAGCTGGGCGTCACTGATATCAGTTGTCTTCCTGGCCCCTGGGGCCAGCGTTGCATCGGCTAATTCAGCCGGCAGGCGGAATTCGGCATGTTCCTCGATCCCTTTCATGGTCGATACCTCGACCGGACCAAGGCGGCGCAAGGCCTCGATGACGTCTTCCACCATGTCTTCGGGCGCCGAGGCGCCCGCGGTAATGCCTATCACGCCAGCGCCCCGCACCCAGTCGGGATCGAGTTCGCTGCCGTCGGCAATCAGGTAACTCGGCACACCGCTTTCCGTGCCGATTTCTCGTAGCCGGTTCGAATTCGAACTGTTGGTGGCGCCGATCACGAGAATGACATCCACCCTCGTGGATAATTCCCGCACCGCGCTCTGGCGGTTCTGCGTCGCATAACAGATATCGCGCGTATCCGGTCCAACCAGATCGGAGAAACGCCGACCGAGCGCCGCAATGATATTACGGGTGTCGTCCACGGACAATGTGGTCTGGGTGATATATGCCACCGGGGCATCGACCGCCAGTTCCAATTGTGCCACGTCGGCTTCACTCTGGACCAGCATCACCTTGCCCGGGATCTGCCCCATCGTGCCTTCCACCTCGGGGTGGCCGGCGTGGCCGATCAGGATGACGTGCCGGCCGGCCGAAGCATATTGCCGGCCCTGGTTATGGACCTTGATCACCAACGGGCAGGTTGCGTCGATGGCGTGAAGTTCGCGGCGCCTCGCCTCGGCGATCACCTCGCGCGACACACCATGCGCACTGAAAATGGTGACTGCGTCACTCGGTACCTCATCGAGTTCCTCGACGAAGCGTGCCCCTTTCTTGCGCAATCCTTCCACGACATGCTTGTTGTGTACGATCTCGTGCCGTACATACACGGGGGCGCCGTGTTTGATCAGGGAGCGGTCGACGATTTCGATCGCTCTGACTACGCCGGCGCAAAAGCCCCTGGGTTGGGCAAGTATCACCTGCATAGAGACGGCCCCCCGACGCTCTTGTGAAGATTCGAAGACATCAGTATTTGGTATTCCGGCATCACTTTTCCGGTTCACGGTGGTTACTATATACCGGGCCGGATTTTCGTGTCGGCGGCGTTGGTGCTTGCCAACAACGTCAATCCGGTGAAAATGCGCCACTGCCCGCCGGTATAACGACCGATTAGCGCGGAACATGCGTGCAACGTAGACAGGGGATTTGAAATTAACAATTGCATTCTCGTGACAGGAGCCTCCGGCTTCCTCGGTTCATCCGTCATGCGCCAGGCGCTTGAGCGCGGTTTCCAGGTGCGTGTGCTGGTACGCGCCACCAGCCCGCGGGCCAATCTGGCCGGGCTGCCCGTGGAGGTGGTGGAAGGGGACATGCGCGACGCTGCATCGATGGCGCGGGCCATGGCGGGGGTTCGCTACCTGTTCCACGTGGCGGCCGACTACCGGCTCTGGGCGCCCGATCCCGAGGAGATCGTGCGCGCCAATGTCGAAGGCACGGTCACGACCATGAACGCGGCGCGCGACGCAGGCGTGGAGCGCGTCATCTACACGAGCAGCGTGGCCACGCTGCGCGTGGCTGGCGCGACCGGGCCGGTTGACGAGAACGCCGCCATGGCCGGCCACGAGGCCATTGGCGCCTACAAGCGCAGCAAGGTGCTGGCCGAGCGCGAGGTGGAGCGGTTGGTGGCCGAGGGGTTGCCGGCCGTGATCGTGAATCCGTCGACGCCGATCGGGCCGCGCGATGTACGTCCGACGCCGACCGGTCGCATCATCGTCGAGGCGGCCACGGGCAAGATCCCGGCCTTCGTCGACACGGGTTTGAACCTGGCTCACGTGGACGACGTGGCGAACGGTCATTTCCTGGCGCTGGACAAAGGCCGCGTCGGTGAACGCTACATCCTCGGTGGGCAGGATGTGCTGCTGCGGCAGATGCTGGCAGACATTGCCGGCATGGCGGGGCGCAAGGCGCCGACCGTCGAGTTGCCGCGCTGGCCGCTTTACCCGGTGGCCCGGATTGCCGAGACCGTGGCGCGATTCACGAAAAAGGAGCCGTTCGTCACCGTTGATGGCCTGAAGATGTCGCAATACCGGATGTTCTTCACTTCGGCCAAGGCGCAACGTGAGCTTGGCTACGCGCCGCGTCCCTACCAGCAGGGCCTTCAGGACGCGCTGGACTGGTTCCGCAACAACGGCTACCTGAAATAACAGGGGCGGGTACGCTCAGGAGCGTACCGGCGCCTGCGAGCGGCCCTTCCACTGGCCGCCGCGGCGCAGATAGAAACGGCGTGCGGAATCGACCGTGGCGCCGAGGTAGAACAGCGCGGTGAGCGGCAGCAGCGGCGCCAGCCAGGCCGGCTGGCGGTATTCACGCAGCATCGGCCGGTAGCTGAAGGTCATCAGCATCCACGCGAGCCAAGCCGGCCATAGGGCAGCCCCACCGGCCAAAGCCAGGAGTGGCGGAAGCAGGTAGGTCAGGATCATTCCCAGCACGGCGCCTGCGAGCAGCCACGGCGAGTAGTGCAACTGGGTGTATGCGCTGCGCGCAATCATGTTCCACAGGCTTTGCCAGTCATCGTACGGACGTAGCGAGATGCTGTCGTCGGCCAGGTCCAGCCGGATCGAGCCACCGGCCTTGATCTTCGCCGCCAGGCTGCAATCGTCGATCAACTCGCCGCGAATGGCCGCGAATCCGCCGATACGTGCCAGCGCCGAGCGACGTGCCAGCATGCAACCGCCCGCAGCGCCGGCGACCTTGCTGCGCGGGTTGGCAACGCGTGCAAACGGATAAAGTTTGGCGAAGAAGAACACAAAAGCCGGCACGATCATGCGTTCCCACCACGATTCGCAGCGCAGTCGCACCATCAGCGATGTCAGGTCGCGCTGTTCGTGCGCGGCCCTTGCCACCAGTTCGGCGATGGTGTTCGGGCCGTGCCAGATATCGGCGTCGGTCAGGAACACGAATTGCGCCTCGGGCATTTGCAGGTCGGCCGCCGCCAGGCCTTCCGACTGGGCCCAGACCTTGCCGCTCCAGCCCGCTGGCAGGTCGCGCGCGGCGATCACCGTCAGGGCATCCGCTTTACCGATCGACTGGGCCGCGGCCCTTGCGATATCGGCGGTACCGTCATTGCTGTGATCATCGACCACGATCAGGTGAAGCGGGCCGGCATATTGCTGGGCCAACACGCCGGTCACCGCGCGGGCAATCACATCGGCTTCATTGCGGGCCGGGATCACGCCAATCACAGGTGGCCACGCGGAGGGGGCAGGAGAAGGCGCGGGCTTGCGTACACGCCAGAAGCCGGCGCGCGCGAACACCAATACGCACCAGACGACCAGCGTCAACAGGGACAATACGAACGGCAGCATGAGTTCTACTTGATGAAGCGCCGGGCAAGGCGGGCCAGTTTCGGTACCGTGGTCGGACGCACAAGGCGCGCATCATACCCTGCCATGCGGCGTTCGTTCTCGGCCAGGCAGAGATCGATCATCGCGCCGGCCGAGAGGGTCTGGCCCAGCGATTCGGCCGCATTCATCGGGAAATTGGCGTCCTGGGCGGTGCCGTCGGCCTTCACGTCGATACCTTTGGCCAGGCCGATGCGCTCGCGAATCAGGAATAGCCAGACCCGCAGCACCTTGAGCGCAAATGCCGGCCGGCGCCACCATGGCAGGCTGTGGCGGTACCACGCCACCCAGTTGGCGAAGAACAGGATATGGCGGCCTTCTTCCTGGATCACCGGTTCGAACGTTTCGACCAGCTCCGCCGGGAAGAAGCCTGAGTCCTTGGCCGCGGCAAACAGGCCAAACGCCGCGAAGCTGTCGATGCATTCGCTGTAGCCGGTCACGAGCCAGCCCCACTCCGCATCGGCGGGCGGCAGGTACTCCGGCTCCGGCGCCAGGGTAATGCCATAGGCTTCCACCAGCTTCGACAGCACCACCTTGTGGCGCGCTTCCTCGTCGGCATCCATTTCCAGCGCACTGCGTAGCAGCGCATCGCGCTGCCTGTCAGCAAAGCTGTGGACCCGCACCGATGCACGCCCTTCGGTTTGCACGGCGATGTCCCAGATCGGCAGCGATGTCACACGCCGCAGCGCATCCGGCGCCAACGCGGGCCAGTCGATCACGGACGGCTTGTAGGGGTTGTGGGTCTGCAGCAGCATGTTGCAGAACATGCGCAGATGCTCGGGAGAGCCGATTTGCAGCGGGCCATCGAGCGGGTCGGTCCAGTTGCGCATGGCATGGTCGGCCTGCTCGATCGCCACTCGGGCAATGGTGGCGGCCACTGCGGCGGCGCGGGCCTCGCTGGATTCCGCGATCGATCCGGCGCGGGCAGCGGGTGGCTCGTCCAATACGCCATCGACTTCGAATGCTTTTTTCATCGGCGCTCCGGGCAGGGGGTGCGGCAGCCATTGTAGCGAGCCGGAGCGATTGGTGCAGGTGGGTGTGGCGGGAAAGACAGTTCTGCAAATAACGCGGCGGGCCGGGAGGCCCGCCGCGTCGATTCGCATGACAGCGTCAGCTAGCGTGCGCGATGCGCGTGCGCCGCCGGTGCAGCGGATTGCCGGCGCCAGTCCTCGACGATATCCGGAAAGACATCGCATTCTCCGCGCACGATGTTCTCGATCGTGGCGCAGATCCCTTCGGTGCCGCGCGGCCCCACGCAAACCAGGCTGCGGGGCTGCTCCGAATGGGCGGGAATGGCGTAGACATGCATGCCCTCGCGATAGAGGGGATGCCGGGTCAGCCGCTCGTTCAGGATTTCGACAAAGCGGCGGGGGCTTACGGTTGGCTTGTCCATCGCTTATCTCCCTGCTACGGGGTCTCCCCAGACTACGGCGGGGACTGACCGGGATCAAGAGGTGCGCTGGTGCTTCAAGCGCTCATTGGGTCGCAATGTCACCCAATGTCACGCAATGTCACGGTTTGCTACCGTTAATGTGGCCGGCCGCGTGCGACTTCGGCCGTGGCGCGTGGCCCGTCGAGCATGCCATTGCCCGCAGCCCAGCAGGCGGCCTCGGCTTCCGCGTGCGAGGCATAGTCCGAATGGGCTTCGATCGTGCTGTCGCAGTCGGCGCCGCCGTACTTTTCCTCGACCACGATGCGCCATGTGTAGCGCCCCGGCGGGTCTTCCAGCACGTGCATCACCAGCGTTCGATGATGGTCGGACAAAGACATCGGATGGGTGGACATGGCGGTTCTCCCGGAAGGGCAGGCGGGCCCGGTGGACTTTTAACATAGCATCAGCCCATGGCATTGCCAGCCCGAAATGACGCGGTGCGGCGTGGCCGTCCCGTAGCGGATCGTCCGGTGACGGATGCCTGACCCGTTTGCGGTCTTTGCATGGCGCATGCGGCCTGCTATCGTGTCTGCCTTCGGTTTTACGGGGTCGCCTTGGCGACTCTTCCGGCCATCCCGGCACCTCGACATGCTAGTTCCGCCAACCCTTATCGAACGGATTTCCGCGCTTCTGGCGCATTTCGACGCAGCCGTCCTGCCTGCCTGGACCGGACCCGGATGGAATCCGGTGTTGCTGCTCGCGCATGAGGCACTGGACGGCGCCACGGGCCAGCCGCTGAACGACAAGCGCTATCGGGCCATGGCCTGTGCCCGGCAGCTCTATGTTTTTGCCACGGCTGGCAATCTTCCGCATGCAGGTACGCTGTTCCAGTCACTGGTGCGCCATTTTGGTGACGACGCTGGTGGCTGGATCTACAGTGTCGATCCGCAGGGCGCTCCGCTCGACAGTACGCGCGATCTCTATACCCACGCATTCGTGGTATTTGCCACCGCCCACGCTTACCGCGCAACCCGGGATGCGAGCGTGCTTGAGACCATGCGCCGCACCGTAGAGCTGATCGAACAACGCTTTGCCGATGGCAATGGCCTCTATTACGCGGCATTGACTGCGAACTTCGGTCAGGGCGACGGCAGTGTGCTGCAGAACCCCATCATGCATCTCACGGAAGCCTATCTGGCGGCGTACGAAGTCACGGGCGACCCATGGTTTGCGGATCGTCTGCGTGCGCTGGCCGATGCGGTGCATGCGCGGTTCGTCGATCCCGCTGACGGCTGTGTGGCAGAGTTGCCGCAAGGCACGGCGGGCAACCGGATCGAGCCCGGACACCAGTTCGAGTGGTATTCGCTGGTGATGACGACACCTAGGCTATTCGAGGGCAGTCCGCTTGCGACTTCGCTGCCTCGTGCATTTGATTTTGCGCGGCGCCACGGCGTTGCGGCGGATACGCTCGGGGTGTGCGCCGCGCTCGACGGTCAGGGAACCGTGCAAGATTCCATCGAACGGATCTGGGCGCAGACCGAATTTGCGCGGGCCCTCGTGATCAAGGCGCTTCGGACCGGCGACGCCGCGCCGCTGGCTGAACTCGAAACCTGGGTCGACTGCTTCCGCGCGCGGTTTCTCCATGCCAACGGCTGGCGCGAGAGCGTAATGCCCAATGGCGACGTGGTGCGTGCGGAGATGCCGTCGACCACGCCCTATCATTTGCTGACTGCGTGGCAGGCATTGCAGCAACTGTTGCCAGCCCACTGAGCCACACCCGGCACAAGACAGGTCTTAGTCGACCCGCGCGGCACGCAGATCGCTTTTGCGGATCAACTGGAGCAGGGTTTCGGCGGGGCGGGTCAGCCGCCGCGCGGCCAGTGTGATGAATTCCACCTCGGGCAAGGCGGGAAGTGCGTCGAAATTGACCGGTGGCACCAGGCCGCCGCCGGTCAGGTTCTGCGCACGTACCGTTACGCCGAGCCCGCCGCGCGCTGCCGCGATGCATCCCGAATGGCTGCTGCTCGTACAGACGATACGCCAGCGCCAGCCCGACGTGGCCAGTGCATCCAGTACCACCGAACGTGTAACGCTGGGCTCGTTGACGAGGATCAACGGCAGCGGCTGCCCGACATCGACCACGGTGCCAGGGCGCGCCAGCCATTCCAGTTGCCCGCGAAACAGCGGTACACCTCGCCGTTCGCCCTCCCTGCGTTTGCCGACAATCAGGTCCAGCGTGCCAGCTTCGATCCACTCATAGAGCTTGCTGGTCATGCCGATCGTGATTTCGAGCTCGACATCGGGGTGCGTGGCACGGAATGCCGCCAGCACATTGGGGAGCGGCCCTTGCGCGAGGTCCTCGGAGGTGCCCAGCCGTACACGGCCCTGCAGCCGCGGAGCACTGAACTGCGATTCGGCCCGCGCCAACGATTCCAGGATCAGCCGCGCATGTACCAGCAGCGCCTCGCCATCGGGAGTCAGAGCGAGCGAATGCGTGTCGCGCACAAACAGCCGCCGGCTCACGCTTTGTTCGAGGCGGCGGATATGGTCGCTGACCGTCGACTGCGACAGGCCAAGCTGACGGCCGGCATCGGTAAAGCTGTGTGCCGTGGCAACGGTTGCGAAGGTCTGGATCCAGACGGGATTGAGCATCCGCGCATTGTCATCGGATTCTCCGATGACAGTCAATCAATGCAGAGGGGTTCCCGATGGGCTTGGCGGTAAGTAACATCCAGTCTGACGTTCGGGATTTCCCGGACAGCAATGCCCCCAGAATTCCCCAATGCATAACGCTTCAGCCCCCGCCGCCAGCCAGGCCCAGGCCCAGGCCTTCTCCCAGAAGGCCATGCTGTGGATCGTCTTCACCGGCTTCTTCATGCAGACGCTGGACACCACGATCGTCAATACCGCGTTACCGTCGATGGCGCATAGCCTTGGTGAAAAGCCGCTCGATCTGAAGCCGGTGGTGGTGGCGTACACGCTGACCATGGCAATGCTGACACCGGCTTCGGGCTGGCTGGCCGACAAGTTCAGCACGCGCCGCGTCTACTTCAGCGCCATCCTGATCTTCGTACTGGGTTCAATCTTCTGTGCCTCCGCCCATACGCTTACGCAACTGGTGATCGCCCGGGTGCTGCAAGGTGTGGGTGGATCGATGCTGTTGCCGATCGGCCGGCTGGCCGTATTGCGCAATATCCCTGGCGAGCAGTACATCGCGGCGCTGGCATTCGTATCGGTGGCCGGGCAGGTCGGCCCGATCTTCGGCCCGGTGCTGGGCGGCTGGCTGGTGCAAAGCGCTTCATGGCACTGGATTTTCCTGATCAACCTGCCGGTGGGCCTGGTCGGCCTGTTCGCGGTGCGCCGTTATCTGCCGCAGGGCGAAACGGGTGCCGCGCCGCCGTTCGACTGGATCGGCTGCGGTCTGCTGTCGCTGTGCATGGTTACTTTCTCGCTGGCGCTTGAGAATGGCGCGCATAGCCCGTGGAGCGTATTGCTGGTGGCGGTCAGCGTGGTTAGCGCGCTGCTCTATATTCCCCATGCACGGCGCCATGCCACGCCACTGTTCCGGCTGGCGCTGTTCCGCGAGCCAAATTTCAGCATTGGCCTGATCGGCAATCTGGTGTGCCGCATTGGCTCCGGCGCAGTGCCATTCCTGTTGCCGTTGCTATTCCAGCTGCAGCTCGGTTACTCGCCGTTCCACTCGGGCCTGATGCTGCTGCCCGTAGCCATCGCAGGCACGATATCGAAGCGCTGGATCGTGCCGCTGGTGAACCGGTTCGGGTATGACACGTTCCTGCTGGTCAACACGTTGATCGTAGGCGCCTCGATTGCTTCGTTCGCGGCCATGTCGCCGGACTGGCCGCTGGCATTGTCGATCGTGCAACTGGCCGCTTTCGGCTGCGCCAATTCGATGCAGTTTGCCGCCATGAACAGCGTCACGCTCAAGGGTTTGACGCGTGAGGATGCCGGCAGTGGCAACAGCCTGTTCTCGATGGTGCAGATGCTGGCTATCGGCCTGGGCGTGACGATCGGCGGCGGGCTCGTCAGCCTGTTCTCAGCCAAGCTCGGCGTGGCCGCCCCGGCCTATCGCCTGGCATTCCTGAGCGTGGGCATCATCACGCTGCTGTCCGCACTGGTGTTTCGCCGGCTCGACGCCGACCTGCTCAATCCAAAGAGCGTGAAGCGGTCGGCGGCGCAGGCGCGGTAGGATCACCGAACCGACGGTGGCCAGGCGCCCTGCGCCGTAAGTTCCTGGTACCACGCATGCATGGCCCCATCATGCGCGGAATACTCTCCGCGCGCCGATTTCCATACCAGAGCGGGTGTCCGTTCGCGCAGGCCTTCCAACGCCGCCTGCACCTTTTGCGCTGAAACCGTCATGCCCGGACATCGTTCGCGATAGAACGCCAGGGCCTCCGCGTCGTACGGCCGGAAGCCGCGCCCCGCGGCAAGCATGCGCCAGAGTACAGCCTGTTCCAGCGATCTCAGGCCAAGGAAGTCGGATTGCATCTGCGCGGCATCCTGTGCCTGGCGTTCCCGCGCTGCGGCCAGTACCCGTTGTTCGAATCGTTCGCCGTCACCCGTTGTCAGCGGATTTAGCGCTTCACCGATTGCAGCGTGAAAGAACTGCGGCCGGTTTCCGAACAGCTGGAACGCTTCGAGCAAGGCCAGATGATCGACCGGTGCCAGATCGGCGCGCTGTTGTTCGATCACGGCTGCGACATGATCGACATAGCTTTTGCCGAGCGTCGGCATCTGATGGATCGACGAACCAAAGAAGGGTGCGCCGGTCGAGTTGACCAGTCGTAGTAACTTGTCGCGATCCGAGCCGGACATGACCAGCATCAGTGTTATCGCCTCGGGCGTATTCATCTGGTCGCGTGCCGACTTGAGCGCCGCCATGGCCGCTTCGCCCGCCTCGCTGGTCAGTGCGTGCTGGGCCTCATCGATCAGCAAGGCAATGGGCTTCCCGGAGGTCTGGTGCAACGACATCAGCGCCTGCGGTAACGTGGCCCCGTCAGGCTTGCCAATCTTCGATGTATCCACCTTCAGCGCGCCGGCGATCGTTACGCTTTCGAGGTGTGCTTTCCGGGCCGTCCGGGCAACCACGCCAAGGTTCTCGCTCAAGGCCGCCGAGATACCTTCTGCGATGAGATCGCCAGGATCGCGCCGCTGGTCGGACCAGAGGTCGACGTAGATGACCAGCACGTTGCCTGCCTGCAGCGCCGGACGAAGATCGTGCTGCAGGAACATAGACTTGCCGGTGCGACGTGGTGCGGCAAGGAACAGGCCGTTGTGCCCGTCGCCGAAGACCGCCTTGCCCTGTAATTGGGTTGCCAGTTCCGCGGCAAGTGCCGGCCGACTGAAGTAGTGCATCGATTTATCCGGAATTATTTCTATCCGGATAATTTATGGGAGTGAGGATAAAAGTCAATAATTGGAGTGTCGGCTCCCGTATAAAGTTACTTATGAGTAGCTTTATATCAGTCCGTGACGCCGTTTTCCCGCAGCATCCGCTCGCACTCGTCGAGCATGTCGTGGGCGAAGGCCGACTGATAGTTGGGGTCCAGCGCCTCCATCATCTCGTGCGAGGCATAGAGGCCCGCTTCGCGTGACAGCGTGCCGGCCAGTTGCCGCGCCAACTGGTCGCTCAGTTCAGAAAGCAGACGTCGTTCCGCCAGCGCCAGTTGCAGTTTCGAGCGCGACAGCCAGTTGCCGGCCAGCGTGGCGCCTTGCGCGTCGGTCATCCACTGGCCGTGCTCGTAGAACGCGGACAAGCGCTCGGCCGTCAGTGCAAACATCAGGGCCTTGCGGGTATTGAAGTCGATGCGTGGTGGGGGCGAAGCGGGGATCATGTGCGGTGGTTCTTGGGTCTTGGGGCGCGCCATGGTAGCGCAATCGCTGTAGCGGAAAATCAGGCGAACCGTTCCCGCAGCCATTCCCCGATATCGGTGATTTCTTCCAGGCAGACCGAATGCGGCATCCGGTACGTGTGCCATGTCACGGGCTGCCCTTGTGCCGCGAGGTAGTCGCGTGCACGTGTCCCCAGCGTCAGCGGCACCACATCGTCCTCGGTGCCATGCGCGGCAAACACTGGCGTGGACTTGTTGGCCGACGTGACTTCGGCTGCGATGAGATCGGGCGAGGGGATATACGTGGATAGTGCAATCACGCCGGCGAGTGTTTCCGGATGGGTCAGCGCCGTGGTGTAGGCAATTGCGCCACCTTGCGAGAACCCGGCCAGCACAATGCGTTCGGCGGGCACACCGCGCGCGTTCTCACGCGCAATCAACGCCCGGATGGCATCGCGCGACTGCCGGATACCCGCTTCGTCGGCCTTGCGGCCAGCCTCGTCCAGCGAATAGATGTCGTACCACGCCGGCATGACATAGCCGCCGTTGCAGGTCACGGGAATCGCGGGGGCATGGGGAAAGATGAACCGTACCGCCAGCGTATCGGGGAGGCCCAGTTCAGGCACGACCGGCACGAAGTCGCTGCCGTCGGCACCGAGGCCATGCATCCAGATCACGGCACAGGCCGGATTGGGCGCGGTTTCGATTTCAATCGCAGGCAGCAGTTCGCTCATGGCCGTTCCAGGGTAGGGCTAGGAAAGCGGCCAGTATCGCACAGGCCCTGGAGACCTAGAGAGCCTGTGCGGCGGTCCGGATTGCCCGGATACGGTCCGAGATACGGTCCGAGATTTGGTCAGGCGGCAGTTGGCACGATCGGGATCGTTGCCAGGCCGGGGGCAGTGCGGGCGGGCTGCGGCGCGTGCAGCACCGGTGTATCCGATTGCGCGGACGTAGCGAAGCGGCGATCGGCCACGCCTTCCACGCCAGTAGCGCCGACTTCCTCGAGAAAGGAAATCATGTTGCGGTAGTAATCGACTTGCATCTGTGCTTCAAGCAAGCGACGTTCTGCCTGGAACAGCGTCAGCCTCATGTCTTGCAGTTCCTTCTCGGCGATCTTCTCGGGCGTCGGTGGACTGAACAAGTTAGCAAGCGAGCGCATGGAAGTTACCTCCGGGGTCTGTCGTACGGCTGCTGGTGATTCATACGGTTCGTGCGCGCCATGCCGTCCAATATAGACGATTCGGCGCAAGGTACACGATGGGTCACCATGGCAGATGTGGGGTCCCCCACAAGAATGATTGCCGTCACGCATCCGGTGGAGTAGATTTAGCGCCCATCAGCCAGGAATGCCGCGAGGCATGTCCTGGCTTTGTCTTTTTTACCTGCGGCGGTCATGCGAACTTTCCGATTGTGGCGAAAGCTGCTGTTCGAGTGCTCAAACAGCCGTTGCATCGGAAAAATCTGCCGTAGGTAAAAAAACCACAGCGAAAGGTAGAATGCTGCGCCGACGCCGCTTCCGGCCATCGCCTCGACATTGCATTTGTACTTCCATTCCGTTCCGACGTGTCCGCCTTGACTGCCTTGTGCCGACGTCAGCTGCTGCACCTGGCCTGCCTGTGCCTGGCATGGTTGCCGATCCTTGCCTGCGCTGCACCGGTACATGTGCTGGTTGTGACATCGCAACCACATCTGCTGCCTGCCGCCGCCGCCATGTTTCGTGTCGCGCATGGCAGTGAGATTGCCGAATTCACATTCACGACACGGACTCCCGATGCCGCAACGGTTGCGCGCGCCGACGTGGTCCAGGCGTGGTTTGCCCCAGCCGCCGTGCTGCGCGCCATGGCCCCCGGTGTGCGCCAGGCGCAGGCGCGTGGCGCGCAGGTGCTGGCGGCACCCGTGGAGACCGCCGAGGCTGCATGGAATATCAGGACCGACGCAGCGCTGAATGGTGTGGCCCAACAGTATTGGGATGCGGGTGGCGTCGACAACCTTGCCGCGCTGCTGGCTTTTGCCGTGGCTGCCCACCAGCGTGCCGCCGGCCTGGTGCCGATTGCCGTGCCCCCGGTGCGGCCTGCCCCGGCTGCCGGCATCTATCATCCGCGCGCACCGCAGCCCTATGCATCGCTGGCGGACTATCTGGATTGGTATCGCCAGCAAGGGCGCGTGCGCGGCGATGCGCCACTGGTCGGGATTTCCTTTTACGCCACCAGCTACCGGCAACGTGACCTGGCCCATATCGATGCGCTGGTCGATGCGCTGGAACGCCAGGGTATTGGCGCCGTGCCTGTGTTCGGCTGGCCGGTCGCGGGGCTGGACGCATTGCTGACACGCGATGGCACCACGCCATTGCGCGCGCTGCTGGCGTTGAACCTGACGATCACGCGTACCGAGGACAAGGACTGGCTTGCACGGCATGGGCTGCACACGATCAACCTGGTGGCCACGCGCGATAGCGCGGCGGCCTGGCAAGCCGATGCGCGGGGCATTGCGGGCGAACGTTTGCCACTGTTGCTGACCGCACCGGAGCGCAGTGGTGCCAGTGAACCGATGCTGTTCGCAACGCAAGAGGAACACGATGGCGCGAGGTCGAGCGCGGCGGTGACCGAGCGGGTCGATGCAATTGTGGCGCGCGTGAAGCGGTGGATCGCATTGCAGGACACGCCCGCCGCACGCAAGCATGTGGCGGTGCTTTACTACAACAACCCGCCGGGTCGCGGCAATATCGGCGCGAGCTATCTAGCCACGCTGCCTTCACTGACGCGGATCCTGCAACGGTTGCAGGCCGCCGGATACGATACGGGCCACGACCTGCCCGATGCCGCCTCGCTGACCGCATTGCTCGAAGCCAATGGACGCAACATCGAAACGTGGTCGCCCGGCGAGCTTGACCGCATGGTGCGTGCAAAGCATGTCACGCTGGTGCCGATGGCGCAGTATCGACACTGGTTCGATTCATTGCCGTTGCGGTTCCGGCAAGCGGTATTGCAGGCCTGGGGACCTCCCGAGCGCAATCCGTTGATGCTGACGCGCGATGACCGGGGCGAGCCGGCCTTCGTGATTCCCGGACTGGTATTTGGCAAGGTCTTTATCGGCCCGCAGCCATTGCGTTCGACGTTTGCTCGCGCGCTGGATGTCTCGCACGACACGCTCACGCCACCGCCGCATTCGTACATCGCGGCCTATCTCTGGTACCGGCACACGTTCGGCGCGGATGCAGTCGTGCATGTGGGGCGCCATGGCACGCTGGAATGGCTGCCCGGCAAGCAGGTGGGGCAGTCCGGTGACGATGCCTCGGAAGTCCTGCTTGGCGATCTGCCGAATGCCTACGTCTATATCCAGGACGGGGGTGGCGAGGCCATCCAGGCCAAGCGCCGCGGCGCCGCGGTGCTGGTCAGCCATCTTGCGCCATTGCTGGCAACCGCGGGCCAGCCGCCGGTGCTGGCATCGCTCGACGAGGCCATCGAGCAGGCCGAAGCCACGCGTGACGCCGCGCCGGAGCTGTCAGCCCAATATCGCAAGCAGGCGCTGGAACAGGTGAAGGCGCTGAAGCTCGACCAGCAACTGGGCCTCGATGCCGATGCGCCATGGGACACCATCGAGCCGACCCTGCATGCTTTCCTGCATAAGGTCGAAGCCGAACCGATGCCGCTCGGCATCCATGCGCTGGGCCAGATGCCATCGGACGCTGACCAGGCCGAAGCGCTGGCATTGCTGCTGGGCACGCGGATCAAGGCTGATTTCAAGGCAGATGGCGGGCAGTTGCAGCGCTGGGCCCGGGACCTCGTGGCCGGACGTGAACCCGCCACTGCCGATGACGCGGTACGTCGCGCCATGGCAGAGGGCCGGCAATGGCTGGCCGACCTGCGTGCGTCGCCGCAGGCGGAGCTCGACGGGCTGATAACGGTGCTGGCGGGACGGTACCTGCCGACCGGACCGCTTGGCGATCCGGTGCGCGTGCCAGACAGCCTGCCCACGGGGCGCAATCTGCATGCGTTCGATGGCGTGAAGATTCCTACGCGGGCGGCCTGGGAACTGGGCAAGACCATGGCTGGCCAGACTCTGGCGCGTTTCAGGCAACAGCATGGAAGCTGGCCGGAATCGCTGTCGATGGTGCTCTGGTATGGCGAGACGGAGCGACACCAGGGCGCGATGGAGGCCGAAGCGTTGTACCTGATGGGCGTGGAGCCAGTCTGGAACGCACGCGGCATTGTGGAAGACGTGCGGCTGATTCCCGATGGCGAACTGGGCCGGCCCCGCGTCAACGTGCTGTTGACTACCTCGGGCATTTACCGAGACGGCTTCGGCGACAAGGTTGCGCTGCTCGACAAGGCCGCGCGATTGGCTGCGGCGGCCGGCAACAATGCAATTAGCCGCCATGATCAGGAGGTCGCCGCAGAACTGGTCCGGCAGGGAGCGGATCCGGTGCAGGCTGGCAAGCTGGCACGGGCGCGGGTGTTCGCGGCCAAGCCAGGCAACTATGCGATCGGCGTGCAGCAAATGGTGGAGCAGAGCCGCGACGCACAGGGGCCACCCGATGCGCTGGCGCGCCAGTATCTGCACTACATGAATTTCGCGTACTCGGCGGAAGGCTGGGGCGAATCCGCGCCGGGCGCGCTGGCCAGCCATCTGAAGTCGAATCAGGCGGTGCTGTTTTCGCGTACGAGCACGTTGTATGGGGCGCTCGACAACGACGATACCTACCAGTACGCGGGCGGTTTGACGGCCGCCACGCGTTCGGCCAGCGGTATCGCGCCACCGCTGTGGCTGCACAACCTGCGCCGTGCGGGCGAAACGCAAACCGTTGATGCACGGACCTGGCTGGCAACCGAGCTCAACGCACGCCAGTGGAACCCGAAGTGGATCGTCGCCATGCAGCACTCCGGCTACGCTGGCGCGCGCGAGATGTACCGGGAAGTGGAGCACCTGTATGGCTTCCAGGCCACGATTCCCGAGCAGATGCCTGGCGAGTTCTGGCAACGCACCTATGACGTCTATGTGGCGGACAAACTGGGCCTCGGGATGGATGCCTTCTTTCGCGAGGCCAATCCGCACGCGCAGCAGGGCATCCTGGCGCGCCTGCTGGAAGTGGATCGCCAGGGCAGCTATCGCTTTACCGATGCCGAGCGGCGCGAACTGTTGCGCAGGTATGCGGACAGCGTGCGGCGCGACGGGTTGTCGTGCACGGCCAATACCTGTGGCAACCCGACGCTGATGGCGCATGTCGCACGCGAGGGTAGGGCTGCGAAAGTCGATATGAAGGCGTTGGGCGCGGCGATGGCCGATGCGGTGGTTGCGCCGGCGGTAAGGGCTGTGCCACGGGTTGCCAAAACTCCGGTGCCAGTGCCGCCTCCGGGCATGGCTCCTTCGCCGGCAGAAAACAGTCATGTGACCGGTCAACGGCTCGACCCTCGGATCGAGCCCGTGCGGGTGAATTCAACCGGCCATGCCAACCATATGCTGCTGGGGGTGATGCTTGCGTTGATGGCGGTTGGTCTTGGCGCTGTTGCAGGTTGGCGCAGGGCGATGCGTTGAGGCAGTTTGACGCGCTGGCCCTCTACCCCGCCCTTCTCCCGCCGTGCGGGAGAGGGGAGGCCACCGAGGGCATGGCAGGAGCAAATGGACAGGCATCCCCAATCTCCGTATCCTGATCGCCTTCGCAATCCCTGCCTGAAACCGCATGCAAACGTCCAAGATCCCGGCCACCATCGTCACGGGTTTCCTCGGTAGCGGCAAGACCACCTTGCTGCGCCATATCCTTGAGAACGCCAACGGACGCCGCATCGCGGTGATCGTCAATGAGTTTGGCGAACTCGGTATCGACGGTGAGATCCTGAAGGGCTGCGGCATTGGCTGCGACGATACGGGCGAGCCCACTGGTCAGCTTTATGAGCTGGCCAACGGCTGCCTGTGCTGCACGGTGCAGGAAGAATTTTTCCCGGTGATGGAGCAACTGCTCGAACGCCGTGACCAGATCGACCATGTGCTGATCGAGACGTCGGGCCTGGCATTGCCCAAGCCACTGGTGCAGGCGTTCCATTGGCCCAGCATCCGCAATGCGTTCACGGTGGATTCGGTGGTGACCGTGGTCGACGGTCCGGCCGCGGCGGCGGGCCAGTTTGCTGCGAATCCGGTGGCGGTGGATGCGCAACGGCGTGCCGATCCGAATCTCGATCACGAATCGCCGCTGCATGAGCTGTTCGAAGACCAGTTGGCCAGCGCGGACCTTGTGATCCTGAACAAGACCGACCTGATGGATGCCGCGCAGATTGCCAGTGTGGAGGCGCTGGTGCGCCCCGAGATCCCGGCCGAGGTCAAGATCGTGCCCGCGCAAGCTGGCAAGCTCGACGTTGGCATGCTGCTGGGTTTGCAGCGTGCCTCCGAGGAGACCATTCATCTGCGCGTGGATCACCATGGCAACGCCGATGATCCCGATCATGAAGATCATCATCATGATGAATTCGATTCCGTGGTGGTGGAAGCGGGTACCGTCGAGCGCGATTCGCTGGTTGCAGCGCTGCAGAAGCTGGTGGCCGACCACACGATCTATCGTGTGAAGGGTTTCGCCACGCTGCCGGGCAAGCCCATGCGGCTGGTGCTGCATGGCGTGGGCCAGCGTTTCGACAGCTATTTCGATCGTGCGTGGCGCACTGGCGAAGCGCAGGGTACGCGCGTGGTGCTGATCGGCCAGGACCTCGATCACGGCACGTTGCAGGCTTCGCTCGACGCCGCGCTGGCGCGCTGATCGATGCACCTGCTGTCGACCCGGCCCGGCGGCTTTGTCGAAGACAATGCCGTTGTTCTGCGCCTTGGGCAGACACCGGGCGATATCGTCGTACTGAGCGCGGCTGACACGACGCTGTCGCTGCTGGCCGCTGCGGTACCGAAGCTCGGCACCGGTTTTCCGCGCGTGCGGCTGGCCAATCAGATGTACCTGCGCCAGCCCGCATCGCTCGACCTGTATATCGAAGAAGTCCTGCAGCATGCGCGCGTGGTGGTGGTGGACCACCTGGGTGGTGAAAGCGACTGGGCCTATGGGCTCGAACGTTTGCCTGAACTTGCACGCGCGCGCGGTCAGTTGCTGGTGATGTTCTCGGGGGACCTCGCCGAGGACGACAACCTTGCGCGGCGTGGCAATGCGCCTGCGGGGCTGTCGCATCAGCTGTGGCGCTATCTGCGTGAAGGCGGTGCGGGCAACGCCGAGCAGTTTTTCCGTTGCCTGGGGCAGCATGCCTTTGGTCATGCCGAGGTGGCACTGCCGGTGCAGGTATTGCCGCAAGCCGCGCTCCATCACCGCGCCCACGGCGTGGCCACGGTGCAGGACTGGCAGCGCGAATGGGCCGCACGTGGCCTGGCCGGAGCGCCGGTCGTGGCGGTGCTGTTCTACCGTTCGCACTTGCAGGCCGGTAATACCGATGTCTTCGACGCGGTGGCAGACGCGTTGCTCGATGCGGGCCTGTGCCCATTGCCATTGGCTGTCAGTTCGCTCAAGGAGCCGATCTGCCGCGAAGTAATGCAGCGGCTCTGTGATGATCACGCGGTGGCCCTGGTGCTCAACACCACTGCATTCTCGGTGGCGTCACTGGACAATGCGGGCGAAGCCGATGCGCCGCTGGCCAACGACGCCCCGGTGCTGCAGGTGATTCTCAGCGGCGGCAACCGCGAAGACTGGCTCGCCGACAACCAGGGACTAGGCACGCGCGACGTTGCGATGCACGTGGCGATGCCCGAGGTCGACGGCCGCATCATCACGCGTGCCATCAGCTTCAAGGGCCTGGCGTATCGCTGTCCGCATACCGAAGTCGATGTGGTTCGATACCAGCCCGACGCGGAGCGCGTGCGCTTCGTGGTGGAACTGGCGCGCCGCTGGTGCCGCCTGCGCACCGTTCCGGCTGCCGACAAACGCGTGGCGCTGGTGCTGGCCAACTATCCCGCCAGCGAAGGCCGTATCGGCAATGGCGTGGGGCTCGATACGCCGGCTTCGGTGGTGCGCATCCTGAACATGCTGCGTGAGGCCGGGTATGCAGTGGGGCCGCTGCCAGATGACGGCGACGCGTTGATGCGTGGCCTGACACGCGGCATCACCAACGATCTCGATCAGCACGCGTGGCGTCCCGCGTTCCAGAGCGTATCGGTGGCCGACTACCAGTCATGGTTGACACAATTGCCGCAAGCCAACCAGGATGCGATCGCGGGACGCTGGGGTACACCCGAATCCGATCCGATGGTGCGCGAGGGCCGCTTCATGATTGCCGGCGTACGTAGCGAGCATGTGTTCGTGGGCATCCAGCCGGCACGCGCCTATGGCGTGGACGACTACGCGAGCTACCACGATGCCGAGCTCGTGCCGCCGCATGGCTATCTGGCGTTCTATTTCTGGCTGCGCCATGTATTCGGCATCGACGCCGTGGTGCATGTGGGCAAGCATGGCAATCTCGAATGGCTGCCGGGCAAGAGCGTGGCGCTGTCGCAGAGTTGCTGGCCCGACGCCATCCTGGGTCCGCTGCCCCACCTTTATCCATTCATCGTCAACGACCCAGGGGAAGGCGCGCAGGCCAAGCGTCGCGCGCAGGCCGTGATCATCGATCACCTGATGCCGCCGCTCACACGTGCCGAGAACTACGGCCCGTTGCAGGATCTGGAACGACAAGTCGACGAGTACTACGAGGCGCTGACCGTCGACCCGCGCCGCGCGAAGTTGCTACGCCGCGAGATCCTGCAATCGATCGTCAGCCAGCAGTTGCACAGCGAGCTGGGTCTTGAGCCACCAGCCAATGGCGCGGACGAGGATGCGCTGCTGAATCGCACCGATGCGTGGCTGTGCGAATTGAAGGAGTCGCAGATTCGCGACGGACTGCATGTGTTCGGCATGTCGCCGCAGGACCGCCAGCGTCGCGACACGCTGGCCGCGCTTGGGCGCTTCCCGGTAGGCGATGGCCTGGATGGCCGTGCGAGCCTGCTCGCTGCGCTGGCCGCCGACCTTGCGCTTGGCGAAGCCTTCGATCCACTCGATGCGGACTGGGCCGCGCCATGGGAGGGGCCGCGCCCGGCAGTGCTGGCGGGCCTGGACGATGCGCCGTGGCGCCATCATGGCGACACGCGCGAGCGGCTCGAAGCGCTGGCGCTGCGGCTGCTCGACGGCGATATGCCGGCGGACATGCCTTTGTCGCAGTCCGGCGCCGTGCTTGCCCGGCTCCGTGAGCAGGTGGCGCCGCGCCTCGATGCCTGCGGCCCGCAAGAGCTGACGCAGCTTGAACGCGGGCTCGCGGGTCGCTTTGTGCCGGCCGGTCCCAGCGGTGCGCCATCGCGCGGGCGTCCCGATGTGCTACCTACCGGGCGCAACTTCTATTCGGTCGATACGCGCGCGGTGCCCACGCGTACCGCATGGACGCTTGGCCTGCGCTCGGCGAACCAGCTTATCGAACGGCACCTGCAGGAGCATGGCGAATATCCGCGTGCCGTGGGCCTGTCGGTGTGGGGTACCGCGACCATGCGCACCGGGGGCGACGATATCGCACAGGCCATGGCATTGTTGGGCGTTCGGCCCAAATGGGCGCACGGTAGTCACCGCGTGGTTGATTTCGAGATCCTGCCGATGTCGGTGTTCGACCGCCCGCGTGTCGACGTCACGCTGCGCGTCTCGGGCTTCTTCCGCGATGCATTTGCCAATCTGGTGGCATTGTTCGATGCCGCGGTCCGTGCCGTGGCGGCGCTCGACGAGCCGGCCGACGTCAACCCGGTGCGTGCACGAGTGCTGGCCGAACAGCAAGCGCTGGTAGTGCAGGGCATTTCCGCCGATAGCGCGCTCGAACGAGCCAGCTGGCGCGTATTCGGTGCGCGGCCCGGCGACTATGGCACGGGCCTGCAGACATTGATTGACGGGCGGCGCTGGCAGGACGATGGCGACCTGGCCCATGCCTATCTGCATGCGGGCGGCTATGCATATGGCCAGCATGCCGACGGCATCGACGCGCGCGAAACATTTGCCGCGCGCCTGACCAATATCGACGTGGTGGTTCAGAACCAGGACAACCGCGAGCACGATATCCTCGATGCCAACGACTATTACCAGTTCCAGGGCGGCATGGTGGCGGCGGTACGCCACCTTGGCGGCGCGCAGCCGGCGATCTATCACGGCGACCATGCCAATCCGGCGGCGCCACGCGTGCGCACGCTCAACGAGGAGATTGCGCGGGTGATCCGCACGCGCGTGGTCAATCCGAAATGGATCGATGGCGTGAAGCGGCACGGCTACAAGGGCGCGTTCGAAATGGCCGCCACAGTCGATTACCTGTTCGGCTACGATGCCACCGCGCGTGTGGTCGGCGACCACCAGTATGCGCTGGTTGCGGATGCCTATGTGCATGACGCCGCCACCCGCGAATTCCTGGCGCGCCATAATCCGCGCGCGTTGCAAGGCATCTGCGAGCGGCTGCTCGAAGCCATGGAGCGCGGTCTCTGGCAGGTGCCCGGAGATCAGAAGGAGCGGATCGAACACCATCTGCTCGACAACGAACAGCGTCTGGAAGGGATGTGATGATGAACTCGGCCTTGCGTCCGATCTTTCCGTTCAGTGCCCTGGTGGGGCAGGAGGCCTTGCAGCAGGCACTGCTGCTGGCCGCCGTGGACCCCGGTATCGGCGGGGTGCTGGTCACGGGCCCGCGCGGCACGGCCAAATCGACGGCCGCGCGCGCGCTGGCCGAATTGCTGCCGCACGGGCAATTCGTGACGTTGCCGCTGGGCGCCAGCGAAGAACAACTGACGGGTACGCTGGACCTTGGCCATGTGCTGCAGCAGGGCGAAGTACGTTTCCAGCCGGGCCTGCTGGCACGTGCGCACGATGGCGTGCTCTATGTCGATGAAGTCAACCTGCTGCCCGATCCGCTGGTCGACCAGTTGCTCGATGTGGCCGCCAGCGGTGTCAATGTGGTGGAACGCGACAACGTCTCGCACCAGCATCCAGCGCGCTTCGTGCTGGTCGGCACCATGAACCCGGAGGAAGGGGAACTGCGTCCGCAGTTGCTGGACCGCTTCGGCCTGGCGCTGGCACTGTCGAACTACGCCGACCCTGCCGCGCGGCAGGCGATCGTACGTGCGCGACTGGCTTTCGATGCCGACCCGGACGCATTCCGCGCATCCGTATCGCAACGCCAGCACGCGCTGGCGCGGCAGGTGGCGAGTGCGCGCATGGCGCTCGGTGGGCTGGCCTTGAGCGATGCCGTGCACGATCGCGTCAGCGCATTGTGCCTGGCCGCCGAGGTCGATGGCGTGCGCGCGGACCTGGTCATGCTGCGGGCTGCCAGGGCGTTGGCCGCATGGCAGGGCGCCAATGCGATCGACACCGCGCATGTCGACGCAGTGGCCGAACTGGTACTCCATCATCGCCGCCACACGCCGCCATCGGCAACGCAGACCCAGTCGGCACCGTCGACCACGCAGCCTGCGTCGCCATCGGGCGACGACGCCGCGAACCCATGGGGCGCGCTGCCACCGCCGCAGCCATCATCCATTGCGGATGTGAAGCCGCTGAAGCCGCTGAACACGCAGAAGTCGCTGAAGCCCGTTACCTCGGGGAGTGACGCCGCAAAAAAAGCCTGAGCCACCGGCAGGGCGGCCACCGGTGGCAGGCACTTCATCCAGGTTCCCCCCGCCATGCCGCGCACGGCGGCAGCCCCGCCGCGCAGGTGCATTGGCCGCGCACACTGGCGGCGAAGCGCCATGGCCGGCTTGAACCAGGGCATCTGCGCTTCCGCCAGCGGGAAGCACGGGCGGGCGTGCTGCACTGTGTTGTCCTCGATTGCTCGGGGTCGATGGCTTATGGCGAGCAATTGGCGCTGGCCAAGGGGGTGCTGGTCCGGTTGATCGAGCGAGCCTATCAGGCGCGTGCCGATGTGGCGCTGGTGTGCTTTGCGGCAGGGCATGCCGAAATCCGGTTGGCGCCGTCGCGGGCCAGGCACTGGAACGAAGACTGGATCCGGCCGATTACCGGCGGAGGGGGCACGCCCCTGGCATTGGGCATGATGCGTGCGGACCAGCTGCTGGCGCGCCAGGCCCGGCGGCGGCCCGCACAGCAGCGCTGGCTGTGGTTGCTGACCGATGGCCGCAGTACCGACACGCCGGCGCGTCCGGACTGGGCCAACCATGTGGTGGTGGTCGATGTCGAACGCCAGACGCCGGCGTTGGGTCGATGCCGGCAACTGGCGCAGGCGTGGGGCGCCGACTATCGCACCGCGGATGCCCTCGCGGCCTGAGCGCCTGCGTTTTTTGCCAGGGGTTCTTCGCCTAAAGTTTTCAGTCGCGCGGCCGTTAGCCCATCGATAGCCCCAGAAAACGTGGGGCGGAAAACGAGGAGCGGACGGCATCATGGCTTGGGACAACTTGAGTATGCGCACCCGGTTGGGCGCGACATTTAGCGTGATCGTGCTGTTGGTGGCGGTCATGATGACGCTGGCACTGGGGCAGATCGCGGACGACGGTACGCGAAGCTGGATCTGGGTGCTTGGCCTGGCCGTGCCGGTATTCAGCGTGATCTGCTGGTTCCGGCTGGCCCACGCGATCGAGGCCCCGCTCAAGGAGGCCGAGTTCATTGCCGAAACCGTGGCCGCCGGCGATCTCAGCAAGGATTTCGAGACCGAACGCGGCGGCGACTTTGGTCGTCTGCTCGGTGGGCTCGGCGAGATGGAGGACATGCTGACCGAGCTGGTGACGCGGATCAAGTCCGCCAGTGATTCGATCTCGTCGGCGTCGCATCAGATTGCGGTTGGCAATACGGACCTCTCGCAGCGTACCGAGGAGCAGGCCGCCACCTTGCAGGAAACCGCGTCGAGCATGGGTGAGCTGACTGCGATGGTCAAGCAGAACACCGAGCGCGCGCGCACCGCCAATGGTCTGGCGGCGTCGGCATCAGGCATCGCCGAACGTGGCGGCAGCATCGTCAGCAATGTGGTGCAGACGATGGGCGCCATCAGCACCAGTTCGCGAAAGGTGACCGACATCATCGCGGTGATCGAGGGCATTGCGTTCCAGACCAATATCCTGGCCTTGAACGCAGCGGTTGAAGCCGCGCGCGCCGGTGAGCAGGGGCGCGGCTTTGCCGTGGTGGCGGGCGAGGTGCGTACGCTGGCGCAGCGTAGCGCCGCGGCCGCCAAGGAAATCAACGTACTGATCAACGATTCCGCGCGCCAGGTGGAAAGCGGCTCGGCACTGGTGGGCCAGGCGGGGCAGACCATGGAGGAGATCGTCCAGGCCGTGCGCCGCGTGACGCAGATCCTCGGTGAAATCGCCGTGGCGTCGGAACATCAAAGCGAGGGTATCGAGCAGGTCAATGTGGCCGTGACGCAGATGGACGACGTGACGCAGCAGAACGCCGCCCTGGTGGAAGAGGCCGCGGCGGCATCGTCGGCACTGGCCGACCAGGCCCAGGAACTCCAGAAGGTAGTGGGCGAGTTCAAGCTGTAACTGTCGCCGAGGTGGCCTGGCTCAGAGCTTGCCGCCCTGCAGCCAGGCGATCACCGGGGCCCAGAAGGTCTTCATGAAGGGTGTCTCGATCGCCGCGTTGTGGGGCAGGTCATCGAACACCACCAGCCGGCTCGGTCCGCCGGTGGCCCGTGCCAGGTGCTCGCCTTGCCGGAACGGTATGGTCTCGTCGCGCCGGCTGTGGATCAGCATCACCGGTAGCTTCAATCTGCGCATGCGCGCGATGTTGTCCCATGGATTCGGCAGCGCCCACGCCAACCAGCGTGGTACCAGTCCGGTTGCCACGGCCGCGGAGCGTGCCGAGCAGAATCCCGCGCCGATAATCACGCCGGCCGGTTGCGGCTGCAAGCCGTCCAGCACGTCCAGCAAAACCCCACTTCCCAGCGAATAGCCCATCACATAGCGGCGTGTGGCCTGTGGCGCCACGGCACAGAACTGCTGGTAGGCGGCCAGGGCATCGTCGTGCAGATGACGCACGCTCGGCTTGCCGGTACTGGTGCCGTAGCCGCTGTAGTCGAACACGAACGAACTGATACCTGCCGCATGCAACAGCGCCTGGACTGGCGCCCAGTCGGCCAGGCACTCCTCGTCGCCGTGGAACACGCCAAGCACCGCCGCGGCGGGGTCCGCCGCGGCAACCCACGAAGCGTGCAGGGCGCGGTCTCCACTGGCAAACGTGAACTGCCGCGAAGCCACGCCAAGATCGTCGGGCTGGAGCGTGCCGACCTGACCCGGTACGAAGGCCTCGCGTTCGATGGCGCGGTATAGCAAGAGTCTGCCAACGCCGGCCATCACGGCCAGTCCGGCCAAGCCAAGGGCTCCGGCAAGCCAGCGCCGATAGTTGGGCCCAAAGTTGGGCCGATAGTTGGGAGAGTTGGCAGGCTCGGAGGGGGGCATCGATATCAGGCAGATGGGCGGCAGGTGTGATAACCCTAGCATTTGCGGTGCCAATGGGAAGCCGCAGCAGAAGCCCAGACCCTGCTCTAGCTCCGTAACTCCTTAATTTTCAATAGCTTGATCGCGATATAGAGGAATTCAATCGGGCCGATAGAAAAGTTTGCGACGCAGATCACAAATTCCTCCTTGCTTATCTATCTATAGGTAGATAGTATTCAGGCCATGGACAGCGACGCAGCAGCCAGATCCGCAAGAAAAGGCGAAAGCGCTGCAGCGATAAGGTCCACGCAATACCAGCAGTTTCAGTACCGGAGGCGGTCTTTTTTTTAGCCCCGGTCCTCTATCTAGCAGTAGATAGCAAGCCGCGAGGCCAGGACCAAAAGAAAGGCCGCTGAAATTGCAGCACAGACCCAGCGTCGTGCGATCGACCACCAAAACAAGATCGCCCGGCCTTAGCAAGGAGAACATCATGAACGCCAAGACCATCCTGACCGCCGCCGCCCTCGCCGCCGCTTTCGTGACTGGCGCTGCCCAGGCCGCCCAACCGCGTGGCGAAGCCTACGGTTATACGTACCGTGTGAATGACCAGCGCAGCGCTTTCACCGACGGCGCTCGCATCGGCAACCGCGACAGCTTCACCGACGGTGCCCGTATCGGCAACCGCGACAGCTTCACAGATGGTGCCCGCATCACCAACCGCGACGGTCTGGTCGCCAGCATCGGTAGCCGTGATGTCTATACGGACGGCGCCCGCGTGACCAACCGTGACGGCTATACGGACGGTGCGCGTACGGCTGATCCGTACACCGACGGCGCACGCTTTGTCGCAGGCCTGGATCGCACCGGTGTGTCGGCCAGCCCGGCACGCAAGGTGGATCCGTATCTGGACGGTGCCCGTGGCAACGGTCCGCGCAACCCGTACTTCGACGGCGCCCGCTCGACCGACGTGTACACCGACGGCGCGCTCGCCTGAGGCTGGTAACGCATGTCTCGCCATGACCTGGCGATAACGGCAACGCAGACGGTACCCCACAAGGGTCCGTCTGTTTTTGCATGTGCGACCTACCATGGAAGTAGTCGTGCAGATGCCCTGTTACGGGGATGTTGGCTGCCAGGCAGTGCAGCCAGTGGCCCACCCGTCACGCCGTTGGTGCAAAACCTGGCGTGAATCGACCCAGGGTTGACTCCGGGAAAGTCCCGGTTGAGTATCTATCTTCGTGTAGATAAAGTTCCCACCATGAAAACGCAACCCGTCCGCGAGCAACTGCTCGAACACACACTGGTCCTGATCCGCAGCCGCGGCTTCAACGGCTTCAGTTATCGCGACCTGGCCGAGTTGGTGGGGGTCAAGACCTCCAGCATTCACTATTACTTCCCGTCCAAGGACGATCTGGTACTGGAAGCGGTCAAGGAGTACAGCCGGCGCATTTCCGAGCGCCTGGCTGGTATCAGCCAGGACCAGCCCGTGCTGGAGCAGGCGCGGCAATACCTTGATCCGCTGCGGCAGACCTGCGGTTCCGGCCAGATCTGCCTGGCGGGCATGCTGTCCACCGAAATCCTGAGCCTGCCGGAATCGGTGCATTACGTGCTCAAGGAGTTCTATCACATCAACGAAGCCTGGCTGACCAGGTTGCTGGAACGGGGCCAGAAGGAACGCGAAACGCCATATCCGGTCCCGCCCGCCATGCTGGCGCAGGTCATCTACGGTTCGCTGCAAAGCGGTCTGATCGCGGCGCGCCTGTTTGGAACGCAGGAGCGTCTGGAAGCGGCGGCGGAAACGCTGCTCGGCGCACTGTGCAACCAGCGCGCGAAGGCACTGCTCGAATCCAAGGTTACCTGCGGCTCGCTGTAGTTGCGGAGTTGAATGGTTTTGAAACGCCGGATGGCCAGGGTCTTCCGGCGTTTTTTATTGGGCAAGCGCGGACGCGCTGACCGTTGCGCACAGCCACGGCGCATCGTCATGCGGCAGGTCGTGGCCCGCCCACGCGTGACGATGATGCAGGACATGCGGTGCGCGCCAGGCGGAGGCCAGCCGCGCGGAGCAGGACGGGTTGACCAGCCGGTCCGCATCGGACGAGACGATCAGCGTGGGACACGCGGGTGCGCCGCCCTGTGCCGAGAAACGTGCCGCTGCCAGCAACTGGCGCCATGCCGCGTCGCGCGTGACCGGCGCGTCCTGCCCGATTTCGACCCAGCGCGCCAGATCTGCGTCGCGTGTGTCTAGCCGTTCGCAGGTCAGCCTGTGGATGGTGCGCTCGCAACGGGCGCGATCGTGCCAATGATGTGCCATGCCGGCGACGGCGACCCAGTTTTGCGGCCGCAGCCGTTCCATGGCGGTGCTGAACGGACGCATGCTCGTATTGATCAGCACCAGCCCGGCAACGTCTTCAGGCCAGGCCTGGGCCCAGTCGGTGGCGATCATCGCGCCGAGCGACATCGCCAGAATGTGCCATGGCCCGTTCTGGCCCGATGCCCGGGCCATGCCGCGCACGGCTTCGGTCATGCCGCGCACGTTGGCAGGTACCGGCAAACGGCGTGCGCTGCCATTGCCTGGCAGATCGATCAGCATTGGCTGACCCAGGCCGTGGGCGGTCCAGCGGCCGGGCAAGTCGCCCCAGTGGCGTGCTTCACGCGTGAGGCCGCGCAGGAAGATCCAGGTGTTCATGGCGCGTGCGTGCGATGTTGCCAGTGGGCGCGTGCCTGCTCCAGCAGATGCAGCCGGTGCGCACCCTGCGGCAGCCAACGCTCGGGTGCCACGGCCACACGGCCCAGGAAATCGAACAGGCTCACGTGCCGCCGCAAGACCCGCGCGGTGCGATGTGCCTTGACCGGATTGAACATGCCGGCGCGAGAAAAGAGCTGGCGCGGGTTCTTCTTGATCCATAGCCACGAACCGAGCTCCAGAGTCATCGGCAGGAACAGGTGCTCACTGGGCGAGCGGTCATAGGCATAGTCCCAGAGATCGCCGTGCAGCAGATACTGCTGGCTCTGCGGCTCGAAAGCGTAGCCATGGTGGGGATGGGCCTGTTCGAACATGGTCTTGAGCAGGTACATCTCCGGGAAGTGCGGCATTGGGGCGTGGGTTCGCGCATAGGGAAACCAGATGCTGTCGCGCCAGCCGTAGCCGGAATGGCAATCGACGGCAAAGCTCAGGGGCCGCGACAGCAGCTCGGTTTCCACCACGCGTAGCAAGGCCATGCTTTCCGATTCCATCGGCGCGCCCGCGCGGCCCCGATACCAGGGTAGCCACGCGCCGATGCGCTGGCCACCGGCCAGGAACGGCACGGCCGCGTCGGCATTCTGGGGGGCATTGCGCATCAGGTCCACACCGTTCGGATTGGCACGCGTAGCCACGTACATCCCGCCTGGATTGACGATCGGCATGAATACCAGACGCACGCTTTCAAGCTGGCGATGCAGCAGTTCGTCCCAACTGAGCCGGCACAGCAACGAGCGCATGTAGTCCAGCACGAGTTGCGTCCCGATACGTTCCAGTCCGTGAATGCCGCCAAAGATGCCGATGGCCGGTGCATCGGGCGCGCGGGTGCCGAGGCTGGCCACGTGAACGGCAAACTCGCGGTCCCGCACCGTGACACTGCATGCCACGCTGCGCTGGAACCATGGGGCCCCCAGTTCCAGCAGGGTAAGCAGCTGGTCGTATTCGGGAAAGCTGTGGTGGACCGGATCGGCCATCGAAGGGGGCGGTGGGTTGGTCAGTTCAATATAGGCGCTGGCGGTGGCGCTTCGCAATGATGCGTGGTGGCATTGTTTGCCGGCGTGACAAGGCAATCGAGCAGGGCACCCACCAGGCGCGTATCGCGGCGGCTTTGCAGGCAGTACAGGTATTCATGGATGACCGGCGCGTCGCGGGTGAATGGCACCACGGTAAGCGCCGGATCGCGCGGCACCTCGCCCATCGGCATCACGCTGGCGCCAAGGTTGTGGCGGATGGCCTCGCAGATGGCTTCCCGGCTGCCGATCACGGTGTGCGATGGCATGTCGACACCCACCATGCGCAGCGCGGCTTCGGTGGCCTCGCGCGTCATCGAGCCGTGTTCTCGCACCAGCAGGTGACAGGCCGCCAGTTCCGAAACCTCGACGCGCGGCCGGCGCGCAAGCGGATGCACGGGATGCACCACCAGCACCATCGGGTCGGCGGCCAGCGTAATGCGGAACAGCCGTGCATCGTCGAGCCCGTGCGATGACACCGCGGCATCGATGCGATGTTCGTAGAGTGCCTCGATCATCTGCTTCGAGTTGCCGATTTCGATACTGACTTCGATGGCCGGATAGCGTTGACGGAATGCGGCCACGCTGCGCAGGATGTAGTACGGACCCGTGGCGCCGATGCGCAGGTTGCCAAAGCGGAGATTGCCGGCGTTGCGCAGCAGGAAGTCTGCCTGGCTTTCCTGCTGCATGATCTGCTCGGCCAATGGCATCAGCGCCACGCCCACATCGGTCAGGTCCACGCGGCTGGCGCGTCGGTGAAACAACTCCACGCCGTACAGGTCTTCAAGCTGCCGGATGCGACCGGTGACCGTGGGCTGACTCACGCGCAACTGACGCGCGGCGGTGGTAATGCTGCCCTGTCGTGCCACTTCGTAGAAGGTCGTCAGCAGGTCGCCAAGCATTGGGGGTTCCGGGAGCAGGACAACCTGGAACTTTAAGGCGGATATATGACAGCGTGACGAACCTGGCAACACCTCAGCATTTGATGCGCTGGCCCTCTCCCCCGGCCCCTCTCCCGCGCGGGAGAGGGGAGCAAACAAGCGACGTTTCTTAGCTCATCGCCGGGTCCGAGGTCGTGTGCTTGCCGTTTTCCAGCCGTCCGGCGAAGCGGCGGTTGAAACCGCCTTGCTGGGTGGTTACCGAAAAGTCGTACCAGTTGGCTTGCGAAGCTACGGGCCAGTGCTGGTCCAGTTCCTTGCCGGCCGGTACCTCGAACGTCCAGGGGCCGTCCTTGCGGTAGGCATTCGGCTTGACCGTGAACGTGCACGTGGTGCTGCCGCGGTTGATCAGAGTCAGCCAGACCTCGGCATTGGTTTCGTCATAGCAGACCCGGATCTCGGGTGCCGCGCCACCGCCGGCGGCTTTCTGAGCGCTGATATCGCCCACGAACGCGCGATGGTAGCCATTCGGGCCCAGTACCCACAGGTCGTAGCGGCCGTTGTCGGCACTGACATCGATTCGGGCATCGTAGGACTTGCCTGCCTCGATGGCATAGCGGCGCGGCACATTGCTCAGGTTCAGCCGGTCATAGACGTGGAATACGGCGGCCTGCGTGCCATCGTTCTTGAAGCGCAGCAGGAACGAGTTGGTGGCCGGTTCTTCCAGCCCGCTCGTGTGCAGCGAGTATGGCAACGCGCGCGACGGACGCGTGCCCGATGCCTGCTTCGGCATGACTTGTGCCGCGGTGGTCGGCACCGGGATCTGCGCCTTGGCGTCCTGTGCGGCGCGCTGGCTGTCCGCGTCGGTCTTGGCCAGCGATGTAAAGGCCAGCGCTGCGTTGCTGTTCGGATTGACGAAGTCGAAGGCCGAGGTCAGGTCGCCCATCACCGCACGGCGGTAGGCGCTGATATTGGTTTCGGCCACGCCAAAGCGTTGCTCCAGGAAGCGCAGTACCGAGGTGTGGTCGAAGACTTGCGAGTTGACCCAGCCACCGCGGCTCCATGGCGAGACTACGTACATCGGCACGCGCGGGCCCGGGCCGAACGGGGTCTTGTCCACGCTGTAGTACTCGGTTGCGGCATCCATCGAGGTATAACCGACGGGCTGGCCCGTGCTGTCGAGCGCCGGCGCGCATGGCGGCGGTACGTGGTCGAAGAAGCCGTCGTTCTCGTCGAAATTGATGATCAGGGCCGTGCGGCTCCAGATCTCGGGGTTTGCGGTCAGCGCGTCAAGCACCTGCTGCGTGTACCACGCGCCTTGCACGGGGCTCGATGGTGACGGATGTTCCGAATACGTCTGCGGTGCCACGATCCACGATACCTGCGGCAGCGTGCCGGCCGCCACATCGTCGCGTAGCGCCTGCAGGAAGCCACCGTCGGGCATGGTGTTGGCGATGCCCTTGAACAGCGGGTTCGCGGCGTCATCGGCGACCGTGTAGGCCGGGTATGGCGAGCCATTGGCAGCATTGCCGCGCGCCGCGTTGGCGGCACGATACTGCTGGAAACCGGCCAGCGGATTGTCCGTGTAGTTGTCCGGCATGTTCTGGTAGACCTTCCAGGTCACGCCGGCCGTTTGCAGGCGTTCCGGGTAGGTGGTCCACGTGTAGTTGATGCCGGTGGCATCGAGCGAATCACCGCTGTTGTCGATGACCGGGCCGCCATTCTTTGCGAACGGATCGTTGGTGCCGGTCCAGTGGAACAGGCGGTTGGTGTTGGTGCCGCCGTGGAAGCTGCAATGGTAGGCATCGCAGAGCGTGAAGGCGTTGGCCAGCGCGTACTGGAAGCCGAGTTCCTGTCCCGTGTAGTAGCCCATCGACTGCGTCTTTTTCGAGGTGGGCCACGCGCTCATGCGGCCCAGGTCGTAGGCGGCCTGTGCATCGGGCTGGCTGTGGGGTGTACCGCTGACGCGTTGCGCGTTGCCGATGCTCTGGTCGAGATGGTACGGCAGCACGATGCGGTTGGTATTGCCGCTGGCATACGTTTGCTGGAACACGTTGCGGCCGCCCGCCAGCGGGATTGGGAAGCGGTCGCTGAAACCACGCACGCCGTTGAGGGTGCCGAAGTAGTGGTCGAACGAGCGGTTTTCCTGCATCAGGATCACCACGTATTCCACATCGCGGATGGATTTGGTGGCGTTATTGGCCGGGATGGCCAAGGCGCGGCGGATGGCTGGCGGAAAAGCGGCAAGCGCGGCGGTGGCGGCGGCACTGCTACCGGCCATCTTGAGAAAATTGCGTCGGCTGCTGGATGTCATGTTGGTTCTGCCCTGGAAGTCGATTGCGCTGTCTGCGAGGTTGTTGTTGGAACGCGGTGCAGGCATCAGGGCGCGCACTTCATTTGTGGCTTGACGTCGGCAGGGGTGCCACCGCCGGACGCGGGCGGATTGTCGTTGTCGCCGCCACAGGCGGTCAGCGCCGTACATAGCAGCAGGGCGGCCAGCATGCCCAGCGGGCGTGCCCGGGCAAGTTTTCGGATGGCTTCGATCATGGTCGGGGTCTCGTGCGGGGTAGGGCATCGCGAAATGTGCGATACGGTCCGCAGCGTAAGCATCGGAGAGGTCACCCCGGTGACATCGCTCCCAAGTTTTCCGATGCCGTCATTCGTGATTTTGGTGACGCATGCGCCGTTCCAGAACCGGCTGCGGGATCGATGATGTGCGCCGACCAACGAAAACTACGGCATCAAGCCGGTAATTTGTGCTGCAATGCACCAAATGCTGTGCTAAGGTTTTAGACGTTTCCCTCAAAAGACATTTCGGGCTTGTCCTCGTGGCAAGCCATGGAAACTGCGGGAAACCCGCGCCAGTCCTGGCCTGCAGGGTAGTGGCGCGCAATTTCGAAAGTCTTGCAGCATCTTTGTTGCGGTCGCAACACGCCGTGACCTTGCTTGTAAACGGGGCAGAACGCCACCAATGTGGAAGGTGGAAGGGCGCTTGCAGGAGCAGCACATGGAAAAAGAAACCGGTTACGTCTGGCATTACACGGTAGGAACCCCGCTGGCCGCGATCGCGCGGTCCGGGCGTCTCATGCCGGCCGCCGCCTGTACGCCGGCACCACGCATGGGCGAACAGGAAATCCTGTGGTTCTCGCGCAACCAGCAATGGGATCCGTCAGCCACCAGGGACGACGGCTTGAGCCAGGCGCGGCATACGCTGTCGCAGGCCGCGTTGCATGCCCGGTTTGGCTTGTACCGCTTTGGCTTGCCGGTGCATGACGTGCGTCTGCTGCCCTGGCCCACGGTGACACGCGTGGCGGATATCGATATCCCCGAAGCCATGACCATGGTGGCCAACGGACTGCGTTGCGGCGCAGCGCCCACCGACTGGATTGGCACGCTGATGCCGGTGCCGCTGGCCGAGCTGCGCTTCGAACGATGGACCGGCGCGACTTGGGCGCCGGCCGACCTTGACGAACTGGTGGCCCAGTTCGCCTGAATGCTGGTGTGCTGGCGCGACTACCGGCTCAGGCCGCGCGCCGCCACGGGCCAGATGCTCTCCACCACGCCCGCCCGGATACCCACGATTTCGTCGTACAGGTTCAGCGTGGGATCGCAATGTCCGGGCACCAGCATCACGCGGTCGCCCAGCAATGGCAGGACGCCTGCCTGATTGCCGGGCTGTGTCTTGACAATGCCATGCTCGTCATTGGCAGCCACATAGTCCAGCATCTGCGAGGGTGCGCCATCGGTCCAGATCCAGGGCAGCCCAGAATCGACGGCCATCGATTTCAAGCCCGCATCCACCACCACGCGATCACCGGCCGCCACGCTCATCACGGTTGATGCAATGAACAGGCTGTGCTCGAAACGCAGGGAGCCTGTGTAGGCATTGCTGCCGTAGTCCGCATCCATGAACACATACGAACCGGGCTGGATTTCCGTATAGACGCCGCTGCGCAGGTCGAACTCGACGCTGCCGCTGCCGCCACCCGTTACCACGTCGCACTGCACACCCGCCGCTTCGAGGCGGGCGATGATGCTGCCGGTGCGATCGGCCGCCTGTGCCGCGGCGTCGCGCCGTTCTTCCCAGCCACGCAAATGCTGGATGCCACCGTGATAGGCCTGCAGGCCACGCATTGTCAGCGGTCCGTGGGCGCTAATGCGATCAACCAGACGCAGCACCGCGGCCGAGTCGGATACGCCGCAGCGGCCCTGGCCGATATTGATCTCTACGAACACGTCGAGCTTGCTGCCCGCCGCCTGCGCCGCGGCGGCCAGTTCATCGACCTGTGCGGGATCGTCGACGCACACGCTGATCCGCGCGTGTCGCGCCAGGTCGGCCAGCAGCGCCGCCTTGGCCGTGCCGGCAATCTGGTTGCTGATATGGATATCGCGGATACCCGCACGCACGAACGGCACGGCTTCACTGACTTTCTGGCAGCAGATGCCGACAGCGCCGCGCGCGACCTGCGCCAGCGAGATGTCGGGGCATTTGTGCGCCTTGGCGTGCGGGCGCAGTTTTACATTGGCCTGGCTGGCGGCGGCCTGCATGCGGTCGACATTACGTGCGAAGGCATCGAGGTCGAGGACCAGGGAAGGCGTGTCGATGGTGTCGGCTGGCTGGCCGCGCCGCGCGGCAGGCGGCAGGTCGAAAGCGATGGACATGGTGATGGGGAGGCAAGGGCAACGAATCAAGGGCGATGCACAGCGTAACACGACGTGCGGGATGCTTCGCCTTGCGATCCAGCGCATGTCATCTACGATGGTTGGATGTTCCGCATTGCAGACATGGGCGCATGCGTCGCCCATCATCGGAGTCGACATGATTTCATTTCGCATTCCCGCTTCGCGCGTTGCGCTGTGCGTCGCCGTCACCGTTGGCCTGTCGAGCCTGCCAGCCATCGCCCATCATGGATGGTCGACCTATGACGAGACCAAGCCATTGACCGTGACCGGCAAGATCGTGGAAACCCACTACGAGAATCCGCATGCCACGATCCGCGTCGAAGCGCAGGGCAAGCGCTGGCTGGCGGTATTGGCGCCAGTGTCGCGCATGGAGTCGCGCGGGGCCACGGCCGACAAGGTGGCGGTGGGGCGGCAGGTGACCATGGTCGGCTACGCAAGCAAGGAAAAGGCCGACGAAATGCGCGTGGAGCGGATCACGTTCGACGGCGGCCAGACAGTGGAACTACGCTGATCGATGGAAGCGCTTGGTGCCTGGGCCGGCCAACTCGCGGCAACGCCGCTGGCGGTCTGGTTGCGCGCGTCGCCGTGGGCCTATCCGGCTAGCGAGATCCTGCACCTCGCGGGCATGGCCCTACTGTTCGGATCGATCGTGGTGGTGGACCTGCGGCTGGCCGGGCTCGGCAGGCAATTGCCGGTCACCATCCTGCTGCGGCATGCATTGCCGGTATCGCTGGTTGGTTTCGTGCTGATCATGGGCAGTGGCGTGTTGCTGTTTGTCGCGCACGCCGATGACCTGGTCGGCAATCGCGCATTCCTGATCAAGCTCGTGCTGATCGTGTTTGGCCTGGCCAACGCCGCCTGGTTTCATCTCGGGCCTTACCGGTCCTTGCATGCTGCCGAAGGCGTGTGGGAAACGCAGCGTGCCCCGCCGCCGGTGGCGCGCGCGTGCGCGATGCTATCGCTTCTCACATGGGCCCTGGTGATCTGCGCGGGCCGCCTGATTGCCTATGTTTAAGGCTGAAAGTGGATGGCAAGACGCTTGGCTTCGCTTTGATTTGATGTAACGCAAAGGCGACGCCTCGATCGGCTCAAGGTTTAAGAGAGGGGGTCGTTAAGGCTGGGCTGAACCCATACGAGTAGAGCCCCCTGATGAAAAACGTGAGTATTCGCCACGGCCTGCTGGCGACGCTGGTGATCTTTGGTCTGATGATCGTATTCGGCGCCGTGCTGGGCGTCAGCCAACTGAGCGCGGCCAGCGATTCGGCCCAACGCATCCACCTGGTTTCGTCGCGCGCCTTGTTGTTGAACGATGCCTACAAGGACATGACGCGCGCACGCTCCGCGTTGACGCGCGCCTACAGCTCGGCCAAGGCCAGCGGCCAGGTCAATGACGATGCGCTGGCCAGTGCCCAGAAATCGATCGGCAAGTCGAAGGACGAGCTTGATGCCTTCGACAAGGCGCCGGCTTTTCCGGAGCAGGATGCCGCGACGCGCGACGATATCGTCAGCGCCGGCCGTGCCCACATGGAGGTAGTGCAACGCGGCCTCGATGCGCTGCGCAAGGGCGACCCCGATGGCTATGCCGCGATCAACGACAAGGACATCACGACGTCGGGCGCCAAGTACTCGGCTGGTGTGGAGCGCTTCCAGCAGTTCGCCATCCAGCTCAATGACACGGCAATGGCCGACGACCACGCGCGGCTGCGCCGCGTGATCATGCTGGTTTGCGTGGGTCTGGCGATGTCGGCGCTGCTGATCGTCGCGGTGCACCTGGCGCTGCGCAATCTGGTGGTGACGCCGCTGAACCAGGCGCGCGACCTGATCATGCGCGTGGCGGACGGCGACCTGACCATCGAGGTGCCGCAGGCGGGCCGCAATGAAATTGGCCAGTTGCTCGATGCGCTGTCGCGCATGCAGGCCGGCCTGACGCAGACCGTGACCCGTGTGCGCGCGGGCTCCGATGCGGTGACGATCGGCGCGCGCGAGATTGCCGCGGGCAACACCGACCTGTCGTCGCGTACCGAAGAACAATCGTCGGCGCTCGAGGAAACGGCAGCCAGCATGGAGCAACTGACGTCGACCGTCGGCAACAACGCCGAGAGCGCCACGCGTGCCAGCGAACTGGCGCGCAGCGCGGCCGACCTGGCATCGCGTGGCGGCGACGTGGTGCGTGGCGTGGTGCATACGATGAGCGAGATCAACACGAGCTCGCAGAAGATCGTCGACATCATCGGCGTGATCGATGGCATTGCATTCCAGACCAACATCCTCGCGCTGAACGCCGCCGTGGAAGCCGCACGCGCGGGTGAGCAGGGCCGCGGCTTTGCCGTGGTGGCGGGCGAGGTGCGCAGCCTGGCGCAGCGTAGCGCCAACGCGGCCAAGGAAATCAAGACGCTGATCGATTCGTCGGTCGACAAGGTCGATGCCGGCAGCGCGCAGGTGGAGCAGGCGGGCAGCACCATCGGCGAGATCGTGGCGGCCGTCAAGCGTCTGGCCGATACGGTCAGCGAAATCTCGGCCGCGTCGATCGAGCAGTCGAGCGGCATTACGCAGGTCAGCGAGGCGGTGTCGCAGATGGAGCAGGTCAACCAGCAGAACGCCGCATTGGTGGAGCAGGCTGCGGCCGCCGCAGATTCGCTCGAATCGCAGGCCAATCAGCTGGCTGCTGCGGTGACCGTATTTCGCCTTGCCTGATTAGCCCGAAGATCGACCGGCGAGCTGTTGTTCGACAAACAGCAGCCGGTCATTGCCCCAGAACAGTTCTTTGTCGACGATGAAGCTGGGCGCGCCAAAGATGCCGCGCGCCACCGCTTCCTCGGTCACGCGCTTGAGTTCGGCCTTGACCTCGGGGTCGTCCAGCATGGCCAGCGCCTCACGCGGGTCGAACCCCGCCGCCACCAGCACCTTGCCGATTTCATTCGGGTCGTTGAGGTTCTTTCCCGTTTCCCACATCGCACTGAAGATGGCTTCCACATAGCGGTGGAAGTCGGCATCCCCCTTGCGCTGATAGCCGATCGCGCCACGCATCAGCGCCAGCGTGTTGATCGGAAAGTGCGGGTTGTGCAGGAACGGCGCGTCATAGCGTTGCGCCCAGCGCTGGATATCTGATTTCGACCAGTCGCTCTTGGCCGGAATGTCCATCGGGCTATGGTTGCCCGTTCCCTTGAACACGCCGCCGAGCAACATCGGCTTCCACACGATGGTAGCGCCGGTGCGTGACGCCACGCGTGGCAATTCCTTGTAGGCCAGGTACGAATAGGGGCTGCCGAAATCGAAGTAGAACTCCACCTGCTTGGACATTGGTTGTCTCCGTGTCTGGGTTGTGCCACCTGCTGGCTTTCATTGTGACAAGAACTCCATGAGTCCAGGCAAGCGACAAATTAGTCCTTGACTTAGTATCGTACGATATATATCTTACGATACGTCTTACGATATAACGGAGTTCACGATGCGACATCCTTTTGCACATAAGGGGCACCATGGAGGTCATCATGGTTTCGGTGGAAAATTGCGCGCCCATGCCCTGATGGCCATGGCGCATGGTGGTGGCTTCTGGTCGCGGGGCGGTGGCGGTGCCTTCGACCGTAACGATGGCGGCGATGGTGGTGATGGGTTCGATGGCGACAGCCTGCGCCGTGGACGCAAGTTCAGCGCGGAAGACCTGCAACTGTTGCTCTTGTCGCTGCTCGATGAAAAGCCATCGCATGGATACGAACTGATCAAGGCGCTGGAGGCACGTACCGGCGGCTTCTACAAGCCAAGCCCCGGCGTGGTGTATCCGGCCCTGACTTTCCTGGAAGACGTGGGATACGCCACGGTCGATTCCGAAGGCAACAAGAAGCGCTACCAGTTGTCTGACGCTGGACGTACCTATCTGGATCAGCACCGCGAACGCCTGGAAGTCATGGTGGCGCGCCTGCAGCACGTGGCGCGCAAGATGGATTTCATGCGTCGCGCCATGAGTGGCCAGCCGCAGCGCGAGCCCGAAGAGGGCGGCTGGGCGCCGGAACTTGTGAAGGCGCGCGGGCGCCTCAAGCAGATCATGATGATGCGCAGTGGCGCGTCGGCCGACGAACAGCGCCGTGTTGCCGCCATCCTGGAACGTGCGTCGGACGAGATCGAACGCGGCACACCCACCAATCAACCGGAGGCTTGAACATGAATGACAACCGTGACCTGACCGTACAGCGCGTGCGCCATCCGCTCAAGATGCGCCTGCTCAAGGTGCTGCGTACGCGCCAGGTATCGCCGCAGTTGCTGCGCGTGACGCTTGGCGGCGACGATCTGGCCGACTTTGTTTCGGGCTCGTTCGACGATCACATCAAGGTCTTTTTCCCGACGCCGGGCGCGGAAAAGCCGGTGCTGCCGCAGGCGGGCCCGGAGGGCATCACGTTCCCCGAAGGCCAGCCGCGTCCGCCGGCGCGCGACTACACGCCGCGTCGTTATGACAATGTCGCGCGCGAGCTCGATATCGAATTCGTGCTGCATGGCGATGGTCCTGCGTCGACCTGGGCCGCGCATGCACAGCCGGGCCAGTACCTTGGCGTGGGCGGTCCACGTGGGTCGTTCGTGATTCCGCACGGCTTCGACTGGCATCTGCTGATTGGCGACGATACCGCGCTGCCGGCGATTGGCCGCCGCATCGAGGAGCTTGGCCCCGACGCACGCGTGATCGTGGTGGCCGAAGTTGCCGACGAGTCCGCACGGATTCCATTGGCTGCAGGCGCGCAGGCCGAGGTGCACTGGGTGCATCGTGGCGATGCGCCGGAGGGCAGCCAGTTGTTACCCACTTTGAAATGGCTGAGCCTGCCCGAAGGGGAGGGCTATGTGTGGGCCGCCGGCGAAGGTGCCGCGATGCGCGAGGTGCGCCAGCATCTGGTGGCCGAACGTGGTATCGACAAGACGCGCATTCGTGCATCGGCCTACTGGAAGCGCGGTAACGCCGCGGTTCACGAAACGATCGACGACTGATCTGAAAATTTTCTCGCGGCAGGGTTCCATGGAGGCGGCACAGCTACACTGGATAGCACGCCAACTGTCATGGGACCCGCCATGCCGCGCCTTCGTCTGCTGACATTCGTCGCTGTCCTTGGCCTTGCCGCCTGCGCACCCGATTCCGTGCGCAACTACGAGGCGCATGGCCTGAACAAGTATCTCGACAAGATCCAGGCCGTATGCGCGGGCACGCGACTGGGCAATCATGAGCTGGGCGAGTGGTTGCGCAGCGGTACCAACGACAGCGACAGCGACTATGTCTACTGGCTCGACCAGACGTCGCGCCTGTATTACAACCGCATCAGCGTGCCGCAGTATCGCGACTCGATCGCCGCGGCATTCGGTGGCGACAAGCCCAATGCCGATGCGCTCGACTGCATCGTGAAAATCCTGCCGCCTGACCGCCCGGTCAACGTGCCAGGCAGCATCCTCTGAATTTTCTGTCGATGGCCAGTTGTGCAAACACGCGCGGCTGGCTATGATCGATTCCCAGTGACCCAGACAATGGTCACGACGTCGCTCGGACGGATCCGGGCGCTTACGTAAGGAATCCACCATGACTGCCGAATCCGGCAAGCGCCGCTTTGCGCGCATCGATCGTCTTCCCCCGTACGTTTTCAATATCACCGCCGAGCTCAAGATGGCCGCGCGCCGTCGTGGCGAGGACATCATCGACATGAGCATGGGCAACCCCGATGGCGCCACGCCGCCGCATATCGTGGCCAAGCTCGTGGACGCCGCGCAGCGGCCCGATACGCACGGCTACTCGGCCTCGAAGGGTATTCCGCGCCTGCGCCGTGCCATCTCGCACTGGTATCGCGAACGCTATGACGTGGAGATCGATCCGGACAAGGAAGCCATTGTCACGATTGGCTCGAAAGAGGGGCTGGCCCACCTGATGCTGGCCACGCTCGATCGTGGCGACACGGTGCTGGTGCCGGACCCAAGCTATCCGATTCATATCTATGGTGCGGTGATTGCCGGGGCCGATATCCGTTCGGTACCGCTTACGCCCGGCATCGATTTCTTTGCCGAACTGGAACGTGCGATTCGCGGCAGCTATCCGAAGCCGAAGATGATCGTGCTCGGTTTTCCGTCGAACCCGACGGCGGAATGCGTGGAACTGGATTTCTTCGAACGCGTGATCGCGCTGGCGCGCAAGCACGACATCTTCGTGGTGCATGACCTGGCCTACGCCGATATTGTGTTCGATGGATGGAAGGCGCCGTCGATCATGCAGGTGCCCGGTGCCAAGGATATTGCCGTGGAGTTCTTCACGTTGTCGAAGAGCTACAACATGGCTGGCTGGCGGATCGGCTTCATGGTGGGCAACCCCGACCTCGTGGCGGCGCTGACACGCATCAAGAGCTATCACGACTATGGCACGTTCACGCCGCTGCAAGTGGCGGCCATTGCGGCGCTGGAAGGCGATCAGCAATGCGTGAAGGAGATTGCGGCGCAATACCAGTCACGCCGCGACGTGCTGGCTCGCGGCTTGATCGAGGCGGGCTGGCCGGTCGATATTCCGAAGGCGTCGATGTATATCTGGGCCAGGATTCCTGAGGCCTACCGCGCGCTGGGTTCTTTGGAATTTTCCAAGCAACTGCTGGCCAAGGCAAAAGTCTCGGTGTCGCCGGGCATTGGCTTTGGCGACTATGGCGACGAGTACGTACGCTTCGCACTGATCGAGAACGAGTCACGAATCCGCCAGGCCGTGCGCGGCATCAAGGCCATGTTCCGCACGGATGGACTGGTGAAGGCACCGGCGGTTTGAAGTACTTGTGTTCTGCTCCCCTCTCCCGCAGCGCGGGAGAGGGGTTGGGGGAGAGGGCAACGAGGTTCAAATTGCCGATTTCGCGTCTTGATGCGCCAGCCCTCTCCCCCGCCCCTCTCCCGCGCGCGGGAGAGGGGAAACACATCAAAAATACCCCACAAACCTTTTCATGATTGGCGACAGTGCCTCTGTGCGGTGCGCCATCAGGATGCGGCTGGCCGCGTCGGGTCCGGCTATCGGCACGTACGCCACGCCTGGAATTCCCGTGCGTGCGTAGATCTCGGGTAGCACTGAAACACCGGCACCGCTGGCCACCAGTCCGATGATGGTGGTGGCCTCGCGCGCTTCCTGCGCAATGTTGGGCGCAAAGCCCGAGCGGTTGCAGAGTGTGGTCACATGGTCGAACAACCCGCAGCCCAGCCCGCGCGGAAACAGCAGGAAGCGCTCCACGGACAATGCGCTGATGTCGATCTCGTCTTGCTTACGCGCATTCACGAGTGGATGTGCCAGCGGCAAGACCGCGACCAGGCGATCGTCCAGTACTTCGCGCACCGTGATGCTGACGGGGGGACGGAACTGCGGAGAAGGGCGCAGGAAGGCGATATCGATCTCGCCATGTTCGAGTTGCTGCAACTGCTGTCCCGTGGACAGGTGCACGAGTTCAAGCCTGGCGTGGCGATGGGCTTCGCGAAACGCGTGCACCGCGCGCGGAAATGAATCCTGCATCGGCACCGACGCCGTGAATCCCACGCGGATCTCGCCGGCCTCACCCGATGCCACCTGCTTTACCACTTCACGTGCCTGGTCCAGATTGGCCAGTGCCGCGCGCGCCTTCTCCAGGAACAGTTCGCCGGCGGGAGTCAGTGCCACATGATGGCGCGAGCGCTCCAGCAACGCGCTGCCGAGTTCCTCCTCAAGCGCCTTGATCTGCACGCTCAGCGGCGGCTGGCTCACATGCAGCCGGCGCGCGGCTTCACTGAAGCTCAGCGCCTCGGCCACGGCCACGAAATAGCGAAGTTGGCGGAAGTCCATTGATAGGGAATCGAAATAACAAGCTATCTGAAAACGTATTGGACAGTATCACGACCGGGACAGAGAATGCGAGCACATCCTCAATAACATCCTGGAGACGACATGCAGCATGGGCTCGCTCGACTTTGTCATTCGCAGGGCGGGAGCCGCCCATTCCTGGCAACGCTGCTTGCGGCGGCACTGGCGCTGGGGAGTGCCGCGGCACATGCCGACGCGTTTCCCGATCATCCGGTCCGGCTGGTAGTGCCATATGCAGCCGGTGGCGCGGTCGATATCGTGGCGCGGTCGGTGGGCCAGCGCATGAGCCAGTTGCTGAAGCAGCCTGTCATCGTCGACAACCGTCCGGGGGCCAGTACCAATATCGGCATGGATTTCGTGGCCAAGGCGCCCGCCGATGGCTACACGATCATGATGGCGTCGAACAGCCTGGCGACCAACGCCGCGCTGTTCAACAAGCTCAGCTTCAACCCGCAGACCGATTTCACACCGGTGGCACGCATCGGCGAAGCGTCGCTGGTGGTGGTAGTGCCGGCCAAGTCCAATATCGCATCGATGAAGGCGCTGGTGGCGCAGGCCAAGACGCAGCCGGGCAAGCTCAGCTATGCATCGGCCGGCAACGGCAGCTCGGGCCACCTGGCCGGTGAAATGCTCAAGGATACGGCCAATATCGACGTGCTTCATGTGCCGTACAAAGGCGGAGCACCGGCGATTACCGACCTGATCGGCGAGCGCATTACGTTCATGCCGATCAACCCGCTCGAAGTGATTTCGCATATCAAGGCCGGCACACTGCGTCCGCTGGCGGTTGCCAGTGCCAATCGTTCAGCCCTGCTGCCCGACGTGCCCACGTCGAAGGAAGAGGGCTTGCCTGGCTTCACCGCTTCGGTGTGGTGGGGACTGGTTGCGCCGGCCAAGACGCCGCCGGCCATCGTCAAGCAGTTGAACACAGCCGCCAACACGGCGCTGGCTGACCCGGACGTGCGCAAGCAACTGAGCCAGCTTGGCGTAACGATCGTCTCGGGCACCCCCGAGCAGTTTGGCCAGTTCGTGAAGACCGAGACCACCACCTGGAACAACGTGATCCGCAAGGCCGGCATTACTGCGGATTAAGCGCACCCTGTGTGGCCCGATCCACTGATTCAATGATTTCTGGAAGCTGTCCCCATGTCTGAACCACAAGCCACGGCTGCAAAGCCTTCGATCCTGGTTGTCAGCGCACACGCTGCCGATTTTGTCTGGCGGGCGGGCGGTGCAATTGCGCTGTACGCAGAGCGCGGTTATCACGTGCGCATCGTCTGCCTGTCTTTTGGCGAGCGCGGAGAATCGGCCAAGATGTGGCGCCAGCCGGGCATGACGATCGATCGTGTCAAGGCCGCACGCCTTGAAGAAGCGCAGCGCGCCGCCGAGATTCTGGGTGGCACGCTGGAATGCTTCGATCTTGGCGATTATCCGCTGCGCGTGCCAGATCATGCGTTGCTGCGCCTGGCCGACATCTATCGCGAGATTCGACCGGAGCTCGTGCTGAGCCATTCCAGCGAGGACATCTACAACTTCGATCACCCGCTGGCCACGCATGTGGCACAGGAAGCGCGCGTCATTGCGCAGGCCCACGGCTACAAGCCCGAAGTGCCGGTGATTGGCGCGCCGCCGGTATTCCTGTTCGAGCCGCACCAGCCCGAGCAATGCAACTGGAAGCCCGATGTGCTGCTGGACATTTCTTCGGTTTGGGAAAAGAAGCAGCGTGCATTCACGACGATGGCGGCGCAGGAACATCTGTGGGAGTACTACACGCGCGTGGCGCTGCAGCGTGGAGCGCAGGCAACGCGCAATTCGGATAGCAAGATTCAGTATGGGGAAGGGTACGTACGCGTATTTCCCCAGGTAACGGAGGTATTGGCATGAGAACGGTTGCCTATCGCAATATCCTGCGCGCCGATGCGCGCGACATCGAATCGCTCGGCGCATCGGGCGTTGCCACGGTGCACGAGGCCCAGCGCCGCACCGGGCTGTTGAAGCCCTACCTTCGACCGATCCAGTCGGGGGTAGCCATTGCAGGCAGTGCCGTGACCGCGCTGATGCATCCCGGCGACAACTGGATGATCCACGTCGCCGTGGAAATGATCCAGCCCGGCGATATCCTGGTCGTGGCACTGACCAGCGATTGCACCGACGGCGTGTTCGGTGACCTGCTTGCGACCTCGCTGAAGGCGCGTGGCGCACGTGGCCTGATCCTCGACGCCGGCTGCCGCGACGTCAGCACGCTCAATGCAATGGGATTCCCGGTCTGGTCGCGTGCCATCTCGGCGCAGGGGGCAGTCAAGGAAACCGTGGGTGCCGTCAATGTACCCGTGGTATGTGCGGGCGCGCAGGTGCGTCCCGGCGACGTGATCGTCGCGGACGACGATGGCGTGGTCGTCGTGGCGCGTCCGCATGCGGCGGAAATCGCCCGCAAGGCGGCCGAACGCGAAGCGCTGGAAGCCGGCAAGCGTGACAAGCTCGCATCAGGCGTGCTCGGGGTCGATATGTACAACATGCGCCCCGCGCTGGCCGACAAGGGCCTGGTTTATCTCGATCAGACGGTGGACTGGCACAGCGGCGCAGACGAGGCCTGACCGTTGCCGCACGGTTCCCCGCCCTTGGTCGGGACGGCGAAGGGACCATGAAATCAGCGCATCTGGTATAAGACCCCCAGAACATTGAAGCCGACCCCCGCTGGCACGGGTGGCTCGGCCTTGCCGGGGGAGTCAGATGGAATTGCGCCAGCTTCAGTATTTTGTGCGAGTGGTCGAGCTTGGCAGCATGAGTCGTGCCGCGCTCGAACTCGACATGGTGCAATCGGCGGTCAGCCAGCAAATCAGCCGGCTGGAAAGCGAACTCGCCACGCGCCTGCTGCGCCGTACACCGCAAGGCGTCACGCCAACCGAAGCCGGCCTGGCATTCTTCCACGAGGCCCAACTCACGCTGCGCCATGCCGAACAGGCACGGCGTGCCGCGCATCAGGCGCGCCTGACCGGAGCGGTCAGCGTTGGCCTGGCGCCGACCACCGCATCGGTTATCGGCGTACCGCTAATCCGTGCAATGCGCGAGCGATATCCCGATGTGCGCCTGCATATCGTCGAAAGCCTGTCCGGGCATCTCACCGCAATGCTCAATGCACGCCAGCTCGATCTTGCCGTGCTGTTCGGCACCCATGCGGCACGGCGCTGGACGGTTATCCCGTTGCTTGAGGAAACCCTGTTCCTGATCCAGTCGCGCAAGGCGTTGCCGCAAGGCAAGGCCGATCCACCAACTCACAGGCAGATGGCTGACCTGGCGGAAGTACCCTTGATCATGCCGACCGGGGTCCACGGCTTGCGCAGTACGTTCGATGCCGCGTTTTCGCGTGCCAAGGTCACGCCGCGCGTGACCCAGGAAGTCGATTCGCTGGCAATGCTGATGGACGCCGTCGACATGGGCTTTGGTGCCACGCTACAGCCGTGGGCCGCCGTGGGGCGTTATCCCGATGCGGAAACACGGTTTCATCTTGCGCAGATCGATGATCCCCAGGTCGGCAGGAAAAACTTGTTGTGCAGCCTGTCCGATGACGAACTGTCGCCCGCCGCACTGGCGCTGCGCGTCGTGCTAGCCGACACGGCGCGCGGGCTGGTGCGGTCCGGCGAATGGCGTGGGGCACGGTTACTGGAAGGGTAGGGTTAGTTAGATTCGGCCAGCCTGATGTCAGGTTTCTTTGCGCGACTGGTGAAATGCATGGTCTCTTCCTATCCTTGCAATGGAAATGCCGGCGCCGGCAAGCACCTTGCGGTACCGGGCAGAACAAGAACCGGTTGACCATGCCGGACGGGGAGCGCCGCCATGCACGCACTGATTTTCTTCTCCGTGCAGTTCCTGCTGGCCGTAACGTGGACACTCTACGTGGCCTTTCTGCCGCAACTGGCCGCGCAGGTGGGGCTGCCGCGCGCGCAGGTGGCCTGGATCCTGATGATGGATCAGGTGATCTTCGTGGCCATGGACTTCGCGCTGGGGGTCGCGGCCGACCGGGTGGCCAACGCGATGCGTCGGCTTGGCGGATGGATTCTTGCGCTGTCCGTCGCTTCCGCACTGGCCTTCGTGCTGTTGCCCAGTGTTACCTCGCCGGTCTTCCTGCTGGCCCTGACCGCGTTCTGGGCGGCCACGTCTTCGGCACTGCGGGCGCCACCGATGGTGATCATTGCCCGCCGCATGCATAGCCGCGCCTCAACGTTTCTGGTGTCCTGTTCGCTGCTTGGCGTCGGTCTTGCGGGGGCGGTTGCGCCGCTGCTTACGGCGCGGCTGCGCACGGTATCGCCATTGCTGCCATTTGTTGCGGCCAGCGCTGCGCTGGTGATTGCGGTTGCCGCCTTGCGATGGTTAGAGCCACCCGCCGAATCCAGGCATCCTGACCTGTCATCCCCGCCCGGCATTGGCCCGAAGCGCGTCTGGCTCCTGTTTGTCGCCGTCTGGCTTCTTGCCTTTGGCTTTCAGATCCACACTGCGATCAACTCCGCGCCCGCCTACCTGCGCTTTGTTTCGAGCGCCAGCCTCGTGAATGTGATGCCGGCTTTCTGGGTTGGCTTTGCCTTGTGCGTGTTGCTGCCCGAGACGCCGCTGCTGAAACGCTATCCTGCCCATGTGCTGCTGCTGGCCGCGGCAGCGCTCGGTGTGCTGGCGCTGTCAGGGTTTGCCGCAGCCAGTTCGCTGGGATGGGTGCTCGCGATGCAATACGTGGCTGGTGGCCTGTGGGGCATCATGTTCGGCTCGACGGTCAATGCCGCGCTGAACGCGGGCCATGTCGGCCACGAAGGCGCCTTCACGGGCGTGGTCTTTGCAGTCCTGGCGGTCGCGGCATTTCTCCGAATTGCGGCCGTGTCGTCCGGCGCCAGCAAGGCCGCGCCACTGGCGGGCCTGCTGCCATGGCTGCCGGTAGCGGCCTGGGGTCTCGCGGCCGTTCTGCTGGCGGCTTTCGTGCTGGCGAACCTTGCGCCGCACGCCTTGCGCCCGAGATCGTTGATCGAGCCCTAGCGCATGGGACGCACCCCTGAGCCTGTCATCGTCAAGAACATGACGGGCCAGTACACAGGTATCAAGGCCGATCATCGTAGCCTCCGGCTGACTCGTTCCTGACCGGCCTGAAGAAGCTGGTGTCAGGCACAAAGAATTCGACCTTCCGGTCGCGCACCGCTTGCGCAGTCTGTCGTGCATGGGCCGGAAGCCTGCATGTGTGGGGCATATCGTCGAGAGGGGGCCAATCGGCGGCACGCACCACGCTCCCTGGATCCCATCCCATGCTTTGCATGAAGTCCTCCATGACGGAAGCTTCGATGAGCTGGTCGATCTGCTCGAGGGTCAGCGCAGGGACCTCATGGCGCAAACAGCCCTTTAACGCTTGCAGGCCGGTCGGCGGCGCGTCTGGCAGTAAAACGGCGGGGGTCTTGCTGGCGAGCTTTTCAGTGAGTACAGGCATGGTGCGGGAAGGTCTCGGTTGATATGGGTTGCGGCGGCAGCGTCAGGTGCCGTCCCCAAGACTTTCCACCAGCCGCGTCCCCATGGATATGAGACGCCTCTGAAAACGCACTCCGCAGCAGTCCACCGCGTGTCCGCCGCCATCACAAATCGTGATACCCCCATGCCGGACAAGGACTTAGCAGCGTTTCTCCATGCGGATACAGTCCCGGACAGACTCCTGAAGGTATAGAAAGTCGTGTCCATCTCCACCCTAGATTCCAGCAAGCAGGACGTGTGCGCATGATCGACGTCCTCGTGATCGGCGGCGGCAATGCCGCCCTCTGTGCCGCGTTGATGGCCCGCGAAGCCGGCGCCAGCGTGATGCTGCTCGAAGCTGCCCCGCGCGAATGGCGCGGCGGCAATTCCTCCCACACCCGCAATCTGCGCTGCATGCATGACGCGCCGCAGGACGTGCTGATCGAGGCCTACCCCGAAGAAGAGTACTGGCAGGACCTGCTCAAGGTGACTGGCGGCCTGACTGACGAAAAACTGGCCCGGCTGGCGATCCGCGCATCGTCGAGCTGCCGCGACTGGATGCGCAGCCATGGCGTGAACTTCCAGCCGCCGCTGTCGGGTGCGCTCCATGTGGCGCGCACCAACGCCTTCTTCATGGGCGGCGGCAAGGCGCTGGTCAATGCGTACTTCCGCAGCGCCGAGCAACTTGGGGTGCAGATCCGCTACAACGCCCCCGTCGATGCGATCGAGCTCGATGGCGACCGCTTCGTGGCGGCTCGCATCGGCACCGAGCGGATCGAGGCGCGCGCATGTGTGCTGGCGGCTGGCGGCTTCGAGTCGAACCGCGAATGGTTGCGTGACGCGTGGGGCCAGAACGAGCGCGGTGAATGGCCGGCCGACAATTTCCTGATTCGCGGCACGCGCTTCAACATGGGTGTGCTGCTGAAGTTCATGATCGAAGCGGGCGCCGACGCAATTGGCGATCCGTCGCAATCGCACTGCGTGGCCATCGACGCGCGCGCGCCGCTTTATGACGGCGGCATCTGCACGCGCATCGACTGCGTGTCACTGGGCGTGGTGCTCAATGCCAACGCCGAGCGCTTCTATGACGAAGGCGAGGACTTCTGGCCCAAGCGTTACGCGATCTGGGGCCGTCTGGTGGCCCAGCAGCCGCAGCAGATTGGCTACTCGATCATCGACGCCAAGGCCGTCGGCCGCTTCATGCCGCCAGTGTTTCCGGGCGTGCGCGCCGACACCTTGCCTGAACTGGCGCGCAAGCTGGGGTTGGACGAGGCCACCTTCATGCGCACCATCAACGACTACAACGCGGCGTGCCGTGTAGGCAAGTTCGACCATACCGTGCTCGACGACTGCCACACCGAAGGCGTGGCGCCGGCCAAGACGCACTGGGCGCGGCCTATCGATACCGCGCCGTTCTTTGGCTATGCACTGCGGCCGGGCATTACGTTCACTTATCTGGGCCTCAAGGTCAATGACGAATCGGCCGTGCATTTTGGCGGCAAGCCGAGCCGCAACCTGTTCGTGGCGGGCGAGATGATGGCCGGCAACGTGCTGGGCAAGGGCTATACGGCAGGTGTGGGCATGGCGATCGGCACGGCGTTCGGCCGCATTGCCGGTACCCAGGCCGCCAGGGCTGCGGACCGGATCAGGTCCGCGGCTGCATCACAGGAAGAGAACCATGCAACATCTTGAAGCGTTGACGCGCGAGGCGGCGGCGCTGGCCAACGGCGCGCTGCCCTTGACGGCCGATGAGGGCGAAGTTGCCCGCACCCTGCAGATCTGCAATGCCTGCCGCTACTGCGAGGGCTTCTGCGCGGTGTTTCCGGCAATGACCCGCCGGCTCGAGTTCCATAAGGCCGACATCCACTACCTGGCCAACCTGTGCCACAACTGCGGTGCCTGCTATCACGCGTGCCAGTATGCGCCGCCGCACGAGTTTGCCGTGAACATTCCGCAGGCCATGGCCAAGGTGCGGGTGCAAACCTATGGCGACTATGCGTTTCCCGCCGCGCTCGGTGGACTGTATCGCCGCGCGGGACTGACCATGGCATTGGCCCTGGCCGGTGGTCTTGCGCTGTTCCTGCTGATGGCGCTGGCCATGCGCGGCACGCTGCTGCATGAACCGCTGGCCGGTAATTTCTACGCGATCTTCCCGCACAACCTGCTGGCGGCGATGTTCGGCGTGGTGTTCCTGTTTGCGATCGCGGCACTGGGCATCGGGGTCACGCGCTTCTGGCGCCAGGTCACGCCCGGCACGCGCAGCGGCGAGTCGCACGGGGCGGCCGTCGGCGGCGCCGCGCACGATGCGCTCAAGCTCAAGTACCTCGACGGCGGTCATGGCAAGGGCTGCAACAACGATGACGATGCATTCACGTTGTTGCGTCGCCGCTTCCACCATTTCACGTTCTACGGTTTCATGCTGTGCTTTGCTGCGACCACTGTGGCAACGCTGTATCACTACCTGCTGGACCTGCATGCGCCATATCCGGTGACGAGCCTGCCGGTGCTGCTGGGCATTGCCGGCGGTATCGGCCTGCTGGTCGGTCCGGCCGGATTGCTGTGGCTGAACCTGAAGCGCGATCCGCGCACCATGGATGGCAGCCAGAAGCCCATGGATCGCGGATTCATCGCGCTGCTGTTCCTGACCAGCGCCAGTGGCCTGGCCTTGCTGGCGGGCCGCGACACCGGGGCGATGGCCGCGCTGCTGGCCGTGCACCTGGGCATCGTGATGGCGCTGTTCCTCACCTTGCCGTATGGAAAGTTCGCGCACGGCATCTTCCGCAGCGCGTCGCTGCTGAAGTACCACATCGAGAAGCGTCGTCCGAACGATCTTGCGCTTGGCTCGGACTGACCCCGAATACGAGAAACCAAATCCACCAAATCCACGGTAATCCCCCAGGAGACAGATCATGACGAAACCCGGTGTGCTGAACATCCCGTCGATGCGCGGCCAGTGCAGCGAGGCGGAATGGCAGGCGCGCGTGGACCTGGCCGCCTGCTACCGGCTGGTCGAGCTCTATGGCATGGCCGACATGATGGCCAACCACATCTCGGCGCGCGTGCCAGACGAGGAAGACGCGTTCCTGATCAACCCGTACGGCATGATGTACGAGGAAATCACCGCGTCGTGCCTGATCAAGGTCGACCACGACGGCAAGATCCTGTCAAAGCCCGACTTCGGCGCGCTGAACTACGGCATCAACAAGGCCGGCTACGTGATTCACAGCGCCGTGCACCATGCCCGGCCCGAGGTGGCATGCGTGATCCACACCCATAGCTGGGCATCGATGGCCGTGTCGTCGCTGGCGTGTGGCCTGCTTCCGATCACGCAGACGTCGATGCGTTTCCTGAAGATCGGTTACCACGACTATCAGGGCGTGGTGCTCGATACCGCCGAGCAGGAATCACTGATCGCCGACCTGGGGCGTGGCGAAGCGCTGATCCTGCGTAACCACGGTGCGCTCACCGTGGGCAATACCGTCGGCGAGGCGTTCAACTGGATGCACCGGCTGGAACTTGCCTGCCGCTCGCAGGTGGCGGCGATGTCGTGCAACACCCCGTTCCAGGAAGTGCCGGCCGACGTGCTCCAGGAAACCTGGAACAACTACCAGCCCGGCACCCGACGCCCGTATGGCGTGATGGAGTGGCCGGCGCTGCTGCGCAAGCTCGACCGCCTTGACCCGGGTTTCCGGGACTGAACGTAGCTTTCCCACCAGAACAAAAATCAATCGAAGAAAGCCCACAGCAATGTGTGGAGGAGAGCAATGAATCGTAGACGCATGCTGGCGCGGATCGCCGCGCTTGCCGCCGCCCCCTATGTCCTTGATTCGCGCGCGCAAGCGTTGCCGAACAAGCCCGTGACGCTGATCGTACCGTTCGCGCCGGGCGGCAATCTCGATGTGGTGGCGCGCGCCATCGCACCGGCGCTGGAACAGCAACTGGGCCGCAACGTGATTGTCGACAACCGCCCCGGCGCAGGCGGCATCATCGGTGCTTCGGCCGTGGCGCGCGCCGAACCCGACGGCAGCACGCTGCTGGTCACCACCCCCAATGCAGTGGTGGTGCTGCCAAAGATGACGCGCACCAACTTCAAGCTGGCCAGCTTCAGCCCGGTCGGGCTGGTATCGACCACGGCGCTGGTGATCGTGGTCAAGGGCGGCGCTACGCGCTTCAAGGACATCGAAGCGCTGCTAGCGTACGCACGCAACAATCCTGGCAAGGTTACCGCGGGACACGCCGGTCCCGGCACGACCAATCATATGGCCCTGCTGCAGCTTGAAGATGCCGCGAAGATCCAGCTCAACCAGGTGCCTTACAAGGGCTCGGCACCGGCGCTGGTCGATCTGATGGGCGGGCAGATCGACATGGTGGTGGATCAGTTGACCAGTTCCGCACCGCATATCCAGTCGGGTGCGCTGCGTGCGCTCGCCGTGATGTCGCGTGACCGTGATGCTGCCTTGTCGAAGGTGCCGACGTTGCGTGAAGCGGGGCTGGCGAACTTCGAGGCCACCACCGCCACCGGGCTGCTGGCGCCGGCCGGAACCCCGGCCAAGACCGTGGAAACGATCAATGCGGCGCTGCGCAAGGCGCTGGCCGAAGGCAGCGTCAAGAGCCGGCTGCTCAATGTGGGCAGCGTGGCGCAGGCATCTTCGCCACAGGAACTGCTGGCTTCGCTGCAGCGCGAGGACGCACGTGCGCAGACGCTGGCAGCGGCGGGGCGGCTGAAGGCTGCCGAGTGATCGCTGCACAGTCAGAACACAGTCGAACCACCGTTAGCGGAGCGCATTCATGACACGTCCTTGCCTGCCCCCGTTGTCGCATGTTACGTCGCCGGTGTTTCGCGCACCGGCGGGCGCCTGCGACAGCCATGCCCACGTTTTTGGTCCGTTCGCCCGGTATCCGTTGGCGGAAGACCGCAGCTATACGCCGGCAGAGCACCCGGCGGACGCCTTTATTGCCCATCTCGATGCCTTGGGTCTTGCGCGCGGCGTGCTGGTCACGGCCAGTGCCAGCGGCACGGACAACAGCGTGGTGATCGATGCCCTGCGCCAGTACCCCACGCGCCTGCGTGGCATCGCCGTACCTGCGCCAGACATCACCGATGCCCAACTCGATGCCTGGCACGAGGCTGGCGTGCGCGGCGTGCGCTTCAACCTGTACCAGCTTGCCGGTCATGCGGTGTATCGAAATGGCGTGGGAATCGATGTGCTGGAAGCACTCGCGCCGCGACTCAAGGCGCGCGGCTGGCATGCTCAGATCTGGATTCATGCGCCGGACCTCGTGGAACTGGGGCCACGGCTGAAGGCGCTGGGCCTGCCGCTCGTGATCGACCACATGGGACGCATGGCGACGTCGCGTGGCGTGGCCGATCCCGGCTTCCAGGCGTTATGCGCATTGCTGGGTGACGGTGTGGCCTGGACCAAGATATCGGGCGCCGACCGTCTGCAACCGGCCGGCGCGCCGTACCACGACGTAGACCCGTTCGTGGCGACACTGATGGCCGCCAACCCGGAGCGCATCGTGTGGGGCTCGGACTGGCCGCACATCAACTACTTTGAAACCGCGCAGATGCCTGACGACGGCGTGCTGTTCAACCTGCTTGCACGCTGGCTGCCGGCCGAAGCAGACCGCCAGCGCGTGCTGGTCACGAATCCGGCCACGCTGTACGGATTCGGGCAGTAGCCTGGCCCGAATCCGAACTCAAACATAAAAAAATCAAACACGACAGGAACGGAGACAGATCATGAACCGGATTTACCCTGCAATTGCCCCCGCACGCTGGCTGATGGCCGCTGCAATGCTGAGTGGCCTGGTGCTCGCCGCGCCGGCACGCGCCGAAGAATTCCCGGTCAAACCGGTGCGGGTGGTGGTGGCGTTTACCGCGGGCGGCACCACCGACATGCTTGCGCGCAGCGTCAGCCAGCAGCTGGCACAACGGTTCAAGCAGTCTTTCGTCGTGGATAACCGCCCGGGTGCCGGCGGCAATATCGGCACCGAGTTCGTGGTCCGCGCACCAGCAGATGGCTATACGCTGCTGGTCAATTCGGTGGGGCCGATCTCGATCAACCAGACGCTGTACAAGAAGCTGAACTACGATCCGCTGACCGATCTGGTTCCGGTGGTGCAGATCGCCGATGTGCCTAACGTGCTGGTCGTGCATCCGTCGTTGCCGGTAAAGAACTTCGACGAATTCGTGGCTTATGCCAAGGCCAACCCGGGCAAGCTCAACTACAGCTCCACGGGCGTGGGTACCTCGTCGCACCTGTCGGGGTTCATGTTGACGGAGCGCATGGGCACGCAGGCCACGCATATCCCGTACAAGGGCGCCGATGCATTGAATGACCTGCTGTCGGGCCGCATCCAGTTCATGTTCGCGACGATTCCGTCGGTGATGCCCCATATCCAGGCTGGCAAGCTGCGCGCGCTGGCGGTGTCCAGCGCCAAGCGTTCGCGTTCGCTGCCTGATCTGCCGACGGTTGCGGAAAAGGGCTTTCCGGGTTTCGAGGCCGGTTCGTGGTTCGGCTTCTTCGCGCCCAAGGGTACGCCGACAGATGTGATTACCAAGGTGAACCAGGCGGTCAATGACATCCTGCCATCGCTGCAGGCGCAGATGATTCGCGAAGGCGCAGATCCGGTGGGCGGATCGCCGAAGCAGTTCGGTGACTTCACCCGCAAGGAATACGTCAAATGGAAGGCCGTGGTAAAAGCCTCCGGTGCAACCGTCGATTGATGAATCGACAAATTGATGGATTGATGAACTGATGGCTAGCCATGTCTGAACCGCTTCGCATCCTGTTGTCTGAGCCCTCATTGCAAACGCATCGCGCGGCGATCGATGCCGTGCTGGCCGGGCGGGCGTGGCAGCCGGTGCCAGTGCCGGCCGTCAACGACGGGCGCGCCGTGGATGCCGATCTGGCATTCGTTTCGCGTGATGTCACCGGGCTGTCGACCAAGCACGAGATCCTGCCGCCTACGCAACGCTTCTATGCCGCGATGCTCGAAGCGCCATCGCTGCGGTGGGTCCACACGCACTCGGCGGGCGCCGATCGGGCGATATTCGGGCAACTGCGTCAGCGCGACGTGACTGTCACCACCTCGTCAGGGGCCAATGCCGGCGTCGTAGCGCAAACCGCGCTGGCGGGCGTGCTGGCGCTGGCCCGCCATCTTCCCCAGCTGCTCGATGCCCAGCGTGAACGGCGTTGGGCACCGTTGCTCGGTAGTGGCCTGCCACGCGACCTGCAAGGCCAGCGTGCCACCATCGTCGGGTGGGGCCCCATCGGACAGCAGGTTGGCGCTGTCCTGCGCATGCTGGGGTTGTCGGTTGCGGTGGTCAGGCAACGCGCCACGCCAGCCGGTGAAGGGTTCGAGTCGGTGACGTTCGAGCAGTTCGATGCCGTGTTGCCGCGCACCGACTGGCTTATCCTGGCATGCCCGCTGACGGCGCGCACGAGTGGACTGGTCGATGGTGCGGCGCTGCGCCGCTTGCCGGCCGGTGCACGGCTCGTGAACGTCGCGCGCGGAGAGGTGGTCGATGAAACGGCATTGATCGAAGCATTGCACTCGGGGCAACTGGGCGGTGCGTATCTCGATGTCTTCGCGCATGAGCCGTTGGCCGCGACATCACCGATCTGGACACTGCCCAACGTCATTGCCACGCCGCACAGCGCGGGATTCTCTGACGGCAACGCGGCACGTGTGGTCGAGATCTTTCTCGACAACCTGCAGCGTTGGGTACATGGGACGCCGCTGAAGAATCAAGTCACCTAGCAATTTCAGACGCATCTGCAGGTACTTGCGGAAATTTCCGCAACTCAAGCGACAAAGCGACGCTGACAATCAAGCCATGATCGATTGCAGTCAACGTTTGCCGTGAACCAGACTCTGCCCGCCGCCTCATCTCTGCCACGCGTCCTGGTTGTGGAAGACCACCCCGTATGCCTGCTGGTCCTCGAGGGCCAACTGAAGGCGCTTGGCGGATGCGAAATCGTGGCATGCACAAGCGGCAAGGCGGCGCGGGCGATACTGCAGCATGGCGATGTGGCGTTGTTGCTGACCGATATCAGCCTGCCCGACATCGATGGCATGGCATTGGCGCGCGCGGTGCGCGATGCGGAGCGGCGGTCTGGCGCCGCCCGCTTGCCCATCGTCGCCATCACGGCTACCGCGGGGCGCAAGGAGCGGCGAGCCTGTGAGGCTGCCGGCATCGATACCGTGCTGACAAAGCCCGTGAGCTCCGTCACATTGACGAGGCTGCTGAACCGGCATGTCCGGCGGGCGTGCTGAGCTAGCGTCTGGTCAGCCTTGCCACGCCGAGGCACGAATCACGCTGCAGAAATTGCCGCGATGGAAATGCGGTTCCTTGTCTGCGATTACATCGGCCTTGACGTTGCCGAATGTCGTATCGGGCTTGTGCCGGATGCCGTCATAGAACGCCTGGATGATGTCCTCCTTGAAGTGCTGGGTACGTGGGTGCGCGCGCAGTACCATCTCGCGATCCGCATCGGCAAACGTGTCATGGCGTATGCCGAGCACATCCATCTCGACCCCCGCCGTTACCAACGCGATCTCCGGCGCCATGAATTCGGGGATACCGGGCGTGGTATGCAGCGCGATCGCTGTCCAGACCTTTTCCACTTCCCTTTCTCCAATGCCGCGGCTGCGCAGGAAGTTTGCCGCCACATTGGCCCCATCGACTTCAAAGCGCTTGTCGGCACTGCTGTGAGCGTGGGTCAGGCCCATGTCGTGAAACATTGCACCGGCATAGAGCAGTTCGGGGTCGAAGTCGAGTCCGCGATGCTGGCCCGCCAATGCTGCCCAGTAGTAGACCCGGCTCGAATGGTGGAACAGCAACGGCGATTCCGTATCGCGTACCAGTTCGGTGATTTCGCGCGCCAGCTTGCTGTCGGGAATGGCGATATCGGCTGCGGTGAAATGCATGGTTGACTCCTGTTCGGTGAAGGTTGCCTCGAGTCTAGGAGTCGGCGTAGTATGTCTTCAATCATCGCAATGCGATGAATTAGGACATCAGGTCTCAATCAGGACATCACATGGCTGTATCGCGCAAAATCGGCCTGCTGGCCGTCGAAGGGGTTCAACTTCTGGACGTTTCCGGGCCGCTCGACGTGTTCGCCGAGGCCAACGTGCAGGCCGGTGCCGAGGTTTATCGGATGAACGTAGTCGGTGCCCGGCGTGGGCCGTTGCGTGCCTCGTCAGGCGTCACACTGCTGCCGGATAGTGCGATCGACGATGCGCCTGCCGATGTTGCGCCGACAAGGTTCCATACGCTGCTGGTGGCGGGGGCACCGCACGCGGCCGATGCCGTCGCGGATCCGCAGGTGCTTGACTGGCTTCGTCGTGTGGCACCGTTGGCAAGGCGTTATGGCTCGGTATGCAGCGGGGCATTCCTGCTTGCCGAGGCCGGGTTGCTCGATGGGCGCCGCGTTACCACGCACTGGGCGGTGGCCGATGCGCTGGCGGCACGCTATCCGAAGGTGGTGGTCGATGCCGATGCGATTCATGTACGTGACGGCAAGCTGCGTACCGCGGCCGGAGTCACTGCGGGCATGGACCTCGCACTTGCGCTGGTCGAGGAAGACCTGGGCCGCGAGATCGCCATGAAAGTGGCCAGCCAGTTGGTGATGTTCTTCAAGCGGCCCGGTGGCCAGGCACAGTTCAGTCGTCGCGAAGTGCCAGCCGCCTTGAGTCGCTCAGCGTTGCAGGCGTTGCAGCGCTGGGTGGCCGCACATCCCGCCGCTGTACACGATGTGCCAAGTATGGCGGCACGGATTGGCGTCAGTGCACGTCATCTGTCGCGGCTATTCCAGGAGGAAGTAGGCGTGACGCCAGCGAACTGGGTGGAAGAGGCGCGCGTGGCGGCGGCAAGGCAGTTGCTTGAGGAGGGCAATCTGGCCCCGAAGCAGGTGGCGCCGGCATGTGGCTTCTCCAGCGTTGACACGCTGAGACGCGCGTTCATGCGGGTGGTAGGGGTAACGCCTGCGGAGTATCGCAAGCGGACGGCGATGGATTGAATCGATGCCCTTGGTGGTCTCTCTGTGGTGGTCAAGTTTTTTCAGACAGGTACTAAGGTTGTCTGGTGCTTTAAC